>QKDC01000086.1 GCA_003246755.1 Gemmatimonadota bacterium | reverse complement strand
CCCTTCCCGCAGCACTGCGCCATCCTCCGCGAACCATGATGCCCAGGCTGCGGCGCCTCCTTCGGCGACCGCTGCGTCGAAAGCCCGGTCGGCATCCATCAACTGAGAGGGGTCGGGAGCGGGTGCCGGCTCAACGCCACACGCCGACAACGCGATCGCAACGGCCAGGATGTGCTTCGTCATGTGTCACCTTTCTACAGGCCAGAGTGACGCGGGGGACGCGTGAGCGCCACGGCGCCGACCCATCGCATTTCCTCCATGGACCGCTTCGGATCGCCGTGGATTTGACGCGGAGGGAGCACGGTGTGACGTGGTCAGCGTCACGCCGTGGACCCGGCGCAGATCCTACAGGGACCACACGGGGTCGCACCGGTAGGTGCGACCCACAGTGGGCCCTGTAGGATTTGAACCTACGACCGACGGATTATGAGTCCGCTGCTCTAACCGCTGAGCTAAGGGCCCGATCACTCTCAAACGTAATCGAAGAAACGTCGAACGACCCGGGGCGTTCTAGAGCGACCCACGCTCCCATGGGCCCCATATCGCGAAGGTCGCACCTGGATTCTGGATATTCAAGAACAGCGTTCGTCCATCAGGACTGAAGGTGGATCCGGCGAACTCTGAATCGCTCTCGAGATTCAGTGCAAAATCAAACAGACTCCCGGTGGGTGTGAGTCCGCGCACGAAGTTCTGACCACCACCATCCTCGCAGAGCAGGATCCCACCCCGCGGGCTCACGCACAGGTTGTCGGGATAGTCCAGGACCTCGGAGCCGGGTGACTCGAAAACGAGGGTCAGCATTCCCCCACCGCCCTGGACATCTGGGCGATAGCTCCACACCTGGCCCCTCCCTGCATCCCCACCGTCGGTACAGGTGAAGTAGATCTGGCCCTCGCCGTACCAACAGCCCTCGACCCTGGTGAATCTGGCCGCGCCCTGCTCCCGCCCCTGCTGGAATACCGCCAGCGGGTTCCGTTCGGCGTCGGAAGGATCCGGATCGTTGATCGGTACCCACGACACGAGGAGAGACGTTCCGACAGTTTGGCCTTTGGAGCAGTCGTAGTCGGGCTGCTCTCGGATGGCGAGCATCTCGAGACGCCCACCGGCGGAGAGATCGGCCCGCGCGCCATTCAGACCCGGACGGTCGGGCAGAAAGCGATAGAACCCTGCCGTCCTCGCGTCGTCGGTCTCGTAGATGATCCCGGTGGCCGGATCGACGGCGATGGCCTCATGTACGAATCGTCCCATCGCCTTCAAGGGGACCGGCTGGACGGGACTTTCCGCGTCCACAGGCACTTCGAACACATAGCCATGTGGCTCCCGTATCTGCTTTCTGACCCTTTGACTCGCACTATCACGTGGAGTCACGGGAGCAGGCAACTCCGACAACGGCCCGATGACGATCTCCTCGCAGGTCAGCCATGATCCCCAGGGAGTCGGTCCACCGGCACAATTCCTGGCGGTCCCACTCAGCGAGACGTAGTGACGGACCACGTCTCTCGTTCGCGGGTCGATTTCGAGCGAGGTCGTCCCACCCCCGGCACCGGGGTCATAGACCGGTTGGGGCAACGGCGCGGTCTCGTCCCTGAGCAAGACCTCGTGATTTCGGATCAATCGGATGTTGCCATTCGGGAGGGCGAATGCCGCCATCCCATCGTGGAGACCGGGGGTCGGGAGTCCGTCGGACATCACCGCTCCTGCATGACCAAATCTCCGGTACTGGAATCCCTCGGGAAGTGAAAGTTCTGCACCCGCCGGAGTCAACGGCCCGTAGGCACCGTCGACGGCTCTTGTGGGAATCTGGCCGCCTGGTATGTCGTGACGATTACAGGCCCACGCCCCGAGCGAAACGAATCCGGTCATGCTGGCCCCGGCGACACCGGCCGCGTGCCGGAGAAAGGACCGACGGTTGAGTCGACTCATGGTGTCTCCCGACATCAGCGTCATGAACAAGGCTGCTCGTCACAGCATAATACCGCGAGTGCTCGGTGGTGGGAAAAACACGACCGGGGCGATCTGCTCTTTGGCAGACCGCCCCGGTACACACCGGCTACCCGGAGTCAAGAGGTTACCCCCTCGTTCTTCTTCCGTCGGCCGCCGCATGAACTGTGATTCGCGGCTCGGCATCGGGAGCTCCGGCTTCCATCCCTGCGTGACGTGCGGTCGCGCAGTTCGCCGGTGTGGGCGCTATCGGACCACCATATCGCGGACTGGTTTCCGACACTGCACGCTGAAGCGCCATCCCAGCGTGGTCAAGGCACGCGATTGGCCTCGACATGCGGTCTCGGGTCTTACCCCAAGCCGCACCTGCCAAGATACACGGCGGTCAATGAGGACGCATTGAAGGAATGCCGAAGAAAGCTTCAAAGCTTGGAACTCGCCCTGCTCCAGTACATTATATCGCCCGTGCGTGCACTCGTCCTCTCCGCCTCGATTGCCGATCCGGCTCATCGCCGAAAGCTCCGAGAACTCACCGGCCTTGGCTGGTCGATCGTGGCCGCCACTCCCGGAGGGAAGGCCGGTGAGGAGGGGGGGGTCCGGTTCGCCCCTATCACCGTTTCGGGTGGATCCGAGGCAGACCCCAGCGCGTTGCGGTGGAGTGGCAGAGCCATCCGCCGGCTCCTCACGGACACACGCCCAGATCTCGTGTCCGTGGAGGCCGAGCCCACCACCCAGGCTGCCGATGCCACGAGCCGGGAGTCTGCGAGGCTCAGGATTCCCCTGACGCTCTTCTCGACCCAGAGTCTGCCGACGCAGCGAGGCTTCCTGGCCAACCGACGCTACCTGCGCACCCTCGGCCGCGCCAGCGGTGTGGCTGGTATCAATAGCCTCGCAACCGCGCTGCTGCGTGCCGGGGCTCCGGGGGTTCCGGCTGCCGTCCTCCCTGCGGTGGGCGTAGTCCCGCCAAGCCCGCCCCACCGCGAGCCGCATGACGGTCTCAGGATGGCTTATGTGGGGCGACTGGTGCCCGAGCGCGGTGCGGAGAGTCTTCTTCGGGTTTGCGGTCAACTCATGGGAACTTGGACTCTTCACGTCGCGGGCACCGGCCCCGAACAGGAGGCCCTGGAAGGGTTGGCCCAACGACTCGGCTTGGCCTCTCGCATCCGGTGGCTCGGAGTGCTCAGCCGGAGCCAGGTCGCCGCCCTCTGGTCGGAGGTGGACTGTCTCGTAGCCCCTTCACGCGCCACACCCACATGGGTCGATGGATGGTCCGAGGTCATGCTCGATGCGATGGGACACGAAGTGGCGGTCGTGGCCGCCCGAACTGGCGCGCTGCCCGAGATCATTGGAGATGCGGGGATCGGGTATGACAACGACGAGGAGTTTCTGGTTCGTCTCCAGGAACTGGTCAGCGATCCATCACGGATCCGAACGCTCGGTCAGGCCGGACGACGCAGGGTCCTCGAGCATTATGTAGATGCGGCAGTGGCCCGCGCGACGGATGCGTTCTGGCGCGAAGTGCTGGGCGCTCGACGCGCTCAGTAATCGAGGGGGAGCGACACCGAACGCCCGTCGCGGGCAGAGAGATAGAGCGCGATCAGGAGCTCGAGCGACCGGAGACCCTCACGACCATCGGTCGCGGCTGAAGCTCGACCCTGCAACGTCTCGATCACATTCTCGTAATAGAGCGGGTGACCGAGCCCATAGACTGACTTCGGTTCGTAGTTTGCCTCCGCCACGCGGTCGTCGTCGGGGTCCGGTTCGGCGAACGTCCAGTGCTGGATTTCGTTCACCGCCACACCCCCGAGCCGCACCGTTCCCTTTTCCCCGACAATGGTGATTCCGCCCTCGAAGTTCTGCGGATAGGTGAGCATCGTGACGCTCATCGTGCCGAGCGTGCCGGATCGCCACCGGATGATGGCCACCCCCGTGTCTTCGACCTCGATCCGGCGGGCCAGGGTGGCTGTGTAGGCATCGACGCTCGCCACCGGCCCGATCAGCCAGTCCACGAGGTCGACATAGTGGCTTGCCTGATTCATGAAGGCGCCCCCGTCGAATTCCCAAGTCCCGCGCCAGTCTGCGGCATCGTAGTAGGCCTGCGGGCGGGTCCAGAGCACCGACATGGTGACGAGATAGATCCGGCCGAATCGGCCCTTTTCGATGGCGCTCTTCACCAGCCTCACCGTGGGATTCAGACGATTCTGCTTGACCACGAACAGCCGGGTACCCGCCCGATCGCATTCTTCGACCATCTGCAATCCATCGTGCCATCGTGTTGCCATGGGTTTCTCGGTGACGACATGGCGCCCCGCCGCCGCCGCGGTGACAGTCTGTTCGGCATGGAGGCCACTTGGTGTCGCCAGAATGATGCACTCCGCATCCGACCCTGCCAGTAACTCGTCCAGTGACGCGAACCCTTTCGCTCCGGTCCGGACTACCGCCCGCTCCAGGGCTGCGGGATCAATGTCGCACACTGCTACGAGTTCGGCAGTCTCCCTGTGCACTTCGAGCGCCTCGATGTGCTTGCTGGCGATCCGGCCACACCCCACCAGTCCGAACCGGATGGGGCGATCGGTGATTGGCCGAATCAGTGGCTGAGTCGAGCGACTCACGAATTCCTCTCCCGCACCGGAGTGCCATTCCCATCATGTGGGGTGGTTTGACCGTCGAGCAGTTGGCGGATTCGCCAAGGCTCCCCCCGAACCGTCAGTACGATTTCTTCGCCCACTTGCTCCCGCGCAATGACGTCTCCGCTGCGATAGATCGATGCCAGACGCGCCCCGTCAGTCGCGGGAACCAGGATCCGGACGGCAGGCCTGGTTTGCTCCGCTCGTTCGCGGAGCGCGTCGCGCAGCGACTTCAGGCCGTCGGTACGGGTCGTAGTCGTGAGAACGGCATCGGGGAAGAGCGCACGAACACGCGTGGCGGTTTCCAGTGGATCCGGTAGGAGATCCGTCTTGTTGAAGACCATGAGGACCGGTCGCCCGCCAACCCCAAGCTCATCAAGAACCCCCCTGACCACTTCAACATGCTCTTCCCAATCGTGATGACTCACATCGACGACGTGCAGGAGTAGGTCTGCATCACGAACTTCCTCGAGCGTGGCACGAAAGCTGGCGACGAGATGGTGGGGTAACTTGCGGATGAACCCCACGGTGTCACTCAGACGGACGTGGAGACCATTGCGAAGATCAACCTCACGCGTCAGCGTGTCCAAGGTGGCAAAAAGCCTGTTCTCCACGAAGATATCGTGCTCCCCCGTCAGGGCTTGGAGGATGCTCGACTTTCCGGCATTGGTGTACCCGACAATGGCGGCGGTGAGCATCGCCTGGCGGCCCGTGCGCACCGTGGTGCGATGCTTCTCGACCCCACCGAGTTTCTCCTTGAGATGCCGGATCTTCTTGCGAATCATCCGGCGGTCCGTCTCGAGCTGGGTCTCGCCCGGTCCACGCAGGCCGATGCCTCCCCGGATCCGGGACAAGTGGGTCCACATCCGAGTCAGGCGTGGTAGGAGATACTCCAATTGAGCGAGCTCGACCTGCAGTTTGGCCTCGTGGCTCCGTGCGCGTGTCGAGAAGATGTCGAGAATGAGTTCCGCCCGATCCATCACCCTCGCCCCGATTGCTCGCTCGAGGTTGGCGCCCTGCACCGGGGCCAACTCCTCATCGAACACGACCAGGCTGGCTCCTTCGGCCTCCACGAACCGATGAATTTCCTCCACCTTCCCCTCGCCGATGAGCGTCGCGGGGTTCGGCGACTCCACCTGCTGCGACAGACGGCCGATCACCTCGCCTCCGGCCGTATCCACCAACTCCTGGAGTTCGTCGAGATGTTCTTTGATGTGGCCTGCGTCCGCCGACCCTTTGCGCGGGGCGGCCACCAGGAGGACACGATCGATTGGATCGCGGACGTTGATCAACTCGGAAATATTCGCTTCTCCAGGTTCGTGTGCACAACGGAGTGCCCCTGTCGAGGACGCTCCGACCGAAAGGTAGCGTGGGTCCTCACCCCAGGCCCCGTAAGAACAGCTCTCCCACCAACAGTGCGAGCGTCCCTCCGAAAAATGCCGCAGGCAGGGCCCAGCCTCTTCGAGCCTGGATCTCGGGAACCAGATTCGATGCGGCGACGTACAGGGTCACCCCGGCGGCAATCGCCAAACCATGACTCCGCAGTGGGGCCACTACTTCCGTGAGAAGTACGCCGACCACTGTCGACGCGCCCAGCACGGCAGCCGCCCCCAAGGCATGCTGCTCTCGATGACCGCCCGCAAGGCTCACACTCGCGATCGCAACTCCCTCGGGTAGTTTGTGCAGGAGCACGGCGAGAAAGAGCAAGATGCCGAGTTGGGGGGATACCAGGAAGCCGCTGGCGATTGCCACCCCGTCAAAGAAGGTGTGGAGGGAAAGGCCCAGCAGCGCACTGAAGGCCGCCGCGCCAGTCACATCGTGGGTCTCTTCGCCAAAATGGAAATGTGGGACGACTACGTGTTGGACCAAATGGACGAAGAGATACCCACCGAGGACATACATCGGTGCGACGGCACTCCCTTCGGCGAAGACTCTCGGGAGGACGCCGACGAGTACCACGGCGACCATGAAACCCGCACCAAACGCGAGGCTCGTATCGATGACCCGCAAGCCCGTCCGACGTTGCCGGATGACGGCATAGGCACCCAGCAGGTTGGCGGTCGCCGCGGCGAGCGCCAGCCACAGAGGGGTCAGTGCCACCGCGAGGCCAATTCCAGCAGGTGCTCTCTGTTGTTGAGATCCGGATCGAGCACCACGGCATCCAGGAGTCGTTCGAGCAAATCCCCAAGATCCGGCCCGGCGGGAATGCCGAGGCTCAGCAGATCCCGACCCGAAATGGCGAGCCCTTGGCGATCGGTGGCCTCTCCCCGCTGACGTATGCCGGCGATCACCTCGGCCCATGGCGGAGGGGACCCCACTGCATAGCTGGCGAGCAATTGCAGATCGGCGGCAGCGGCGGGGCCCACTCTCCTGAGCCATTGACGGACCACTTGCGGGTTCGTGTCGTCGGGTCCCGGGCGGCCCGCCATGATCCCCTGAGCCCGAGCGATCTCCTGGTTCGAGCAGCGCAATCGCTCGAGGGTCGCCACGGGATCGTTCGAGAGGATCGCGGTCAGGATGACCGGATCGCGCGGCGGTGGGAGAGGTTCGCTCAGTTGGAAGTCGGATCGCAGTTCGGGCAGCCAGATGTTCGAGGCGCCAGCCAAACGCCAGAGATCGACGAAGCCGATGATCGCCTTTGCCGTCCGGAGCCCCTTGAACCACTCCTCTCGGACACGTTCGGCGGAAAGATGGGCCAGACCATCGGCCGCTGCCACCGCCGCCTTCCAGGTGGCGTCCTCGATAGGGAATCCAAATCGCGCGGCGAAACGGATCCCCCGGAGAATCCTGAGGTAGTCCTCGCGAAACCGTTCTGCCGGGTCACCCACCGCGCGGACGAGGCCCTGGGCCAGGTCCTGCTTTCCGCCGAAAGGATCACGCCACTCGCGCCGAAGGGGATGATACGCGATCGCGTTGATCGTGAAGTCCCGGCGAGCGAGATCCTCGTCGAGCGATACTCCGAATTTGACTATGGCGTGCCGGCCGTCGGTTTCGACGTCGCGTCGGAAGGTCGTGACTTCGTGAAGCCTCCCATTGGCATCGAGTACCCCGACCGTCCCGAACTTGACTCCGACGGCGACCGTTCTGCGGAAGAGACGCTGTACGATTTCGGGTTCAGCAGCGGTCGCGAGATCGACGTCCCCGTGATCGTCATCCAGGAGCCTGTCGCGGATCGCCCCCCCCACGGCCCACGTCTCGTACCCTTCCCGCTCCAGGGTTGCAGCGATCGCAACCACCTCCTCGGGAAGATCGAGAACATCCTGGTGGGACGATGAGAGGTCACCCACAGAGGACGGAACCCCCGTTCACATTCAGGATTTCCCCGGTAATGTGCCGAGCGAGATCACTGCAGAGGAACACCACCGGGCCTGCGAGGTCCTCAGCTTCCGGTATGCGACGGAGCGGGATCGAAGACTCGATCCGTTCCCGTGAACCATCACCGAACG
>QKDC01000062.1 GCA_003246755.1 Gemmatimonadota bacterium | reverse complement strand
GGCAGTGCTTCACCACCGGGGATATCGTAGGCCAGCATATGCTGCGGGCCAGCGCGGAACAATCCTAATAACGCAGGATCTCCCTAATCGGGTAAGGTGTGCACTGGTCATGTGTTAGCAGTTGACGGCCCACGGCATTTGACTGGAGTTGTGCAGCGGCCGCTTGCAGGGCTTTTTTTTCAGCAGTACGGTTCCTGTGCAGCCCAATACTAGTTAGGTCGCAAAGCCACAGATCCCGATTTGAGAAAGGCCATCGATGATCAGGATCACGGTCGGGCTCTTGCTGGCGATCTGGTTCCCCGCCATGGTCCATGCCCAGGGGCTCGAACTCGGACCGCGAGTATCAATCGGGGGCGGCTCGGCGCTCACCGTCCAGGCGGCCGTCCGCGCCAGCTTGCTGTGGCAGGGGTGGGGTATTCACAGTGAAGTTGGAGCGCGCGGAACAAGCACTGGTTGTGACCACAGTCCTTCCGGACAGTGCACGTTGCCATGGCCTCCTGCCTGGGAAGTCACCACTGGGGTCACAGGCCCATTCCCAGGATCACCTATGTACTTCTCCCTGGGAGCCGGGGTTACTCGCTGGGATGGTGGCACCAACGCCGTTTTCACAGGCGAGCTGGGGTTGCGCCTTTCAATCGCCCGAGCGTTGAGCGTGGTGTTTGGGGTGCGGGGGCTGGCGATACCGGGGGTTGAGCGGTCCAACGTTCGTCGTGTGAATGTTCGATTCCTCGAGGCGCTTGCCGGGTTCACCGTTCCTCTGGGCTCCCCCTAACACCTCGGCTGTGAGGCCCCTCCTGGGATCGGCCGCGCAGACGCAGTCAAGCGAACGAGCCCGAGGGGGAAGCGAAAGGCCGCAGCAGAAGCTGCGGCCTTCGCATTGCCCCTCCTGGGATCGAACCAGGACTCTCCTGATCCAGAGTCAGGCGTGTTGCCAGTTACACCAAGGGGCACCGTCGTGACATGGAGCTGAGGGGGATCGAACCCCTGACCTCTGCATTGCGAACGCAGCGCTCTCCCAGCTGAGCTACAGCCCCCGGACGGGCGAGTAACCTAGCGCTCGAGCCCAACCCAGTCAACAAATCGCACACTAACACCACCCACCCCGAGGCGCCAGTACCTCGAGCCCTAACCCATTGACACACCAATGGTTGGGATGAGTTGAGCCGTCGACGCTCTACCTCGGATTTCTTGCGAAGAAGGCAAACGGAGGATAGCCTCTCGCACTCCATAGGCCGACACCGAACTCAAGCTCTTCGCTTCCACTCAACAGGTGAACCCATGAGCGAACGCCACCGCACCAAGTTCCTGGCCCTTGCTGCCGTCGTCCTGCTTTCGGGGCTCGGCGGCGTGATGGACATCGGCAACCAGACGACCACCGGGTACCAAACCGACGGCAACAACAAGGTCATCCAAGTCACCCCAGGAGGACCCGCCGAGGCAGCCGGTCTCCACGTTGATGACATGATCACATCCATCGGTGGGATCGCCGTGGAAGACACCAAGGCCCAGACAGCGAGACCACGGGCCACTATTGGTGAAGTCCGGACCTACGAGGTGATGCGGGATGGGACCGCGGTTTCGCTCGACATGACATACGCCGCGCTCGACGGCACACCCCTGATGCTGGCCTATCTCGGCACGGTCGTCGGACTCTGCTTCCTGCTCTTCGGACTCTGGGCCTACCTCAGAGGCCCAACCCCTGCAACGACTCTGCTTGCCATCCTTGGCCTGACGTTCGGGTTGGCTTTTCTCGGCACACCGTATTTTGAATCACTGACCATCCGCAACCTTGTCGGTGCCGTAGTGGTTACGACCGTGCTCATGGGGTTCGCCGTCCTCCTCCACTTCCTCCTCACCTTCCCCACACGCCGACCGTTTATGGAAAAGGGAAACGCGACGAAGATCCTCTACGGACCGGCGATCCTTGTGGCAGCATTGATCATCTGGGTCAACGTGTTTCAGCCAGATGCCACGAGCACCCTCAACCTCTTTTTCCGAACCGTGATCGGCCTCTTCTTCGTAGGGTATTTCGGCCTCTCACTTCTGACCTTCCTCCGGAGCTATGCCAGCGCCCCGCCTGAGACTCGATCAAGCGATGGCCTCAACCTCATGTTGGTGGGTGTGGTTCTGGGACTGGGACCGAGTGTCGTGTCCGGCGTGGTTGGGTTGGTTTCGCCAAGCACCATCTTGCCGGGCTCGCAGTACTACTTCTTGTTGTTGGGCCTAATTCCGATCACTTTCGCCATGGCCACGACCAAGGCCCAATCGGCGGTGGCTATCGACGGATGAGTTCTCCCTCGACCATGACGATCGGCCGGTTCACCGGCACGCGTTGGGTCTTGGCGTCCCCCATCATCGTAACGAACGCTTTGACCACATCCGCGTCGAGCAATGTGCCCCCCTGCGCCTCCACCCGGGCCAGGGCCTCGTGCGCGGGGAGGGCCGGCACCTGAGGCCAGGAGGTACAAAAGGCATCGTACTGTTCGCACACTGAGACCATCCGGCTGGCGAGGTGCGGTTTCCGAGGGAACCGGAGTGCCGGATACCCGGTGCCATCCATCCGGAGATGATGCTCGTAGGCCACCACCGCCGCGAGATCCATCTGACGGTGACGCGTGAGGATCAATCGCGCGCCCTCCACCGTATGACGTTCCATCTCACGGCGGTCTTCCTCGGTAAATGCTCCGGTCTTGGTCAGAACCTCCTGGGACACCTTGACCTTGCCGACATCGTGAAGCAGCGCAGCGACCCCGATGGCCCGTACCTCTCGCGGAGCGAAACCCATGAACTCGCCGACCCCCATGGCGAGCACGGCAACGTTGCACGAATGAGCCACGGTGAGTTGATCGAATTGCATTAATTCGAGGAGGGGGAGGACGAGTCTGCCCTCCTGGCGCATGGCGACAGCAAGGGATCGGACGACGGCTCCAACCTCTGCCACAGGAAGTGTCTCACTTCGCCCCACCTGGTCGTGAATCCACCCCACACCTTCCACCTCTTCCTCGAGGCTGAAGGCGACCTGTGCGGCAGATCCGGCTTCGCCCCTCGAGATCAGATCCTCACCCGCCAGTGAGATCCGACCCCAGCGGATGGAGTTGTCCGCCGTTGCACCGCTGCTCGTGTCGCCGCGCCCAGCCGGCTTACCACTCGCCTCGCTCCGATTGATCCTCGCGTGGACCATCTCCACGAACTCCACGACGGCTTCGTGGCTGACTGGGGCATTGAATTCCAACCGTTCGACCCCAATACCGGAGAGACGGCTGGCCCACTCCCATTCCTTCAGTTCCCTCAGCACGCGTGGACCGAATACGACCTCCCCACCCAAGAACGAAAAGGTGAGAAAGTCCCGTTGATCCATGAGGTCCAGGAGCGCCTTCGCGGTCGCCGCCATCGCCTTGTCTCGGCTTGGATGCCCCGGGTCATAGAGGGCGTGCGCAGAGAGAGCCTGCCCCAACGCGGTGATGAACTTGATCGGATCGATCATGAGGACACCGCAGCCCGGATCTCGGGATCGCGACTTCGGTGAGCCAATCGGAGAACGAGGCCAAGGTCCTCATGGTCGGACCAGTGTTGGGCCAGGACGGCAAGACAAGCGAGTGACTCCGGAGATTTCCGGGTCAGCCGACGACGTCCGAACCAACCACGTGTGAGTACCTGACTCAGCAGCCAGTCTCGCGCGGTGGACGTGGGCCTCGCACCGAGCAACCGAATCGCGAGAGCCCTGATCTCAGGGTCTCGATAGCGAGACCGGAGCAAACTCGGAAGCGCGTCGGAGAGTTCCGAAGGACAGTCGGTGAGGGCCTCCGACAACGCAAGACGCGCAATCCCATCCTCCGCGTCCGCTGCAGCCCAGGTGATTCCTTCGGCTCGTCCTTCGGGCGTGTCCATCAGCAGAAGGAAGGCTTCCCTGCGCACTCGGTGATCGTGATGCGATCGCGTGTACGGAACCGGAGAAAACCCCTTCGGGAGCCCTACGGTGCGGAGTAGGCTGAGGAGGTTCCGCTGGACGAACCATGGTTTGTCGGCCAGCCTCTCGACCAGCTTCGCGGGAAGGTCTCCTCGACGGAGGCTCTCAAGTCGACCGAGTAACCACCGGCGCCGAGACGCCGATTCGGATTTCTCGAGCGCATCGAGAAGGCCTTCCATCGCTTCGGCGCCAAGTCCGTCGACCAGAGTGTCGAGGGAGAGCTCTTCCACCTCCTCATCCAGAACGAGTTCGACGAAGAACTTGGGATCGGCCAAGCGCTGGTGCAGCGCCTCGCCTGCGGGGCCACCATCCCGGGTTTGGGCATACAGGGCCAGTAACTCCTCGGCATCTGCCCGCAAGATGAAGTCTTCGATCGCCCGGGTGATCGACGGCGTCGCTACACCGATCTCCACGCCGAGGTAGATGAGTCGCGCGGACTCCTGGGGCCCGCGTTCCAGCTTGGCTTCGGCACCGCTCACATCTGCCGGCTTCGACAAAAGGTCGAGGAGCCGGCGGTACGACGCCTCCGTATCCTCCTGCTCCGACCACTCTCCGAGAATCTGCCGCACTGAATCGCGCAGAGCTGCGTCAGCGCCAGGAAGTACCGGGGCGTCGAAACGATCGGCGTGCTTGGCCAACTTGCGGAGAATGCGGAGCATCGAATGGGAGAGCCCGTGACCTGGATCTTCCGCTGCTTTGAGCAACTCGAGGACCGCTCCGACCGGCAGTGACCTACTCGCGGACAGCGCGAGTGCCTTTCGTTGCTTGGGGTCGGTGCCCCGGGTCATGATCCGCGCCAGCGTCTCCGGCCCAAGCGCCGCGAGGAGGCCCTCCATGCTGCGACCGACGGGTGAATCCGGGCCCGAGTCCGCTGCTGCCTGGTCCGCCTTACGAATCCAGTCCACGATCGTCTTGGCAAACTCGACATCATCAGACCTGCTCTTGATCGCCGCGGCCAGCGCCTCCGGTGTGGCGGCATCCCCTTCCACTGCGGCCCCGCCCGCACCGCCGGCCTTCGCCCCCAGGGCGGCAAGGGTGAGTCCGCTCCACAGATCGATAGCCTTTCGATCGGCCGCGCGACGCACATCCTCGCCGAGGGTCAGACTCTCGAGTGGAAGGGGTTCCAGCACCAGGTGCTCCCAGCGCGCTTCGACCCACTCGCCAGCCATGATCCCGAGCGGTTGTCCCTGTCGCCACGATTCGTCTGCAAGCAGCCGAAGCAGGTCGTCCAACTCGTCGGATTGAATGCCGTGTCGGAACTTGATCGCGGCCAACTGATGTCGGTGGAGCTTCTCGGCGAGATCGGCGAGGATCTTGTGGGACGCACTACTCGCGCCGGCGTCGGCGAGAAGGCGGTTCGACGTGATCCCGAGAGAAAACTCCAGTCGGTTCTCGAGAAGCAAATTGAGCCTGTTGACCAGGACGTCCATGGCTCCGGCCAGGGCGGGGTGACCTCCGGGATAGGCCCGTGTCTTGTTGAGAGCAGCTGAGAACTGTACCAAGAAGACCGTGACTTCCCGCGGGAGGGCAGGAAGGTCCTGGTCTGGGTCGGGTTGAGAGGGGATTGCCACCTTAGCTACTCAGCGTAACGGTCGTGCTCCGATCCCACAAGTCGGGGCGAACATTCTCCGGCAAACCCCTCCCCAGGGCCGAATTTCATGGCTGAAAGGGGACATCGATGGTCATGCCATCCCGGGCAATGACGGTGTCCGGAAAGTCCTCTCGGGCCTCCGCGGCCAGCTCTGGCGCGTCACGGCTGTAACGGGCGCTGATGTGCGTGAGCGCGAGTTGCCTCACCCTCGCCTCCTTGGCCACCCGCGCAGCCTGTCGCGCCGTCGAATGCCCCGTCTCCTTCGCCCGGTCGACCTCGTCCTCCCCGAAGGTGGCCTCGTGCACCAGGAGGTTGGCGTCGCGGGAGGCTTCGACGACCGCCTGCGATGGCCTGGTGTCCCCTGCGTAAACGACCGTTCGACCGGGACGTGGAGGACCCACGAGACGGGCCGGATCGATGACCCGCCCGTCTTCGAGGGTCACTGTTTCTCCGCGGTGCAGCTTGCCCCAAAGTGGACCCTCCGGGATACCGAGGTCCTGTGCCTGCTCGGGGTCGAAGCGACCCAGGCGATCGTGCTCGACAAGGGCGAAGCCAATCGTATCGGCGCGGTGGTCGGTGGCGAACACCTTGATGTCATACTCGCGCCTGGCCAGGATATCCCCAGACTTGAGTTCGACAATCTCGATAGGAAACCGCGTCCGCTCGACACCCACGCTCAGGAGGGCACCAAGGATCCTCTCCGCCGGGCGTGGTCCGTAGAGGGTGATCTTTTCGAGCCGATTCTGGAGTCCGAGCGTCCGTAACAACCCAGTGATCCCGAGCACGTGATCGGAGTGGTAATGCGTGAAGAACACTTCCCGGAAGGAGAAGCCCACCCCGTAGCGCATCATCTGGCGTTGGGTGCCTTCTCCGCAATCGAAGAGCAGCATCTCCCCTTCGCGATGGACCGCGAGAGCGGCGACGTTGCGTTCGACGGTCGGGCAGGCGGCTCCGGTGCCGAGAAAAGTGACGGAGAGCATTGGTGGAAGTTAAGCGATCAGAAGATCTTGACCTGGACCGTGATCTTCCCCGGGTTCTTCTTGAGGTCGTCGATGAATTCCTTGAGTGATGCGCTGAGGTCGCTGAGCCTGATGTAGAGCGTCGAATCGGTCACCATGCGCCCCAAGGACCCTTCTCCGGCCTCGACCCCGGCGAGAATACTGTCGAGTCGCGCACCCGCCGACGCGTACTGATCGGTCAGCCGGCCCAGTTTGGCGGTGACGGTGTCGAAATTGACCAAGGTCCGTTCGAGTGCAGGGCTTGCCAGGACGGAATCCATTCGCAGGCTGAGTTGTTGCAGCGCTTCGAGGGTTGTCCGCAACTCAGCCGTCGGGCCATCGTCTTCTCGACTGAAAACATCGGCGAGTCGTTGGATGGCAGCCAGGGTTTCATGCAGGTCGTCGGCAAGTCGCTGGTTGGCGATCTCTTCGAACCCGGAGAGGACGGTCTTGGCCTGCTCGCCCAGATCCGCTCCCAGCTCGGTCAGGCCCTCGGCCACGGTTCCCATCAGCAGTGTCCCTTGCGGAAGGGCCTCCTCAGACTGGCCGGGATCAAAATCAACTTGGACTTCACCGACGAGGCCGACCGCTCTCATCTGGGCCGTCGCGTCGAGTTTGGGAACGATCTGTTCATCGAGATTCAGGGTCACCACCACTTCGCCTACATCCTGAAACCGGATGTCCTCCACGGTTCCCATGGAGACGCCAGACACTTTGACGAGATTCCCGCGCTTCAGATTCCCGACGTCATCGAATTGGACCTGGACTTGGTTGTTGCCGCTTTGGAAAGAGCGGCCACTCAGCCACATCGTCCCGGCAGTAAAGATTGCGATGGCTCCCAGGACCAGGACGCCTACCGTCGCTTCCTGCTTGTAATGCAAATCCATATGCTCCTCAGGCTGCGACGGGGGCGGTGTGGAAATCGCGTTCGAGGAACTCCCGAACGCGGGGATTGTCTGACTGGAGAAACTCCTCCTGAGTCCCTTGCAGCGCCATGGTGCCCTCGGACAGCAGGGCCAGACGGTCAGCGACCCGAAACGCCCCCCGGACGTCATGGGTCACCATCACACTTGTAACACCAAGCTCGTTGTCGAGTTGTTTGACCAGTTGATCGATGATATCCGCATTGACGGGGTCGAGGCCACTCGTGGGCTCGTCGTACAGCAGGTACTTCGGCCGACCGGCAATGGCCCGCGCGATCCCGACCCGTTTGCGCATTCCGCCGGATAACTCGGCCGGGAACTTCTTGGCCGTCTCAGGGGGCAGATTCACCAACCGCAGGCACTCGGTTACGCGATCCTGACTGAACTCGGCATCGGTGTACTGGGTCTCATCCGAAAGACCGAGTCGGATGTTCTCGAAGACGTCCATGGAGTCGAAGAGCGCACCGTTCTGGAACACATAGCCAATCTGGGTGCGGAGACGGGCGAGGTTCTTGCGGCCGATGGTCACGACGTTCTGGCCATCGACGATCACTTGGCCGGCGTCGGGGTGAATCAGCCCGTTGATATGCTTCAACAGCACACTCTTTCCGGACCCGGAAGCACCGAGTAGAGCGACGGTTTCGCCCTCCCGCACATCGAAATCGACACCGTCGAGAACGACTTGCTCGCCGAATCGTTTGTGGACCCCAATGAGTTCGATCATGGGCGTCTCAGTTGAGCAGCACGCGCGCCAACGTCGCGTTGAGCACGAGGATGATCACCATGCTTGCGACCACCGCTGCGGTCACCGCCCGACCCACGCCTTCCGCACCCTGCTTGGTGTTGAACCCCGTGTAGCAGGAAATCAGGGTGATGGCTCCTCCAAAGAAGAAGGCCTTGATGATGGAGTAGTATCCGTCGAAGGGCCGGTAGTAATACTGCGCACCGTAGATGAAGTCGGCGTCGGTGATCGGCAGGACTTGCTTCACGCTGTACCAGCCCACCAGGATCGCAACCAAGTCCGCCAGAATCGTCAGCACTGGGAGCATCACGAACCCCGTGATGACTCTGGGAATGATCAGGTGAGAGGCAGGCGACCGGCCCAGCGAGTCAAGGGCATCGATTTGCTCGGTCACGCGCATGGTGCCCAACTCGGCGGCATACCTGGCCCCGATGCGCCCCGCGAGCACCAATCCAACTAGAACCGGGCCGAGTTCGAGCACGATGTTCGAGACGATGAGGGTACCCAGGACATAGAGTGGAAGACTGGTTTGCCACTGATACCCTGCCTGGAAGGCGGTTACAGCACCGGTAAAGGAGGCGATGAGGATGACGATGAAGAGGCTGCCCATGCCGACGCTGGCCATCTCGGTGATGGTTCGGGGTAGCCAAATGCGCCACTCACGTAGGCCCCGGATGATTTCGAAGGTGAGAAGACTGAACCTCCCGAGCTGCGTGAACCCGCCGAGCACGGCACGACCGATGAAACGGGGGAATACCAGGACGGCGTTCATGGGTAGTATTGTGCTCCCCCATGAGACCGAAGTCCACCCCGCCCAGTGAGCGTCGCACCCGGTTTCGCCGGTTGCTGCTCCGATGGTTCCGCCGACACGGGCGGGACCTTCCATGGCGGCGAACCCGCGACCCGTGGGCCATCCTGGTTTCTGAGTTCATGCTGCAGCAGACCCAAGTCACCCGAGTGGAAGAGTTCTACACCCTGTTCTTGAAGAGATACCCGACGGTAGGTGTCATGGCCTCCTCCCACCCGGCGCAGGTCCGCGAGTCGTGGGACGGGCTGGGTTACTATCGCAGAGCAACGAATCTCCACCGACTCTCCCAACAGGTGGTTGCCGAACATCACGGTACCATCCCCAGCGAGCCGGAGGCACTCGAGCAACTGCCAGGGGTGGGTCGATATACCGCCGGGGCGGTGGCGAGTTTCGCCTATGGGCGACGAGTACCGGCAGTGGACACGAATGTCGCGAGGGTGATTCGCCGAGCGTTCCATCCTCACACGGGCAAAGGGACAAAGGCCGAGGCCAAGGTCCATGCGACCGCGACGGCGTTGCTTCCCCGTCGCGCACCGGATATCTGGGCGTTCAACCAGGCCATCATGGAGCTTGGTGCGCTCGTGTGCACGGCGAGGATCGCCAAGTGCACTATCTGTCCGGTCCGGATGACCTGCGCGACGGGAAAGAGACGCGTCCTGCCTCAACCGTAGCGGTACAACGCACCGGTCAGCAGAGCCAGCATCGCCAGGATGCCCGATCCCATCCCGACCACGACGAGCCTCTTTTTGAGTGGTGGGTAGATGTCTCCGTCACGCTCGGGGTCGAGTCGGGACAGCTTGGAGGCCGTTGGCAGGGCGAAGACAATCACCACCAGGGAGGCCAGCACTCCGAGCCCCTGCATGGCCATGAGCCAATGACTCAGTCCCACCGCCGTGACTTGGTTATACAGTTGAAGCGTCAGGAACAGCCCCGAGACCAGACTCAGGATGGCTCCCGGACCGATGAGCGTCGGGTAAAGGCTCATGTGGAGCCGAGAAGCTGTCCCGGAGGCATTCACGGGCTCTCGCTTGCTGGCGATCCCGAGCACCATCGCGGCAAGGGCCGCCCCAATCCAGACACTGTAGCCGGCGATATGCGCGAAGTACCAGAAAGCTCTCATGGAACGATTCCCTGGAAGAGAGATTGATCGATTGGTTGACGACCACCAAAGCCCGCGTCGAGTTCATGCCAGTGTGTGATGCTCTGTTCATCCATACGCCAACAGAGATAGACGAGTCGGTCGTCGAGTAACGCGTAGAAGTCGACCAATCCCAACCGGACATCCTTCAACTCGCACCCTATCTCCTGTACCTCATCTATCAACCCAGCCATCTGCTCGGCGTACCTCGCCACATCCGTGCGCAACTGCTCGAGAGCTTCGGATTCTGGCCCATCGGCCTTTGCTCCCGCCGCCACGAGTTCGTACGACGCGACCGCTTCACGCCATTCCTCGTACACCCGCTGAACATCGGCGACGATCTTGCGCACGAGCGGGAGTGCGCGCTCAGCTTCATCAAGACTGAAAATGCGAGGGTCAGCCACGAGGGAGTCCGTTGGTCAGCACGTTTCGAGTAGCATCATACCCAGCCTTGTCGTAACGATCGACGTCCTCAGTGGAGAAGGTCGAGGTTCGCTCCACAACCGGTCGCACGTACATCAGCGGTGGACGATCGGGGGACAACCGCCAGAGGTCAAGTTCAAGCTCGGTTGCATGGGCCATCAGGATCCGGGAGGCATTGCTGTGCGCCCGGATGAACGCTGGTGGTGCCAGTCTCCCCGTAGACGGCAGTGCATCAAAACCGGGGCCGGCGTCGATCGCAATCACCCGGCTTGCCGGAAACATGATGGCCGCCGACAGGGGGAGGGGGCCGCGAAGGCCTCCATCGGCCAAGGTGCGCCCGTTGATTTCAATGGATGGGTACCAAAGCGGAAGGGCACATGAAGCATAGAGAGCATCCACCAGAGGGGCGTCCTCCCCACCGTCTCCAAAGATCACCTCTTCGCCGGACTCGACGTCCGTGGCAGTAATGGTGAGGGGAAACTTGAGTTGGTCGAACCTGGCAGCCGGTACCAGCCGGGCGATGGTCCGTTGAAGCGGTTCTCGTTGGAAAAGGGCGGCGGCGAAGACCCACTGTACGATCGCGGCTCCGGAGAGGCGAGCCACGTCACGTCTGCGAATGCCCCGAGTCCGAACGATCACTTCTTCGGGAGACAACCCCGAGGCGAGGGCCGCTGCCATGACCGCGCCCATCGAGGTTCCCAGGAATCGTGTGGGAGTCACACCCGCTTCCCGCAGCGCGCGCATTGCTCCCAGGTGGGCGGCGGCTTTGACACCGCCGCCGCTCAACACAATGGTGGTGAGGTCGAGATCCTCCATCAACGGCGGGGATGCGTCTCGCGAAAGACTTTGGCCCGTTCGAAGCGGGCTTTCTCCTCTTCGGTTTCCGGTATCAGGCGGGGCACCGTGATGGGACGACGGTCCTTGCCGACGGCCACAAACACCACATGGGCACTATGGGTATTCCGGCGTTCGCCGGTCCGCACGTTCTCGGCGAAGACCTCCACGGTAATCTCCATCGAGGAGCGTCCAACGTAGTCCACTGTCGCCATACAGGTGACCAGCGCACCCACCGGGATGGGATCCCTGAAGTCGAACCGGTGGATACTTGCGGTGACCACCGGTGCCCCCGCGTGCCGAATGGCCGCAACCGCTGCCGCCTGATCCACGAGAGTCATGAGGTGGCCGCCGAAGAGATCACCCAGGACGTTCTGCATGTGTGGCATGACGAAGGTACTGATTTCGCCACGAGAGTAGGACATCGGTCGGGACGCTGGGACCGTGTTCTGCGAGGTGGATGACATGTTGCCTCAGTAGTCCACGGGTCGGAGATAGAACTCTCCAATGGCCGTCTGACTGAGCATGGCGACGGTCGGTAGCCGTCGTTTCCAATGAGTTGAGTCGAGTCGCTGCCGTACCAAATCGACCTCCCGTCCTGTGAAACCCAGTGCCGCCAGCTTTTCGGGGCGGCTTCCGAGGAGCAGCCAGTGCAGAATCCCGTCCGCCTTCGAGTAGGGAACCCCGAAGTCGGCTTCGTCGGTCTGGCCCACCACCAAGTCGGCGCTAGCCGGTTTGTCCACGATGACCGACGGCACCCCGATGGCCCTTGCGAGCGCCCAGACCTGGGTCTTGAAGAGATCCCCGATGGGATTGACCGGTGGCGAGTCATCCGCGTGCCAAGTGAAATAACCCAGCAGGCGTTCGGTCTTGTTTCCCGTACCGAGCGGGAGCGCTTGGAGCGCAGCCGACCGGTCGAACAGGGTGATCATGCGCATGCGGGCCATGACATTACCCAGGCGCGTGGCCCCTGCCGAGTCGGGAAGCGCTGCGGCAAGGGCATCGACCGCGGTCGTGATCTCAACTGTTTCACTCCGGACGCCGGTTGCATCGATCACCAGTTGGGCGTGGTCCAAGCTCTCCGGGCTCGAGGTCCGGTAGGGCATCCGGATCGCGGTGACGTTGTCCGCGCCCAGCGACTCGGCCGCGAGAAAGGTGACCAGCGCACTATCCACCCCTCCCGATACTCCCACGACGACCCGTTCGAACCCTCGTCGTCGTCGGACCTCATCACGAATGAACTCGACCAACCAGCGGCGCGTGAGGTCCGGGTCAATGGCCAGCGGATCGGCACTCCCGGCGACGCTGGCGTGTGGCTTGGGCAAACCACCCTTCGATCGAACGGGAACGCCTTGCAGGCTGTTGGCCTCCTGGCCCCCCTTGCGCCGACTCAGGGTCTGCACCAGGTGAGGCAGCCGGAGTTCGAGGTCCGACAGGAGTGGTGCCTCCGCCCTGGCCCTGGTGATATCCTCGGGATCCACCTGGAGCTGCAGGGTGGCCTCCTCGAACAGCGGCGCTCGACCCAGCAATTCACCCCTGGGACCGAAGACGCAGGAGCCCCCCTGAAGGGCCTTCCCACCCTCGAATCCGGGAAGCTGGGCAAGAATGAGGAACAGACCGTGCTCGGAGGCGATCGCCTCACCGATGCGTTCCCAGCGGCGGACGCTGGTCGGCCGACCGTCACCACTCTCTTCAACCCCCGGTCCAATGCCTCTCGCGGGGCTCGCGCTCACGACCACCAGGTACTCGGCACCATCCAAAGCGGCGATGGTCGGCACCAGCGAGTGCCATGCATCTTCGCAAACGATGGCGGCCAGGCGGCCGATCCGGGTATCACACGCACTGACCTCCATACCGGGCTCGACGAATCGCTCTTCATCGAATACGCCATAGGTTGGCAGGAAGACTTTCCGGTGGACGTGCCGGATCCCGGCGTCATTCCCGCCGAGTGATGCCACGAGTGCGGAGTTGTGGAGTCGGGTGCGCCAGACCTCATAGAACCCGATCACGATCTCGAAGGGTGCTGCGCCGACCTCAGCGTGAAGGTCGCTCAGGTCGGCATAGAGTCGTTCGGCCGTGACCGCGAGTTCCTGAACTCCACCCTCCAGGAAATACCCCGTGAGGGCAGCCTCCGGAAACACCACGAGATGAGGGGCTTCCTCCACACCGGGGCCTGCGAGACGCAAAAATATCTCCCGGAGTCGACCGAGGTTCTCGGGGTAGGCCCCCTTCCGGGGTCGGAACTGCTCCACCACTATCCGCAGCATGGGCATGAAGATATTAGGTTACCCCGGTCCACGGACGGAGATAAGGTATGACCAGCTCCATTGAGGCCCTGAAGGGGGTCGTCAATGCCTATCAAGTGCTCCCGAATGTCCTCACGGGTGGGCAGCCCAATGCCGATCATTTCAGGGCGCTCAAAGAAGCCGGTGTGGAAGTGATCCTCGACATCCGCGATCCGATGGAGCCGCGGGGCTTTGATCAACAGGGCTTGATGGAGGAACTCGGATTCGAGTACATCGTCATCGTCGTCAGCGACTTCACGATGACCGACGAAACCCTCGACCGAATCCGGCAGGTAATGAAGGAGTCGGAGGGCAAAGAGATTCTCGTGCATTGCCAAAGCGGGAACCGTGTAGGTGGGGCGCTCATTCCTTACCTGATGCTCGACCACGGGTTCAGCGAAGACGACGCGACCACGGCCGCCCTTCGGATGGGTTTGCGTGGGGCGGGCCTGCTGGAGTGGGGCGCAGCCTATGCCCGATCACGCTCAACGAGCTGAACGGCACGACCTCATGAAAAAAGCGGGCGGCCTCTCTCGAGGTCGCCCGCTTCGTATCTCAGAGGCGTCGATGGCTAGTTCTTCGGTCTGGGCCTGCTCCTGGCGGATCCGCCGCTTGAGCGAGCACTGCTCCGCCCCCCAGAAGAGGATCGGCTGACCGAGGCGCGACTCGGAGCAGATCTGGTTGCAGATCGGCTCACCGAACTCGCTGACCCCCTATAAGACGGCATCCCAACTCGTGTCGCTGCGCGTGCCCGTGTGTTCGGAGCCGACCTCGTGCTCGACCTGGGAGCGGACACTCTCGCACTCGAGGTGCGCGTCGAAGGACTCGTACGACCCACTGCCCTCGATGTGGTGCGCGGCGAAATCCTCACGCTCCGATTGCTCGACTCCGTTCGGGCACGGCGCGCCGTCGGCGCGGCTGGGGTGGTGGTTCGCGTCGTTGCCCGGGCCGGCACGCGAACCGACCCTTGGCTTCGTGAATCTGGTCGCGACCGGGTCACGCTCACCGATTGGTCGGGACGACTCGACCGGGTCATAGCTTGTGTCGTCGTGGCATCGGGTCGGGGCCGAGGACGCGCTCGGGCCGCTGGCTTGCTACCCGATGATTGCCCGCCCGATGGTCGAGAAACGGCCTGCCCGCCGGATCGTGTCCCTTCTCGCGTGACGGGACGAGCTCGCGGCCGGTCGTTCGACCCACCAGCTTGCCTGGTCGGCCGGGCGGCCGGGGCGTTGCCACTGCGCCCACGTGCGGCATCTGATCCGCGATTGCCCGAGGGTCGAGCACGATCACCCAGGTGACCAACATCGTATCCACGCGGGCGACCGACGATCACCGGAACGCTGCCTCGTGGCCGGACCGTGATCCGACCCCTGTAGCCCCCGCGATATCCCCAGTCGTACCCCCAATACCCAGGGTAATACCCATGAAGCCCGTAGTAGCTGTAATACCAGGGACGGTACCAGTAGCTCGGCCAGTACCATCCGCCGTATCCCAGACTGACATAGACACCGGAATAGCCGGCGCAGCTATAGCAATAATCGTAGTACTCATCCCAAAGCGGGCTCCACCAGCCGGGCGGAGGTGGAGCGTTTTCAACGTACCGTGACCGTCCCATGACGAGGTAATCCAGGACGTCATAGTCGAAGCCGGCGGGTGAGACGAGCTGCTGCACCAGAGCACTGAGGTCCGCTTCGGGGTCTTCCGTCTCCCGTGCGACCGTGAGAACGGCCGGACTCCAGTTGCCATCGGAGTCGAGCCAGGCATCAAAGCGATAGGGATCGGCAGCAATTGCCGTGTAGATCAGACCAACACCGTCGTGGTCAGCGACGAAGGACTCGCCAGATCGGGGATCCCGGACCTCGAAGCGACGACCCCCTTCGACGAAAGTCTCATCGGCCGGTCCAAGAGGAAACAGAACACGCAGGGTGCCATCGGTATCCAATTGAAGCACGAGGAGGTATCCGCTCGTTCCGGTTTCCACCTGAATCTTCACACGCTCACCGACGCGGAACCGACGATCACTGTTGATCCAGAGTTGGATCGGTGGTGCATCGGTGGGGGCGGCCTCGATCGCCGGGCCGGTGACCATGGGAACGAAGGCAAGAAGTGGAATCAGCATTGGGCCCTCCAGGGCTCTGAATGCGCGCGGAACACTTTCGACAATAACGACAGTTCCAGAACCATGCCAGCGGCGCTGAGCTCTCAGCTTATTGTAACCTTCTGTATCAGAATAACTTAGGGAGTTGGAACCCATCGGCGAGCCGTCCGGTCACGGGGACAGGCCGTCCTCTCAGGTGACGCCCCCTGCCTTGGAGCCGTCGTTCCGTCTGTGCCAATACATGCGCATTTCCGTGACCTTCTCCTCACCCGTTTCGCAGAAGATGGCGCCCCGCGCATCCACCCGTTCACCCGTGCGGCGTCGGCGAAAAATGGCCTTGAACTCCGTCGAGAACCAAGGTCCGGCCCCGAAAATCTCCCCGGTCGTCACCCGGACCTCAGACTGGTAGTAGGGTACGTCGATCCACCACCGCCGGATGGCATCCTTACCGACGGCCGGTTTCGAGAAGGGGGTTTCGATGAACACCGCCTCGTCATGGAATACGGACATGATCGTGTCGATGTCGGCCCGCGACCAACCCTCGGCAAACCGATCGATCAATTCCCGACCGAGACTTCGGATATCAGGCTCTCCCATGATCGAGTAGAATAACGGGAACCGGAGGAATCACCCATGAGGGATGAACGCCCTGAAGCCGTCCGCATGCTGGAAGCGTCGGCGGTGGACTTCGTGATCCTGGCGGAAAGTGTGGATGAGGGGTTGTGGGACCATACGCCCCGGTCGGGGGGCTGGTCCCTGGCGAGTGTCGCCGAACACCTCGCGCTCGTGGAGGGAAGTTGCACCAAACTGCTCACCCGGAGACTCTTTGCGGAGACCGCCGAGGAGCAGATCCTGGAAACCACTCGTGGTCGCGATGCGGCAATCGCAAAGTGGTTCGAGGGAGACGAGACACGCGAAGCGCCGGGCTTCGTCATTCCGGTGGGGAACTGGGGGACTCGACGTGAGGTGCTCGAGGTCTTCCGAGCGCACCGCGCGTCGAATGTCGCGGCCTACCGGACCGCACCGATGGATCTTCGCAGCTACGCGTTCGTACACACCTTTCTAGGACCTCTCGACGGATTCCAGTGGGCCATTTTCCTTTCGCAACACCTTCTGAGACACATCCGTCAGATGCACCGTATTCACGCCGAACTCACCCGTGCTCCAACCAGCGGAGAATAATCATTCGGGCTGCGCTCCTCCGGGGGAGTTTCTAATGCAGAGGATCAGCCGGCCGAGTTCGTGACCGACAACCTGCTCGCCCGCGGGGCTCTCAATGGTCACCGGACCATCGAAAGGCTGCCGATCGAGCACGGTGACGGTGGTGCCTGGGGTCAGTCCCGTCGTACCGAGATACTTGAGCCGTTCGGCCTGACTCGTCGCTACTCGGTGAATCTCCACGGTTTCCCCTTTGGGGATTTCCGTGAGGGCCGTGTAGATCAGTTCCTCAATCCTGCCGTGGGCGTCAGGAATCGGATCTCCATGAGGATCGAACAGCGGGTTTCCGAGGGCCTTGGCCATCCTCTCGATCAGCCTGTCGGATACGGCGTGTTCCAGCGTTTCCGCTTCCTCGTGCACCGAGTCCCAGGTGTACCCCAACCGATCGACCAGGTATGCCTCCAGAATTCTGTGTCTCCTGACCATCCTGAGCGCGGCACGTCTTCCAGCAGGGGTCAAGCCGACGCCTCGATAACGGGCGTGATCCAGCAACCCCTGCTCAGAGAGGCGCTTGATCATGCCGCTCACCGACGGGGGCGCCACGTCCAGGAGTTCGGCAATCTGGCTGGTGGAGGCCGGCTGGCCATCAGCCGATAGTTGATAGATCGCCTTGAGGTAGTCCTCGACGGATCGCGATAGCCCTGAAGAGGGGAGGCCAGGTGCCTGGTTCATGTGGTACTCCTCCGCAGGGCCCGCAGGCCGTTCCCAATGACAACCAGTGACGCGCCGGTATCAGCCGCAACCGCCATCCAAAGTGTCGCCTGGCCGACGACGGCGAGGGCGAGGAAGACGGCCTTGATGAGCAGGGAAAACGTGATG
Source organism: Gemmatimonadota bacterium (assembly GCA_003246755.1). GTDB lineage: Bacteria > Gemmatimonadota > Gemmatimonadetes > Gemmatimonadales > GWC2-71-9 > SZUA-320. Next base: position 10,484 of record QKDC01000062.1, on the reverse strand, counting down.
TTCTGTTTGATGAGACGCAGGGCTCTTCGCGACCGTTGGATGGTGGCTGGGACCTGCCCGAGGTCGTCGCCCATGAGTACGATATCGGCGGTCTCGAGTGCGACGTGCGTTCCTGCACCACCCATGGCAATGCCGACATCCGCCGCGGCAAGGGCCGGGGCGTCGTTCACTCCATCCCCAACGACTGCCACGCGCTCGCCCGACCGCCGGAGGGCGGCGACGACCTCCTGCTTCTCCAGCGGGAGGAGTCCTGCATGTACATCATCCATTCCGACCGCGCCGGCAACTTCACTTGCCACCCGCTCGTTGTCCCCCGTGAGCATCAGTACTCGCCTCACGCCCGCCTCCCGAAGCGAGGCAATTGCCTCGGGTGCCCCCTCCCGAGTGGCATCAGCAATCCCCAACACCCCAAGTGCCACATCGTCGGTGGTAAGGAGTACGGCAGTGCGACCCCTCGCCTCTAGCCCGTCGATGGCGGAGTGGGCCCCGTCGTGACAATTGCCCAACGACTCACAGACACGGACATTCCCCATGTAGAGCACCCGTCCCTCGACGGTCGCCCTGGCACCCTGCCCCGGGATCGCCTCGAAATCCGCGGTGGCTGGCGGCACGATTCCCCGCTTGTGAGCCTCGGCGACGACCGCTCGGGCAACCGGGTGTTCGGATAGACGCTCGACTGCTGCGGCGAGACGTAGGACTTCTTCCGATGTGATGCCCCCGATTCCGATGATATCCGTTACCGCAGGACGCCCTTCGGTGATCGTCCCTGTCTTGTCGAAGACCACGGCCGTGATGGTTCCAGCGGCCTCGAGTTGGCCACCCCCTTTGATCAGCACACCGTCACGGGCCGCACCGGTGAGACTGCTGACAATGGTCACGGGAGTGGAAATCACGAGGGCGCAGGGACAGGCGATGACAAGCAAGGCCAAGGCCCTATAAGTCCAGGTCAGCCATGCGGCGTCGGCGAGCAGTGGGGGCCCGATGGCCACCAGAAACGCCAGACCTACTACCGCTGGGGTGTAAATCCTGGCAAACCGATCCACAAAGGTCTGCGCGGGAGCACGAGAGGCCTGTGCTTCTTCCACTGCGTGGAGGATGCGGGCGAGGGTGGTGTCCTCCGCATGATGGGTCACGGAGATGTGGAGTGCGCCGTGCCCGTTGATGGACCCTGCAAAAACCTCACTCCCCGGTTCCTTCTCGACCGGCATCGACTCACCGGTGATTGGCGACTGATCGAGCGCGCTCCGACCTTCCGAGACGGTGCCGTCGAGCGGAACCCGCTCCCCAGGTCGTGTCACGATGATCTCACCCACCGCAACGTCGGTGACGGGGACCAGCGACTCCTTCCCATCGCGAACCACCACTGCCTCCCGGGGCGCCAGTTTCATCAGCGCGCCAATTGCCCGGCGCGCCCTGCCCATCGCGAACCCCTCCAGCAGTTGGGCCACGGCGAACAAGAACATTGCGGATGCGGCCTCGGCCCATTCGCCGATGATGGCGGCGCCAATCGCCGCGATGGTCATCAGGAAGTTGATGTCGAGGGTCTTCGCTCTGACAGAGCGAATCCCTCTAGGAACTACGTACCACCCCCCGACCAACAGCGAGATGGTATGGAAGGGTGTCGAGGGAACCGGCGAATCGAGCCACCCTAGTACCAGGCCGATCGCGAGTGATACACCCGAGAGGACTGCGGCCACGGTTCGACCGGTTGGTGTGTTCGACTCAACCTCGGTCGCTTGCACCCCATACCCGGCACCTCGGATCGCGCGGGTGAGATCGGTCTTTCCGACCCCCTTGTCACCCGCGACCCGCACGGTCCCGCGCATCACATCGACCTGAACCTGACGAACCCCATCCAGCCGCGTCAGGGCGGCCTCGATGGCCACGGCGCATCCCGCGCAGTCCATGCCGGTCACTCGCAGTTCATGGACCGGCAAGGCCAGCGAGTGTGGAAGGGGTTCAGACACGCTCTTCGACATGCTCGAATCCGTCGGCGAGGAGCCGCTCGATGTGTTGGTCGTCCAGGCGGTAGTAGATGGTCTTGCTCGCCTTCCGGCTCCGTACCAATCGGAGTTGCCGAAGCACCCGAAGCGAATGGGATACCGCCGATTGGCTCATTCCCAAGGCGGCGGCCAGATCACAGACACAGAGTTCCTGCGCGGCGAGCATGCCGACCAGCCTCAGTCGATTTGGATCTCCCAACGCGCGGAACGTCTCGGCGAGCAGAATCACGACCTCGGCGGGCTTCATCTCCTCCTGAGCTCGCCGCACTTTCGCGAGATCGGTGACCTTCACTTCGCAGAGGTCGTCGTTCATGATGGTACGAGACATGAGGTCATCACTTTCATATGAACATGTGTTCATATGTTATACTATACCGTGACCAGACGCCAGACCTGAGCGACGAGGAACGTCAGGGCCAAGCCCATCCCCAAGGGCAGCAGGGTGGCAACCGTCGTCCACCTCGCGCTGCCCGTCTCCTTGTAGATCGTGTAAATGGTGGTGGAGCACGGGTTATGGAGGAGGCTGAAGAGCATGAGGTTGAGACCGGTCAGGACCGTCCAGCCTCCTGCCCGAAGCAAGTCCCCGACGACCGCCGTCGAGTCCGGCTCGAACATGACCCCCGCCCCACTCCCCACACCCACGGCATTCACCGCGAGGACCGTGAGCATGAGCACGGTCGGAATGACGATCTCATTGGCAGGGATCGCGACGACATAGGCAAGGAGGATCACACCGTTCAAGCCGATGATCAGGCCGAACGGATCGAGCCACCCGATTGCATGAGACGCGATGCTCGCTCCGCCGACGTTGATGTTCGAAATCAGCCAGATCACCGCACCGGCCGGCGCCGCGAAGACAACCGCGCGCCAAAGCACAATGAGCGTGCGGTCGATCAACGAGGTGTAGAGGGTCTGCAGAATCCTCGGCGGGCGATACGGTGGGAGTTCCAGACTGAAGGTGGAGGCCTCGCCCCTCAGGACGGTCCGTGTGAGGAGCCAGGAGGCGAGGAACATCATCGCAATGCCAAGCAACGCTACGCCTACGACAGCCCCGGCGGCCACTAACCCCGCAAGGTGGGGGGGCGCGAGGGTACCGAGAAAAATCGAGGCGATCAGGATCTGAGTCGGCCAGCGTCCGTTGCAGAGCGAGAAGTTGTTGGTGATGATGGCCACGAGGCGCTCCCGCGGGCTATCGATCACACGTGTCGCAACCACCCCAGCGGCATTGCACCCAAACCCCATGCACATGGTGAGGGCCTGTTTCCCGTGCGCTCCCGCCCGGCGAAACATCCCATCCAGGTTGAAGGCCACGCGGGGGAGGTAGCCGAAATCTTCCAGGAGGGTGAAAAGCGGAAAGAAGATCGCCATGGGTGGCAACATCACCGCCACCACCCAGGCCGTGGCGAGATAGACGCCATCGAAGAGAAACCCGTTGAGCCATCCAGGAAGACCGACCGTGGCTCCGAATCCCACGAGGGCCGGATGGACCTGGTCGATGAGGAGTGTGGCCAGCAGGGCCGACGGAACGTTGGCACCCGCGATCGTGATCCAAAAGACGAGAGCCAGAATCGCGCCCATCACCGGGAACCCGAAGCGACGACTCGTGAGGATGCGATCCAGAGTCCGGTCGAGATCAAACCGCACTCGACGCGGTCCGGTCAGTACGCTTCGCTCGGCAATTCCCTGGGCGGCGGCGAAGAGCTTTTCGACGAGTTGATCGTGCGAGTCCGCGGGAAGGTCCCACCTGAGTGCCGCGGCCCGGTCGAGGATCTCCTCCACCAGAACCAGACGTTGACCATCGGGCGGACCGGAACCCCAGTCCTCACCACCGCCTCCGGGCGTCCAGGATCCGATCTCCCCTGCTCGGAATGCGGTCTCGATGCGTTCGTCGGCATTGAGCAGGCGAAGTGCGATCCATCGCGCATTCGGAAGCCCAGGGAAGGCAGCCTCGATCGAGGGACGCAAAGCCGCGACCGCGTCCTCGACCGGAGCCGGATGACGTGCAATCCTCCGGGGTTGGGGGACCACGGCACCGGTCGCCACGCGATGGACTGCATTCAATAGCTCGGGCAATCCCTCTTTGCGTCGCGCGGAAGTGGCGATGACTGGGACGCCCAACTCCTCCTCGAGGCGCCGGGGGTCGACAGCGATGCCATGGCGCCGGGCTTCGTCCATGAGGTTGAGGCATACCACAACACGGTCGGTGATCTCGAGGACTTGGAGCACGAGATTGAGGTTCCGCTCCAATCGTGTCGCATCCACGACGACAATCGTCACGTCGGGTTCACCGAAAAGAATGAAGTCACGGGCGACTTCCTCGTCCGTGCTGCCGGCCTGGAGCGAATACGTCCCCGGCAGGTCTACCAGCTTGACCTTCAGCCCTTCATGGGAGTACGCACCTTCGGCCCTCGCGACGGTCTTGCCGGGCCAGTTTCCCGTATGCTGACGGAGCCCCGTCAGGGCGTTGAACACCGTGGTCTTTCCGGTGTTGGGATTCCCGGCGAGCGCGACGAGATAGTCCCATCCCCCAGGGGTAATACCCAGCTGGATCAGGTTGGAAGCTCGGTTCGCCGAGCAGCCACGGCATCCCGTCGCCGGGTCGGCGCCGATGACCGGAAGCACCGCGGTCATGCGGCTTCCCCCTGCTCGCCGGTGCTACGCTTGACGCGGATCCATTCGGCTTGCTGGTGTCGGAGGGCGATCAGGGCACCTCGGATTTCGTAGGCCACCGGGTCGCCCGAAGCGCTGGTCATCACGGCTCTGATCGTGGTTCCAGGAATCACGCCGAGGTCAAGGAGTCTTCTCCGCTGCGGTCCCTGGCAGACAGGTGAGATATCCACGACCTCGGCCTCGTCTCCCACCACCAGACCTGCAAGTGTCTCGGTCGGCTCTTCTCGGAGCGTGTCCAAGCCAGCTTCCGCCACGACCTCGACATTGGCAGCGAGGACCGCTGCGAGCGCCACTTCTCTGCCGTCGCACGTGAAACGCACCATCGAGGGCGTCGCGTCGGTCACACGAAGCACCATCCCGGGGGCGAGCCCACGTGCGAGCAGGCGATCATAGGCCTCCCGCGGTTCGTCTTCCAGATGAACAACGCGAACGATCGACCCGCGCTCCACTCCGGTCAGGGGGATTCCCACGGACGGCGGAAGCGCACCACCCGCGCTTGGGATTGGATCGCCATGGGGATCGTAGACGGGATGTCCCATGCGGGCCGAGAGCTGTTCTGTCTCGGCGGCGGTGAGGAGATGTTCCTCTCGCTCGGCGCGCTCATGCCATTCCTCAGCGGGAACACCGGTACGATCGGCGAGGTACCGCTCGAGCAAACGGTGCGTCCGGAGGAGTCGGAGCGCGTAGCTGCGACCCTCATCGGTCAGGTGATGACCGACCCCATCAGACCGCGCCAATCCCATGCGATCGAGCTGAGTGAGCAATTGGAGGGCTTGTCCCCTCGAGGCTTCGAGCACGCCGGCAACGCTGTCGGTTGTGCAGGAAATCCCCATGCTCTCGCAGTGCAGCAAATGCTTGAGGGCGTCTTCCAGGCGAACACGCTCGCTGGTCCGGATCATCCGCAAGAACCGCGAAAACACCCCCGTACGGGGACGGAAAATCAGGTAGAGCCCAACGCTCGCCAGGGCAAAAAGGAGGAGGGCCAATCCGGGATGCACCACCGAGCCGCCAGAGTATAGGTTGATAGCAATTTAATATTAGGCAGAACTAATTGTCAATCATTTGCGAGCCCGATCGCTCTGAGGGCGGGGGTGAGGATCCGTTCCGTCATCCCCCAGACAATCCCCTGGGGGAGGCGGTACCCGGGTCGCTCCATGGTGCGACCTTGTGCCGTCACGCGATACGCTCCGTACACGCCGGGAGCCAACAACCGATCCAGATCCACCCAGGATGCATCGGCGATTTCAACGTTGGGCCGGACTACCGGCCGGCCCTCCCCGGAAGGGGGGAGCAGGAACACGTAGGGGCGGACCAGAATGGGTGGGAGCATTCTCGTGGTTGGGGCGTGGTCCTCGAGCAAACCGAGTAGCCGAGCACGGCTCAGATCCAGCCCCACCTCTTCGGTCGATTCCCGCATCGCCGTGGTCCGAAGGTCGGGGTCGTCGGGAGAGCGTCTGCCACCGGGTAGTCCCATCTGTCCCGACCAGGGATCCCTGGGGTGTTCCGCGCGTCGGATCAGGAGAAGAGCATCGGGGTCGGGGACGAGAATCAGTGCAACCGCAGCCTGGACTCGGGTTCCTACCAAGGGCGGGTCCGATTCGTCTTGGCGGAGCCGGGCGGCAAGAAGCTCAATCCGGTTCATTTCAGATGCCGGACGAGAAAGTCGATTGAACGATCGAAGACCGCGATCATGGCATCGGGCCTACCCATGAGGGGGTGGGAAGCCCCGTAGGTATGACCAGCTTCCGGCACGAAGTAGGTCTCCGCGCTCGAAGCGGCCATCGCGAGCCGCCGACCCTCGATCACGGGCACGGTCTCGTCCGCTTCGCCGTGAACGATGAGCCAGGGGACCTGCAGCTCCTCGACTCTGGCTTCGAGGTCGTACTCCTCGCGATGCAAGTCGAGATCGTGCAAGACGTCCACCGAGCAACGGAGGACCTGTCCCGTTCGCGAGTTGGTGACTTCCATGTAGCCGCGCGCGAACCACTCGCGGCGGATCGATTCGGACCAACGATCGAGCGTGGAAATGGAGGACCATGTCACCAAGGCTGTGATGTCGGTCCTTCGATGGGCTGCGAGTATGGCGAGACCTCCCCCTCGTGAGTGTCCGACCAGACCAACCGACGAGGGGGGCGTCTGCATGAGCCTCCCGTCGTGGAGGCCGTCGCACACGGACTCCAGGTCAGCGAGCGAGTTGGAGAAGGTGTCGGCGAAGAACCGTTCCGGCCAGACGCACTCCCCTGTGTCATCCACGCCGGAGCCACTCGCGTTGTAACTCACCGCGGAATACCCCGCCCTCGCCAGTCGATCGGCGAACACGGGGAACATGCCCCAGTCCTTGAAACCCTTGAACCCGTGAACGATCACGACCGCGGGGCCTCCGTCGAGTGCGGGGCTGGTACGGACGTCCACGAGAATCTCGCCGAGGACCCCCTTGAGGTTCAGTTTTCGGAGTGTTGGCGTTGCCATTAGGTTTCTCCTCCCCTCAGCCACCGATGGAGGCCCCTCCTGCGCGCTTCGCAACCCACTCTGCTTGCGGCCAGTAAGGCGATCACCGCTCGGCGTGAAGCCATGCTCGCGCAGTGGAGTGAGTGGCTTGGCGACAGGCTCATTCCAGCCAAGACCATGGACCGGACTCTGGTCGAACGGCAACTCGGGTTGATCCTGGATGTCCTGGCCGCACTCATCGGTCCCTTGCGCCGTGAGGCGAAACCTATCTGGGCACAGGTCGCCGGGCACTACGGCCGGATTGCGGCGGCACGCGGACTGGCAGCGGGGGAAGTCGTCGAGGAGATGCAGTATCTCCGGGAGCTACTGATCCGTTATCTCGCTCCGGCCATCGCCGCATTCCGACCGCGGCAAGGGATGGCCTTGCTGCTTCGCCTCAATCGACTCGTCGATAAGGGCGTCGCCATGGCCGTCGTCGGCTACACCGATGCCTTGGTGACGTCCATGCTTCCCGGGTCCCAAAGTGATTCTTCAGACGACACCGACGGGGTAGACGAAGAAACGGTGCGCATGGAACTCGACGAGTTCGCCGAGAAGCTGCTCGCGATCACCGGGCATCACGCGAACACACACTAGCGCGTGTCAGGGAGCCGCGAGTGAATTTCGAATACCTGGACCCGTCCACCCCGCGGCGAATTCTTGGCTGGCGGAGTCCCGTTCTCGACACGGATATGCCGATCGTCTGCTACGGCGATCGGGGCCACCCCTTACTCCTCTTCCCCACGGCTGCCGCCGACTTTCTGGAAAACGAGCGTTTCTTTCTCGTGAAGAGTGTGGAACCGATGATCCGCGCGGGGCGTATCCGACTCTATTCCATCGACAGCATCAACAAGTATGCCTGGATGGACGACTCTCTTCCCGTACCGGAGCAGGCCCGCCGGCAGGCTTTGTACCAGCAGTACATCGAGGACGAGGTCGTGCCGTTCGTGCGGAAGGATGGTGGAGATGCAACCCTACGCCTTGGTGCGACGGGTGCGAGCTTTGGCGCGTTCCATGCCGCCAACACGGTATTCCGGCGGCCCGACCTGTTTGATTCCCTGATCGCGATGAGTGGGTTCTACGACCTGGCACCTGATTACCTGCACGGGCACTCCGACGACAACTGCTACTACAACAATCCAGTTTGGTATCTCCCCGGACTCTGGGGTGACTACCTGGAAGCCCTCCGGCACCGTACCAAGATCATCATCGTCACCGGACAGGGAGCCTATGAGGCTCCACATGAGTCGAGGCGACTGTCCGAGATTCTTCATCGCAAGGGCATTCCTCATGTCCTGGATCTCTGGGGGCACGATGTGAATCACGATTGGCCCTGGTGGCGAGAGATGTTGCCGTATCATGCCGATCGACTCTACTGACCTGCCGTGACTGAGCCCCTCGCGCTCCTTGTCACGGTTGCCGCCACCTCCGTCCTCCTCCGCCCTCTCCTCGATCGTATCAGAACTCCTTCGTGGTACGAGCGCGCTCGTCAGCGGGGACGTCCCGGTGTGCCTGTAACCGTGGCGCTCTCTGCAGCAGTCCTGATGACGATCGCGTGGATGATCGGCGAACGCAGGGGGGTGGGGGGAGTGATCCTGCTGCTCGTGTGGATCGGCGCTCCCCTCACGACGTGGCGTGTCGTTCGTGCCTGGTATCTTCCGAAGCGCCGTCCGCCCGAGGCATCTGTGAAATAGGTTTCGGCCCCTCAGGCAGCGATTTGGTTCTCAGGATTTCCCCGACGACCACGAGAATGACCATCGAGCGCCACCTGGGAGCATCAGGTGCGTCACTTGCTCGACGGCATTCATCAGCTGGCCGATCTGACCACCCTGGTCCGGGTGGCGGGCCATACCCCGTGCTTTCAGGAACTGCCCACCAGCGCACTTGGTGCAGTTTATCCCGTCGAGCAGGTGGCGTTGCTCAGTACCGATCCCGATTTCGAATGGGTCGGGGTTTCCGTCCGGACGGCTTTCGTATCCGCTCCCTCGACGACTAGGTTCGATGCTATGAATGCAGCCCACATGTTTCGAACCGTGCTCTTCGATCTCGACGGCACCCTCCTCGATTCGGTCCAGCTCATCCTGGACAGCTATCACCATACCCTGGCTGTCCATGGACTCGCTGCCGAGAGTGACGAGTTCTTCCTGGCGGGTATCGGAACACCACTGTGGGTTCAGTTCAGAAAGTGGGCCGATGACGAGGATCTCCTCGCGAAGATGATCGCCACGTATCGAGCGTACAATCTCGAGCACCATGATCGCGCCGTGACGCCGTACCCAGGTGTCGTTGACATGGTCCACGCGGTGCGGTCGGCGGGGTTCAGAACGGGTCTGGTGACCAGCAAGAACCGCTCGGGTGCATTCCGCGGTCTCGGAGTCGCCGGTCTGACCGAACTGATGGAGGTGATTGTGGCGGCGGACGATGTCGAGAACCCCAAGCCCCATCCCGAACCCATCCACTCGGCGCTGAAGCAACTCGGCGAACCGACCTCCAGCGCAATTTTCGTCGGTGACAGTCTCCACGACATGGAGTCGGGTCGAGCGGCACACATCCGTACCGGTGCGGTGCTGTGGGGGCCCTTCGGTCGAGACCATCTGGCACCCTCAGCCCCAGACCACTGGCTCGAATCACCTGCCGACTTGCTCACCCTCCTTGGACTCTGACACGGTTTGATGAACGTTTGGGCCGTCATCCTGGCAGCCGGGGGGTCGCGGCGCTTCGGTCGTGACAAGTTGACCGAAACCATCGGCTCGACATTCCTGGCCCATCCCGTCTTGACTGTCGTAGCGCGGGCACGAGGAACCGGCGACCTGAAGGACGGCCTCATTGTCGTGCGGGATCGAGAAAGCAGGATTGCGCTGAGTGCCGCCAAGCTACAGCTGAGGATCGAGGTGAACCCCAATGCCACTCGAGGAATGGGAACGAGTTTGCGGGCTGGGATTGCATCGGTGGAGCGGACCGACCCGACGAGTGATGGGGTACTGGTGTTCCTGGCGGACCAGCCGCTGGTTACGCTCGAGGTGATACGGTCCGTCCTCTCCGCCGCATCGGACAGTGATGCGGGGATCGTGAGACCGCAGTACCAATCGAGCCCTGGCATACCCGGCCACCCTGTCTTCCTGCGGCGGGGTGTCTGGCCCCTCGCCCTGCAGCTCGACGGAGACACCGGCCTTCAGGAACTGATTCGTTCCGTGTCAATCGTCTCCGAGACGATCACTCTCCCGGGTGACAACCCCGATATCGACACACCGGAGGATCTCGAGGTGTTGAAGGGACTCATTCCGGATGCGTGAGATACTGGAGCAGTACGATCGCCTCACCGGA
>QKDC01000106.1 GCA_003246755.1 Gemmatimonadota bacterium | reverse complement strand
ATGCCAATTCCGACACCGCCTGGGCAGCGGTCTCGGTCAACGTGGCCGTCGCGCAATTCATGCAGGGACGGAGAGACTTCCTCCCCGATGTCGTCGATGTGCTCCAGGCCAACGATGCGAGTCCCGATCTGCTGACCCTCGTCCGCCGGATCCCGTTCATCGGCCGAGACGAATTGACTCCGTCCGGCCGTTCACCGGCGATCGCCTGCGCCGAACTGGCGCTCTGGTGTGCGCACCACGAGGCAAACCTGAAGAAGGGAGTGGAGTGGGCAGCGGGCCACAGTGGGGATGCCGCGACCGCTGCGGCGATTGTGGGCGGAGCCCTTGGCGCGCGTGATGGAGAGGACGCAATCCCCGCTCGCTGGATTGACGCCGTTGCAGGTGTGGAGACTCTCCGGGGTCTCGCGAAGCGGCTGGTGGCGCTACGCCCTGCCGCTCTCTGAGGAGGCCGAGGGGAGCATCACGGTCGAGGTGGTCTCGAACCCGCCCCGCACGTTGTACACCGTCCGGACGGTCAGGCGCTTCGGTTTGAGGAGCGTAAAGAGGTCCTCCGCGATGCGGGCGGTCGCGTGCTCTTGGAAGATCCCGACGTTGCGATAGCTGATCACGTAGTACTTGAGGCTCTTGAGCTCGACGCAGGCGTCCGAGGGGATGTAGGTGATGGCGAGCCGAGCGTAATCCGGGAGCCCGCTGTAGGGGCAGACCGCGCTGAACTCACTGGTCTCGGTCACGATCTCCTGCTCCGGACCCTCGTAGGGGAAGGTCTCGAGGACGGCGGCATCGATCGCCTCGGGTCCCACGAACGGTACGGTCCTTCCTTCTGCGGTCGCCATGGTGCTTCCTGCCCGGTTGAGTTGCCCTAAGGAATCTACGTCGTGGCTGGCCCGCTCGCCGATCGAGGTGCCGCGACCTCCGAGGTTCATCGTGTTGCCAACAGGTGGAAAGGGCACCGGCGAAGATGTAGGTTGACAATGAACTCTGGCTCGACTCCCAGATCATGCGGATCCCAATGGTCGCAAGGTACTTTCGTGATTGAGCTTACCGGCCTCGGAACTTTCGACCTTCGCATCGACCGGCGCCCGCTGTCCAGCCTCACGGTGCAACCCAAGCGCGTGGGGTTGTTGGTGTATCTCCACTTAGCCCGTCCGCCGGGGGCGCACCGACGGGACACCCTCCTCTCGATGTTCTGGCCCGAACACGATGAGGCCCATGCAAGACAGTCGCTGAACCAAGCTCTCTACAGCCTCCGTCGCACCCTGGGCCAGGACGCCATCCGGAGCAGGGGTCGGGACCAGGTCGAACTCGTCCAGGATGTGATGGTGTCGGACGTGTCCGCGTTCGAGGATGCGCTGGAGGCTGGGGATCGGGAGCGGGCGCTGGCGCTCTATCGAGGCGACCTGCTCCCCGGGTTCTACCTGACGGGGTGTGACGAGTTCGAACGCTGGCTCGACGACGCGCGCGGACGCTTAAGGCATCGCGCCATCGCGGTGGCACGCGACCTGATCGCCACGCTTGAGGCTAAGTGGGATTCGACGCCGGCGTTGCATTGGGCCCGCTGGGCCCGGCTCACGGCGCCGCTGGATGAGGGATTCTTGCTCGCCCAGCTCAGGCTCTTGGCGGGGAGAGGCGACCAGGAGGCCATCGCCTCCGAATACCGGGCCTATGTCTCCAGGTTGAGCGCCGAACTCGGCCTCGAGCCAAGCACGACCGCGCTGAAGGCCTACGAAGCCGCGATGCAGAAGGCGGCGAAGGAGGACTCCTTCCGCGAGCCAGTGGCAAAGGATGCGGCGACCGGCCCTGTGACCCCGTCGAGGGCAGCGGCCCTTCCCGGGCCCAGACATCGCCTCGCCAAGGCGCTGATGGTCGCGGTCGTGATCATCGCCATGGCCTGGTACACCTCAGCGCGCATACCGGATGCGAGGGGTGCGCCGAGCCTGGATCGCCGCCGCATCCTGGTCATGCCGGTGGAGTATGGAGCCGATTCGAGTCTGGTTGCCACCGCTCACCTGGCAGCCGACCGCATGGCGAGTGTCCTGGCTCGGAGCGGGTTGGTCAGGGTGGTCACCCCGGTGGTTGCCGGGGCGACTCGGGGAAACCCGGCTCGACTCGCCTCCCAGGCCGGAGCCGGCCTCATGGTTGCCGCAAGCATCCACCCCAGCGCTCCTCGGAGGGAGGGGACCTCGGCAATGCTCGAGGCGGTGATCACCGAGACGAGCACCGGGAGGATCGTGGGCCGGGTTGAACCCACCGCGATCGACGTGGCCGCTCCAGCTGCCGGGCTGACGGAATTTGGGAGCAGGGTAACAGGTTCTGTCGTCATGGCGGCCGATTTCGCCCTGGGAGATTGGACCGCGACGGGGAGCCAGCCTCCGGACCTGGAGTCGTACAGGTTATTCGCGGCGGGACTCGATGCGATGCGGAACGATGGAGGGCTCGCTGAGGCCGATTCGCTCTTCCTACGTGCCGCTGGGCGGGATTCTTCGTTCACGACTCCCCTGGTTTGGGCGATTCGAGCCCGTACTGATGCCCATCGTCACCTGGCTGCGGACTCGCTTGCCCGGCGACTCCGCCCTCTCCGGCCCCAGATGAAGGGCGCGGACGGGGCAATGTACGACTACTACGCGGCCTACCTCTGGTCCTCGTGGGAAGAGGCCTATCAGGCCGCACGCCGCATGGCCGAGATCGTCCCCACCGCCGACTGGAAGCGGCTGGCGGCGGGGGCCGCGTTGCCCGCGAATCGACCCGGCGATGCCCTGACGATTCTGAACGAGACCGAGCGGGACCAAGGGTCCTGGATTCGTGATTGGCCGTTGCGGTGGCGCACCTGGGCGATGGCCTACCACGCTGTGGGACGGTACGGGGATGAACATCGGCTGGCGAAGGAATGGGAACATCGTGATCCGGGGTATGCGCGAGTCGCCGAGTTCAATTCCCTCGCTGGTCTCGGCCGTTGGACCGAGCTGGCGGCGGTTCTCGAGCGGCAGCTCGAGGAGGTCGGAGGGAGCCGTGCCAGGTTGCGTGTCCTCGGAAACGCGGAGCAGGAGATCCGAGCACACGGTGGAGCAGTCCACGCGGATCGCTATGGTGAGATGCTCATCGCCCTCGTGGATAGCATTCGTGGTTTAGACACCTCGTTCCCTGCGCGGTTCGAGAGGGCGCGACTGCGGACCCAGGTCGGCCGCTACGCGGAAGCCTACGAGCTGCTGGACGAGGGTGTCGGGCCTCCGGATTTGGCGGGTTACGTAGAGAAGGCGATCCTGGGGATCGCCGCCGCTGGGGTCGGTCAGGAGGATGAAGCTCGCGCCCTCGCTCGGCAGTTGACCGTCGAACCCCCACTTGTCTCAGGAACCATGACGATGTGGGCGGCCCGGATTCTTGCAGTCCTCGGCGATCGGGAAGGGGGCACGGATCTCTTCCGCCTGGCGATCGAGCGCGGACACGGGTTCTACCCGTGGCTCCACACCGTGCGCGAGTTCGAGAGCCTTCGTGACTACCCTCCCTTCCAAGCACTTATCAAACCCCTGAACTGACTGCTCAAGCCGAAAAACCAACCGCGCCTTCCGAGTCACGAGGTCATAACGCTCAGGAGCGGACCATGAGACGACTCGGTATCGCAGCTGTAGCCCTGGCCTTCGTGGGGTGCTCTTCCGACCCCGCCTCGCCGGAGGACCTCACACCGCGGCTCACCAGTATCCTGGTAAGTCCGGCGGATGTACACCTGACCGCCACCGGCCAGGAAGCCACCCTGACCGCGGCTCCCAAGGATCAGTTCGGGAGCCCAATGCAGACCATCACGGTCGGGTGGGTGTCGGACAACCTACCGGTCGCCACGGTCAGCGCGGCGGGGGTGGTCCAGGCCGGGACCACGTCGTGTCTCGCGACGGTGAGGGCATGGGCGCAGGAACAGAACCGCTTGATCTTCAGCAATCCCGTCCTGGTTGAGGTCGTTCTGCCTTCCGGCACGGGAGCGGCTCCGGTGTCCGGCGCCGGTGGAAGCTGCGGGCGCTCGCATTAGCGCAGAACCAGGTCGCCCTATGGCTGCACACCTTGCGCGAGCTCGAGGTCCTCCGGAACTACCCTCCCTTTCTCGAGCTCATCCGACACCGGAACTGACGCCAGCTAAGGAACCACTCTCTCCAGGGTTACCGTCACCTCATCTTGGTTGGCGCAGTTTAGGCTGACCGGCGTCCCGTCGACCTGACCCTGGGCCCGCACCCGGCCGCCGGTATAGCGCAGGATCAGGGGTTCGGTCCACTCCGAGGAGTCCTGGGAGAGATCTCCACTGACGACCTCAACGTCCGCCGGGGGATCGCCCGAGTTGCCGCCGAGTTCGACGAGTTGGTGAGCTGGATCCGTGTCATCGTCCAAGGGGCGGGACCAGACCCGACCGATACCGTCCCTCTTGTCCGTGCCAGCGTGGACGAACCGGTCGTAGGTCTCCCCCCGCAGCTGGGTTACCAGCTGTGCCTTGATCGCATCGGGGATGACCAGGTCGGTGTTGCTTCCGGTGCTATAGACGCAGTTGGCGTCGACATCGGCGTCAGTGCCAACGGTGTTCGCAAACGCCACCGTCACGGCCGTGACCACCGGAGCTTCCGCCGTAAGCAGCCTGCGGCTCTCCTTGGGGATCACTCCGTCGGCTGGGCCGCCCGCGAAGCCTCCGGAGAGGGTCATGCGGATGCTGGCGGCGGAAGGGCCTCCTCCTGGCTTGCCACCCGGCTTGAACTGGGGCGCTGGGGAAGTGAGGTCCGAACTGGACTCCCCGCACCCCAGAAGGAAGGCACTGGCGAGAGTGAGGCTGAAGGCACATCGTACTAGTCGTCGGGCTGTCATGGGTGTCTCCTGGCATAGCTTGGCGATCAGTTGGAGCGGGTCGGAACCAGAATAGGCAGCAACCATGACCTCCGACTCACCTCGGAGATCATTGGATGCCGGAGACCGTCCAAAGGCTCTCCCACTTGACCAAGATGTACATTGACAAGGACCCCGCCTCACCCCGGAGATCGTCCATGATGCTCTTGGGCCGCTAGGATACCTTCGTGATTGACCTCACCCTCCTCGGACACATAGACGTCCTGGTCGACGAGAAGCCGCTCAGGGCACTCACTGCACAACCCAAGCGCCTGGGGCTCCTGGTGTTCCTTCACCTTGCCCGGCCGAAGGGACCACAGCAGCGCGAATCGATCGTCGGCATGTTCTGGCCGGAGCAGGACCAGTACCATGCCCGACAGGCGCTGAATCAGTCGCTCTACTACCTGCGCCGGGAACTGGGGCGGGAGACAATTCGGAGTTCCGGCCGCGAGCTGGTGGGCATCCTCCCCGGAGCTGTCCGGTCGGATGTCGCGGACTTCGAGGCCGCTCTGGACGCCGGTGACTTGGAACAGGCCCTCGCCCGCTATCGGGGGGACCTGCTGCCTGGGTTCTACTTGACTGGTTGCCCAGACTTCGAACGCTGGCTCGACGAGGAGAGAGAACGGCTCCGTCAGCGGGCCCACTCTGCCCTCAAGGACGTGATTGCCCGCACCGAGTCTCAGGGAGCCCTAGCGCAGGCCCTTCACTGGGCACGAGTGGCGCGCCTCATGTCACCCCTGGACGAGGGATTCCTGATGGCGCAGCTGAGTCTACTGGCTCGACTGGGTGATACCGACAGTATTCGACGTGAGTTCCGCTCCTATGAGGAACGGCTCCAAGCGGTGCTCGATTTGGAGCCCTCGGACGATCTGCGCGCTCACGTTGAAGACGCGCTCGCGTCCGCCGTGACGGCACCGGCGACAATCGAGAATGCCGGCACGGTGTCCGAGCCACCCATCTCGGTTGTTCGCTTACCTCATGTTCCCACGAACAGGCGACTTCGCCGCGCTGGCAGTCTGGCCATCATTGCGACAATAGTGGCCTCGGGTTGGTATGCACTGAGCCGCGTGTCGGATGCGAGCGGCGCCCCGCCCCTCGAGCGACGGCGTGTCCTGGTGCTGCCGTTCGAGCCGTCCGGCAATCCCGACCTTCGTCCGATCGCCTCGATGGCGAGCGATTGGATCGCGGGAGAGCTTTCCAAGAGCGGACTGGTTCGGGTCGTGATTGGGGAGTCCCCAACCCCAAATCCGATGAGGTTAGCCCGGGAGTCGAGGGCTGGCCTGGTGATTTCTGGGTTGGTGCGAGAGAGGGGCCCGGACGAGGGCGATCTTGGGGCCATGGTGGAAGCCGTGATCATCGAGACGGCATCGAACCAGGTAGTTGGGAGGGTTGAATCGACCTCGATCGACCTGGGATCTCCGGCTGCCGGGCTGACCGAATTTGGGAACCGGGTTGCCGGTTCGGTCGTGATGGCTGCCGATTTCACGTTGGGCGATTGGACGGGGTCGGTGAGCCGGCCCCCCGACCTGGAGTCGTACCGGTTGTTTGCGGCAGGACTCGACGCGATGCATGATGACGGGCGACTGGCTGAGGCCGACTCGCTCTTTCTGCTCGCGGTGAGCCGCGATTCTTCTTTCGTGACACCCCTGGTTTGGGCGGTTCGAGCTCGAGCCGAAGCCCACCGCCCGTTGGGTGCAGATTCGCTCGCCCGGCAACTTGCCCCTCGCCGGCAGCAGATGTCAGGGGCCGACGCCGCGATGTACGACTATTACGCCGCCTACCTCTGGTCGTCGTGGGAAGAGGCCTATCAGGCCGCACGACGGATGGCCGAGATCGTCCCCACCGCTGACTGGAAACGGCTCGCCGCAGGCGCCGCCTTGGCCGCGAACCGACCTGGCGATGCGCTGACGATTCTAGAGGAGACCGAAAGGGACCAGGGGCCCTGGATACGCGATTGGCCACTGCGATGGCGCACCTGGGTGATGGCCTACCACGATGCGGGACGGTACGAGGATGAACGTCGGATCGCGGCTGAATGGCAACGCCGTGACCCGTCTTATGCGCGGGTTGCCGAAGTCAATTCCCTGGCGGGGCTCGGTCGCTGGGCGGAGCTGTCGAAGGTCCTCGAGAGACAACTTCAGACGGTCCAGGGAAGGGGAGAGCGTTTGCGCATTCTGGGCAACGCGGTAAGTGAAATCAGGGCGCATGGCGGTGGCACCCGCGCGGACCGCTACGCCGAGATGCTGGTCGCGCTCGTTGACAGCATTCACGGGGCGGACACCTCGATGGCGGCACGGTTCGAGAGGGCACGACAGCGGGACATCGTGGGTCGGTATGCCGAAGCCTCCGCGCTGTTGCGGGAGGATGATGGTGGTCCGGGTGCTCCGGACTACATCGTGAAGGGGATTCACGGCGTCGCCGCGGCCTTCGTCGGCGAGGAGCAGGTAGCTCGGGACCTCGCCCGTGAGTTGACGGTCGAACCTCCGCTCGGCGCTGGCACCAGGACGATGTGGGCGGCCCGGGTCCTGGCTGTCCTCGGCGATCGCGAAGGCGCCACGGACCTATTCCGCCTGGCGATCGAGCGCGGACACGGCTTTTACCCGTGGCTCCACACCGTGCGCGAGTTCGAGAGCCTTCGTGACTACCCTCCCTTCCAAGCACTTATCAAACCCCTGAACTGACCGAGGAGGGCTAGCCCTCGGCTGCCCATCCGGCGATTCCCTCCTCGAGCCAGGCATGCTTCCCGTCCAGCACCTCGCGCGCCAATTGATAGGTCTTCACATCATCGTTGTTGAACACCGACCCGAACAACCGCTTGACCCGTCGCCGAGAGTGACGGCTGAACACATCGGCCATTTCGATCGGACCCTTGTTGGCGGGATCCTTCTTCGCCATCGCAACTGCACGGGTGCACGCCGCGCTGATCGCCAACAACTCGGCGCCTACATCCACCAACCGGAACAACACCGACTGGCGCTTCTCGAGCCCCGGCCCGAACCGGACCATCGCGTGGAACACCGAGCGACCCAGCTTGCGTGACGCGCGATTGACGAAACGCATGTGCGTCGCGAGCGTACCGAACTCCGAGTAACGCGGCCAGCGACCCCAACCGAACCAGAGCCCGGGGTACCACCGCCCATAGAATGCCGCGGACTTGAGCAACGCCGTGAACTTCTCCTTGGCGGAGGCCTTCGGATTGATCAGGGCACCTGCCACCTGGAGATGCGTGTCCACTGCCTCGCG
>QKDC01000147.1 GCA_003246755.1 Gemmatimonadota bacterium | reverse complement strand
ACTGCTCTTCGATGTGCGCCGACCAAAACACCACCGTAAGCGTGAGGGCAAACGAGATCCAGAACTTGTCACGGAACATCTTCGGATCGTGGCCCGCATGTTGGTTGTGGCCGCCGCGGTCTTTGGAGGCCCTGCCCGCTTCCCGATGCACCCCATGCTCGACATGCGACTCGGTACCGTGCCCGTGCTGGTGAGATGGAACCCTCTTCACCATGGCGATCGTCGCATCTGCGTGACACCTGCACCCGTCGAAGGGTTCGGGCACCTCAGGAAGTCCGCGCCGCGCCGGACCGTATCCCCCAGCGAGTCGACGACCGTGTGCATTCTCAGGACCTCCGCGTTCGTAGAAGCATCACGACCACAGCCTGACGGATAACGATTCTGCGGCGCGGCCAGCGCGACGACAAGCACAAAACCCACTGACTCGCCATGACCGGATTCAGCAGAAGTCATGGGTTACGCTGCGACACGTGTCACCTCCGCCCTAAATGGCCAGGCCGCCAAGGAACTCGAGCAGCGCGGCATTGACAGCAGCAGGCTGCTCCAGAGCCGACAGGTGCCCTGCCGCCGGGACCTCGACGAACCTGGAATCCCTGAGCGAATCGTGAATCCGACGCGACAGTGGCGGAGGGAGAGAGCGGTCCTCGGCGCCAACCAGAACGAGCGTGGGCACAGCGATTTCCGGCAGTCGGGCGAGCAGCGAGTCTCGCTTCATGAGTGCCTCCAATCCCCGGAGGATGGAGGGAACATGGACCGCGGAGAACTCCTTCTTCCACTCGGCGACGAGGTGCGCCTTCTCCCGCCGAGTCGTCGCCCCGAACATGAGGCGTGTTATGGGGGACAGTAGCGGACCCACGCCCAGCATCCTGGCTCCGACTCCCATTCCACGGTATTTCAGTTTCGGCAGCGCAGCCTCCGCTCCTGCATCGGTATCGAGGAGGATGAGCGCTCTGACGCGGTCAGGACAGGTGAGAGCTGCCCGCAGAGCGACCATGCCGCCGACGGACAGACCGCACCACACCGCCTTCTCGATCCCCAGGTCGTCCAAGACCGCCACCACGTCTGAAACGGCGTCGTACAGCGAGAATGTCTGCGTGACCTCGCTCGAGCCACCGTGTCCGCGGAAGTCGACGTTGAGCACGCGATACTTGGGCGCGAGTGTCGGAACCTGCTCCCGCCACATCTTGCCGGAGCAGAGGAAGCTATGCCCCAACACCACGGGCGGCCCGGTACCAACGTCTTCGAAGGAGATGGACACGCCTTGATTGTGGACCAGGGTCATCTCGACCACCCTCTTCGAAGGAGGTTCTGCACCCGTCGCCGCCTTCACGGCACGAGGACGAGTTTGCCTTTCGCGGCAGTGCTCCCCAGCAACTCGTGCGCCCGGCGCGCCTCCGACAAAGGTAGGCGCTCGGCAACCACGGGGTGGATCTTGTCGGCGCGGAGCAGGGCGAGCAGCGCCTTGAAGTCATCATGAAACCACAGCGTGTTCCGGGGCCCTCCACCCACGAGCGGCGCTCGTCCGAAGCTCGTGGGAATCCACTGATGGCCTTTGTGCAGCCTTTGAATTCGATAGGCCATCACTTTGCGACGCGAGACCGCTCCCCAGAGCCCCACGATTGCAGTCGCCCCATACCACTCGGCCCACCCGCGCCAGCTCCTCCGACCGCCGACGAGCGTCGAGTAATGACCGAACACGATGAGCCTCCCGCGGGAGTTCAACGCGCGGAAGGAGCGCAACGACAGCGCACCCCCGAGGCCGTCCAGGGCAACGTCCACCCCGTCGCCTGTCAGTTCACGGACCCGGACCAGGAAGTCCTCCCGCTGATAGTCGATCGCCACCGCGCTGTGGCGTTCGACCGCGGCGCAGTCGCGGGCGGATGCCGTGCCATAGAAGCGAAGTCCCTCAAGCGCTCCAAGTTCGAGGACGGCCGTCCCTACCCGGCCGGCTGCGCCGTGTACGAGCACGCTCTCCCCGCTTTTGACCTTTGCCATGCGGTGGAGCAGTTGATAGGCCGTCATATACGTCAAGACAAGACTGGTGACGTGGGCAGGGTCGAGGTCGTGAGGGACTTCGACCGCCTCCACCTCCCGCAAACACACCCGTTCCGCGTAGGCGCCCCACACCGTCAGCGACGCGACCCGATCTCCGACATGGAGTCGCTTGCAGCCGAGGCCTACTTCCTCAACGACGCCGACAACCTCGTAGCCGGGGGTGAAGGGCGGTCTTGGCACTCCGAGATAGGTGCCGGCGCGTAACTGAGAATCGGTGAACGACACGCCGGCGGCCAGCACTCGGACGCACACCTCACCATGCCCCGGTCGGGGAGCGTCGCCATCGACGACTTTCAGGGCTTCCGGCCCACCGTAATGATCAACGATGACGCGCTTCACGTTTGCTGTGTGCCGGTGCCGCTCGAGTCTCTGCCGGTCGTGTCGGGGCGGCCGGGTGCCGGACGCCTCATGACCTCAGCCGCCACGCAGTTCGGCGAGCAATTCCTGAGTGAAGGGATTTCCCCCTGCGCTCAGCACCTCGACCCAGGCCTGCCGCTGCGCCCTCCTCGGGTTGTTCGGGGGGATTCGCTCGATGAAGAATTCGAAGTCCTGAATCGCGCCTTCGAAGTCACCGAGGAGCGCGCGCACGAGCCCTCGACTGTCCCGATATTCACGGTGGTCGGGATTGAGCTCGACGGCCCGGTTGCAGGCGTGGACCACCTTCTCTGGCTGGTTCCACAGTCCGCCCTGCCAGCAGAGCCAATTCCAATCGCCTGCCGCGATCTCGACGCGCGGGTGCATGCGCTGAGCTGTCTCGAAGGCATAGATGGCGTCCTCGATGCGGCCTTCGGCGGCGGCGCGCGAGCCCTGATTGATTCGCTCCTGGGCCGCGACCAGCGGCTCCATCGCGGCAACGAGCGGCTCCATCGCGGCGGCCTGCTCATCCGTCAGCAGGTGTTCGTTGAACCACCGGTACGTCGCGAGGATATCGTTCGCTCCATGGCCTCCCCCCGGCACGCGGATGAGCCGGGTCTCCACCCCCTGCGCCTGAAGTGCTGCGAACAGGAACTCCGACTGCTCGAAGGGAACCGTTACGTCGGCGTCGCCATGTATGAGCAGGGCCGGCGGATCGTCCGGGGACGCGTACGTGACCGGCGAGGCCTCCCGGTACTTCGGGTTACCCGGACGGACGGGGGCCCCAATGAACAACGCCAAGGCGTCTATGCCGCGTCCATCGAAGCGACTGAGGTCGGTGGGGGCCGCCCGGGCGACCACCGCCTGGAGCTTCGAGCTCTCCCGCTCCACGGGATCTTCGGTGTCGATCCGGCCTTCGCCATCCATCGTGGCCAGCATGCTCACCAGGTGCGCGCCGGAAGACCCGCCCCAGCCTCCGAGGCGGTCGGGGTCGATTCCCCAGCGTGCGGCGTAGTGGCGGATGAAGCGCACGGCCCGCCGGGCGTCCTCTACGGGCGCCGGGTACCGGAACATCGGGGTGCCACGCACGTTTATCGCGAAGACCGTGTACCCGAGGTCGAGGACCCCCGGAGGCAGGCCGCGATTCTTGAGCTGGGACATCCCGTACGGCTCGTCCGCCTGCCAGCCGCTTCCCCAGATCCACACCAACCCGATGCCGTTCGGCTCCGAGGGACGGTGGACGTCCATCAGGAGCGCTGCGCCCCCTACGATCCCGTAGACGACGTTTCGCTCGATGTCGCCCTCGGGCGTCTGCGCTGCCACGTGGGTGAGACCACCGGGAGGCGCTCCCGAGGCCAGTGCGGCGAGCAGCATCGCGAACGCGCCGCCTCTGCTTGACCATTTCCTGAGACTCATGAGGACCTCCATCGGTAGGCCTGGCGTCGGATGAGGCGAACTACCCAGTGAGATGACAGGTATCGCCGATACGAATGGTGGCGAGTCCTTCGGCCGTCGCCTCGATTCCGGCATGACCGCCATTAGATTGGGCTATCGTGCGAAGGACACCTGGATCTCGCGGCAACTCACCTTGTGATCTCGTGGTCATCACACATCGGGGTTTGTGGTCGAGCACCCGAAGGCTCGCGGCCCCTACGCTCAAGGTCCTACCGACCCAAGCATTCTCAACGAAGCCGATGGTGTCGACCTCGACCACAATGTTTGGACGAAAGCGCGCGACAACGAACTGTGAGTCGGGTTTCAACCGTTCAAGCTCGGCCAAAGTCGCGTTGGTCAACAGATGTATTGGCGCCCGGTCGACGAACGCTTCGAGCCCTGGCTCGTGCAGAAATGGCGCTCCCTCGCCGGTGGCGATCTCCGTGGGAAACTCGTGTTGGATTGGCCTATCACCGGCCTCCGACACGCGCACCTCCCTCTTCAGGATTGATGAGAGCTTTTCCGCCACCAGCGGTGAGTTGGCATCAAGCACCTCCCCGTCGGCGAACTCAACCCACACCTCACCATCGACTGTCGTTGCCTGACAGGAAAGAAGTTCCCCATACCGTTTTGCGCTCAGCGAAACGCCGCTCTTTGCATCAACGACAGCTCGAGCACGGTCCCCTGCGATCCCCGCTGGACCCAATGTGACTTTGGTGAGCATCTCTCCGCGCATCGACTTCACCGGATAACGCCACAGCTGAGTAACACGCATGGCAATGTCCTCCGAAGACTCGGTCCTGCGGTTCTAACGGTTTGCGCTTGAGCTCCAGCCGCGTTCCTCGCCGGACGGCCCCGACCATGGAGACAGTGTATCCTGCGGCAAGCCAGGGGCGCCACCTCTCACCGCGACTTCTCCACACAGGGCAGGTCTGCTGAGAGACACCGCACGCGACGGTCCGGTGACTGCCACTCATTTGCCAACATCACGGCGGCGCAGTGACGGTTCCGACCTCCATCAGCCCTTCATCCGCGCCATGATCTCCTGCATCGCTTCGCGATTGGGACCATAGAGCCCCGGTGGTGTACCGCCCGCCATTCTGGCCAGCAGCACCAATTGCGCACGATGGTGAATCAGGTGGTGCAGCAACTCGTTCCACAGTACGTCGCGCAAGGTCAATGTGCGACCATCAAAGAACTGTGTCTTCCGGTCGAGGTCAGCATCCACTAGATCCGCAAGTCGTAATAGTGCTTCCTCGTGAATCCGCTGATACCCAGGGGCGAGCAGGGCCAGCTCGCGAGGTCGTTTGAGGTTGGGGGGCTCGTCCTCGAAACGGAACCGACCTTCAGCGATCCCATAGGTCAGGCAGGCATCAATTTCGCTCAAGTGCCACGCCATCTCCCCGATGGACCGTCCCTTGGGATCGGGTCGGAAGTCATACTGGCCGGCAGGGAGAGCAGCGAGCACTTGGACGGTACGCTCGGCTTCTGCATTCCAAACGGCGCGAAATGTGTCTATCCGGTGGGAGTCTGTCATGCCTCGACCTCACGTCAGGATGTGGACGCGCTGGCGCCTACTATCGGGGATGAGCCGTGGGCACGCCAGCAGTCTCTTGCTCAAGAGTCCGCGCCGGGCGGACCTAACCTTGGAAAGATTGTATCCTGCGACAAGACCAGCGCGCCAATATCTCGCGGCCGACTGCTCCAAACACGTGTTAGACGGACTTCTCGGACCAGAGCGCATATCCAAGCACCGCCCAGCCCAGGGCAAACGCGTAGATCACAACGTAGGGCGATACCGCGGCCAACGAAGATAGTGTACTCCCCAAGGTTGCTGTGGGAGCGAGATAGGACAGGAATAAGAGAATCACGGCAGCAGTGAGCACCACACCGAAGCCCAACGGCGCGCCGCGCCTCCAACCTGTGAATACTCTTGCCCTGATGGTGCCAACACCCAAGAGGAGAAGACCCCCCGGCAACATCAGCAGCCCGACCCCCATCATTACCCAACCCGGTGTCTGGGTTCCGTAGAAGTACTCAGATACCCAGAATTCGACTACGTTGCCGAGCAGCATCGTAACGGTGCCAAGCAGGCACAATGAGAATCCAATTCTGCTCAGCCGACCGAGTCGTCGTGCCTGTCGCCTATGGAACCCTATCAGGCCCACCATGATGAGCAGGATCGCAGGATTCAGCAGAAGAGTCCGCCAAAGCCTCTCAGCTCTAGACCCACCCCCCACGACAGAAACGATTTCCCAGCACACCACCCATAGCAGACTGCCTAGGACGGCGAGCAGACCACCTCGGCGGCCGAGTCCTGCCTTGCCCACGGGAGTAACTCCGCGATGTCTTGACAGATTGGATAAGGTAAGTTCCGGCGGACTCGTCTGCTCTCCACTTGTGGTTATTCGTTATCTGGTGGGTCTAGCGGGATGCGCATAAGCTGCGGCTATGTACGGAAGTATGCTTTGAAGGTCAGAACCAATCCGACTAACAGAAGAACCACTTGTATCCCTAACACGACAGAGGCGTTTGGAACGCTCCTTTGAGCGAACTCTGGGGCAAACATCCGAAAGAGGCCTCCGAGAACCGCAAGCCAACCCACGAACGTTACCAGAACTGGCCAGCCACCGGTCCACTTATTGTGAGCCCGGATGATCGCCAGCCCCGCCACAAACCATAAGGAGCCTGCCAGGTAGGTTTGCGTAACGGAAACGGTCGCCCAGATATGGGAATTGATCGCTTCGGATACAGAGAGCACAACGAGAGTGGGACCTAGGAGCCCAGCGATACGTCTTGGTTCGGTCATTGTCGAGGCCTCTCCCTTCCTGGGTGCCGTCTCCCGTCCTGCGCTTCAGCAAACGCTACCTAGGCTGAAGGCCTGCCGCGGTTGTTGGCCGCCCCATGGCCATCTCGCGGCAACTCAAGTGCTGAGAGACACCGTGCGCGACGGTCCAGTGACTGTCACTCATCTGCCAACATCACGGCAGCACGGTGACTGTCCCGACCTCCCCATTCTCGAAGTCGCTCGAATGCAGCGCACAGCGGTACCGGTAGATGCCCGGTGTCATGAACTGCCGTGCGAAGTGTGTGCTTTCCCAGTCGACCCGCTCCGACTGACCGTCCTCGAACGCGACCACGTGAGGGTAGTTCTCGCCGTCGTCGGGATCACAGTAGATCCAGGCCACCGACTCTCCGGCGCGCACGGTCGTGTTGGCGAGGAAGAAACCACCTTCTTGACAGTGTCCGTCCCCGCCGCGCGTCGTTTCCACGAAGGCGCTCACCGCGGTTGCGCGGAAGGTGACGCCGGGTCCTCCCGGGATCGAGGCCGACACCACCTGCTCCCCGTCGTCCGCCGGCGTCGCGACGGCGACGAGGCCGTCAGTCGACACCGGAGTGACCGTTCCACCGCCCGAGATCACGCGCCACACGACGGTCGTTCCAACGGCAGCGCCGCCACCAATGTCCGTGGCCTTGACGGTATAGGGCCAGGTGAGCGAGATGTTCTTCTGCCCGACCTGTCCGTCGCCACCAGTTATCGCCAGCCCCGTTGCGGTTCCGGCGAGCGCGGGAACCGCCGTGGCCGTCACGACGACCGTCCCAACTTCCTCCCCCGTTTCGAAGTCGGTGGAGTGCTGGGTGCAGCGGTAGCGGTAGCTCCCCGGGGTGTCGAACCGTCGGACGTGCGTCCACTGTTGGACGGATGACGACCCCACCCCGTCTTCGAAGGTCACGTCATGCAGTTCGTACTCACCGCTTCCGTCATCGCACCAAATCCAGCCCACGAGTGATCCTGCGACAACGGAGACTTGGGCTGGCCTGAATCCCCGGTAGCATAATCCGTAGCCGACCGAGATCACCGCCGATACCGCCGTGGATTGGAATTCCACGCTCGCCCCGGATGGCAGGGAGGCCCGCACGACTTGGGGACCAAGAGTGCGCGGTGTGGCCACGGCGCGGTGCACATATCCCCCCGTCAACGTAGGAGCGATGGTCCCGCCGCCGGAGATCACGCTCCACTCGACGACCGAGTTTGGATCCCGTTCACCCGCCCGGATCCAATTCCCGTGGGAGTCCTGAACCTTTACGTGATAGCCACGGTAGCGCCGGAAGGAGATGTCTACGAGTCCCAAGTCACCATCACCATAGTGCTCCGCGATGAT
Organism: Gemmatimonadota bacterium; assembly: GCA_003246755.1. GTDB lineage: Bacteria > Gemmatimonadota > Gemmatimonadetes > Gemmatimonadales > GWC2-71-9 > SZUA-320. The sequence continues at coordinate 117 of QKDC01000147.1, read as the reverse complement.
GGTGGGCTCACCGGGTCGCGCTTCGAAGCCGAATCGGACCGTCGCATCGGGATTGCCCGCTATCGCAGCTTCCACAGTCTTGCCCCCGGCGCGCGGACCCAGTGTGACACTTACGCC
>QKDC01000188.1 GCA_003246755.1 Gemmatimonadota bacterium | reverse complement strand
CAATTGCACCGGCACGGTGGTGCAGTCGGGTGGGGACGCGGGTGACATCCTCCTCTATCAGAAGGACACCGAGGTGTTGCTGGCGGATTATCTGGAGGCCCAGCATCACCTGATGGAGGCGCGGATGCGCACGGGGGGCAACGATGCCGCAGTCCTGGCGTTCGTGAACGCTCGCCGGGCCGTGGGCAATCAGCCACCGGTCAACCTTTCCGGGGCGGCGCTCTTTGCCGAACTCCGTCGCCAGCGGTCCCTCGATCTCTATCAGGGGGGCTTCCGGCTCGGCGATCTCCGTCGCTGGGGCCGAGACGGCGTGGGTGACTTCTTCCCGAGTGGGAACCACGTCAACCAGGAATGGGGGGCCTACGGGGCCTGGACCTGTCATCCGCTCCCACTGTCGGAATATGACGGGAACCCCGAACTCCCCAAGCCGGCCAATCCACTCGTACCACCACCAGGCTGGTAGGAGACGTAACTGGAGACGATTGACTGAAGTCGCAGTCCGTGGGGGGGTGGAGGGCCTGATGGTCTTCCACCCCTTCGCCTATTATTAGAGAGGTTCGAACCGCTGGCGGTGAGTGGCATGGCCAGACGCACATGGAGACATCTCGGACTTGCGCTGAGCTTGACTGGGCTTGCCCTGGTAGCGCCGGCACAGGCCCAAGAAGTCAGGGGTCGTCTCCTCGACCTGGAGACCGGTCTGCCAATCGGCGGGGGGATTGTCTCCTTGATAGCCGCCGAGGGTGGGGCAACCGTTGCCACCGTGGAGACTTCTCCTGACGGGGCCTACCGACTCAAGGCGCCAGGGCCGGGTACGTATCACCTCGAAGTACGCCGGATTGGGTACCAGGGGTGGATGGACGGGCCCATCATCCTCTCCGAGGGCCAGACTCAGGAAACCGAGTTCCGGCTTCCACCGATCGCCCTGCAGCTCGACCCACTCGAGGTTACCGCCCCAGTGGACCGGATGCGGAACGTGCTACACCGCGTGGGGTTCTACGAGCGGCAGCGGTCGAGCTTCGGTCATTTCGTGACCCCGGAGGACATCGAGGCTCGGCGCGCACAGCGCACCACCGACATCCTCGCTACGATTCCAGGGGTCCGGCTGAGCCAGGGAATTGGAAAGTCGCGGATCCGGCTTCGGGGCTCGCTGCTGTCCTTTGGTGGGGACTGCCACCCCCGTGTCTATATCGATGGCTTGATCGTCATTCGAGGAGACTCCAGACCGCGCGGGGAAGACCTGATGGGTCTCCCGGAACAGGACCGGAGCACGGAGATCGAGCAATTTGGTGGCTCGAAAGACGAGATCGCCCTGGACGATGTCGTCGTTCCGAATGACATCGAGGCGATCGAGGTGTACCGGAGCGCGGCGCAGGTACCAGCGGAGTTTGGTGGGGGGAGTCGGGTCACCCAATGCGGGGTGATCGTCATCTGGACCCATCCCGGTAGTGTGCGGTCTCCCGGTTGATCACGCGCATCTCACCACCCTCGGACAATTGGAGGAACAGTGGCACGAAGAAGTAGACGTCTCCTGACGCTGGCTTTGCTCACGGTCACCACAATGTCCGTCGGCAGCTGTAAACTCGGCGAGGACACCGCCTTTCAGATAGGGGCTCTCACCATCGGGCCCAATCCGGCGGAAGCCGGACAGGATGTCACCTTCGCCTTCGGGTTGACCATCGTGCCCGAAAAGCGGGTCACGATCACGGCGTTCATCAATGACGTTGCCTACCACAGCGAGGAGAAGATCCTCTTCTGGGATTCGCTCTACGAACTCGAACTCGGGAGCGCGGACCCCATGATCGCTCAGTTCGGCGTTGGCGTGCACACTGCCAGGGTGCAGGTGTTCATCATCGATGAGGGGCGAACTCTCGCGAATTCACCAATCGCCTTCGAACTCAGGTAACCCGTCCCGGCGCCGAGATCCCAACGATGAGGGGGTTAGTCGCAATGGGCCGGGAGGTACGATCCCTTGCCCTGGTCGGGTTCGTGGTCGCCGCGATCGCCTGTGATAGCGCCGGCACCGATCGGGTCGCCGCAACGGGTGAACCGGGCACGGCGATCCCGGGCCTCGATTCGGTCTCGATGGCCCAGTTCGCAGCCGGACGGCTCGCCTTCAACCGAGTCTACCGGACCGAGGACGGACTGGGTCCAGCGTTCAACGAGAACCAGTGCAGCGCCTGCCATACTTCCCCAGCCAGCGGTGGGCTGGGAGGTGAACTCGTGTTCAAGGCCTCCCGATACGATCCCGCGCATGGCTGTGACGTGATGGCCTCGACCGGCGGAGAGAATATCCGGCGAAAGGTCACCCCGATCGCTCGTGATGCCGGCATTCCCGCCGAGTCCGCTCCGCCTGGTGGTACAGTCGGACAGTTCACCGCACCGGCTCTCTATGGGATGGGATTCATCGACGCCATTCCCGAGGAGACCCTCAGGGCACTGGAGGACCCGGATGACCGCGATGGCGACGGCATCTCCGGCCGGATGGGACGTAGCGGTGACGATCGCCCGGCCCGCCTGGGCAGGAAGGCGGATGTCCCGACCATCGCCGACTTCGTCGCCGGGGCGATCCGTCTGGAAATGGGGCTCACGACTCCCCGACATCCCCGGGACGCCATCCAGGGTGAGCTCCCATCACGGGAAATAGACCCTGTAGCGGACCCGGAGGTGGATCAAGCAACGCTCGATCTCCTGACCCAGTACGTCAGGTTCCTCGCTCCTCCGCCGCGTGGAGGTCCCACCCGAGGCTTGTCGGAGGAGTCCGTGGCTCGGGGAGAAGCCAGTTTCGACCGGATCGGTTGCACTGCCTGCCACGTGCCGTCTCTCACGACCGGACCGAGCGAGATCGACGCCCTGGACCGCCGGAAGATCGCCCTCTACTCCGACCTTCTTCTCCACGATATGGGCCCGGACTTGGCCGATGTCTGCGGGCCAGGTGCCACGCCTTCAGAGATCCGCACCGAGCCGCTGATGGGGCTACGGTATAGGGACCTCCTGCTCCACGATGGGCGCATAACAGATCTGAGGGCGGCGATCCTCCGTCACGGGGGAGAGGCAACTCGGGTGCGTGAAGCGTTCGAAGCGCTCTCGCCCGGGGCCCAGGAGGAGCTGCTGGCGTTCTTGCGGACCCTGTAGGCCTGGCGGGTCGTGGGCGGAGTGGGACAGGAATCGTGCTCGCGGCTGGAGGTTTGACGCGGGGCGACGGCTGAGGAGGAGGTGGATCACGCGGTCGCGGCTGGCGGTTCGACGCCTGTGCTCGTTTGGCTAGTCACCGGCGCTGTGGCTTGAACCAACGCCGCTTCGCGCGATCCACCTCCTCCTCAGTTCTCAGCTCTCAGCCCTCAGCCCTCAGCCTTTAGCCACCCACCCTCAGGACGGCCACAACTGAGTCCAGGGACCCGTCATTGGGCACGGGGGTAATCCCCAACACCCGGCACATCAGTTCATACAGGTCAACCGTCCGCACGCGATCAACGACCATCCCCTGCGCGAAGGCGGGTCCGGCCGCGACGAACAGCGCTCCCATATTCGGGGTCGCATTGTCGTACCCATGGTCTCCCATGAGCGATGCACGTCCTTCGGCCCGGGCTCGGGTCGTGATCTGCCAGCCGTCCTCAGCCAGCGCGAGCACCGGTTGAATCCGTGGGTTGTCCCGATACTGGAGTCGCGCGGGCACTTCGCCACGTCGAAACACCGTGAGGTGTGGCACAGCCGAGAGACGTGAGACGACCTCGTCCTCCCGGCCGGCCGCAGGTACGATGGCCGCCATTGGGGTCCAGTCGACGACGCGATAGGTGTCACCCTCGAGAATTTCGTCCAACAGGATCATCCGGTCGGGGCTGAGCGGCGTCATTCCATGATCCGAAACGATCACGAGGTTCACACGGTCGCGGAGACCCAGGCGGCCGATCCCGTCCCAGAGCGAGGAGAGGGTGTGATCGACGGACGCGATCGCGGAATCCACGTCCGGGGAGTCGGGACCGTACCCGTGCCCGGCGTGGTCCACCTCGCTGAAATAGATAGAGATGAAGGAGGGGGCGGAGTCCCGGGGCATCGCGAGCGCTTCCAAGACCCACTGCATCCGCTCGTCGTTGGGGACACCGTCATCGAACTGTTTCCAAGAAGTCGGCCGGACCCCTCCGATCGCCGCCTCGGAGCCAGGCCAGAAATAGGGGGCCGTCTTGAGGCCTTGTCGCTCGGCGGTAACCCAGATCGGCTCGCCCTGCCACCACCGCGCGTCTGTCACGGCTTCCCGATTCCCAAGCGAGAAACGGCCGAGCACGGAGTCTTCCATGGTGTTGGAAACGATCCCGTGATGCTCGGGATGCAGCCCAGTCACGATCGAATAGTGATTCGGGAAGGTCTTCGTCGGGAAGACTGGCTGCATGGTCCCTGCCCTGACTCCCGCTCCGGCGATCTCCCTGAGAGTGACCGCGCCAGGTCGGTCGATGTAGTCCCAACGGAATCCATCGATAGACACCAGGACAAGGACCTGCCCGGTGGGGTTGGATTCCGTCCTGAGATTTTCGGTGCACCCCGTTCCCCACACGATGCATAGGAGAGGGACGATCAGCTGTCGAATGATCAGCATGCCAGAGTCCATTCAGTCGGGAGATTTGTTGAGGGGCTGAGGGGGACAGGTATCACGCTCGCGGCTGGCGGTTCGACGCCTGGGCTCGTTTGGAGGGTAACCGGCGCTGTGGCTTGAACCAACGCCGCTTCGCGTGCTCCCCGTCCCCCTCAGTCCTCTACCCCCGGCAAGGGACGACTGTTCGGTGAGCTCAGTCAATCCAGTACACATGATCCCTCCGTATCGGAGTTCCCCATACAGGAAATCTAGGCCGAGTCGAGGCCTCAACAACGACGGCCGGAGCGGGTATCTTCAGGGCCTGCACACAGTCCCCAGCCCCCTCCGGAGCAGTACCATGGGATTATCCCTCAAGTCCGCCACTCGTCGAGCCACTACCGGTCTCTTCCTCGTCACCTCGACCGCATGGGGTCAAGGTCACCTCACGACGCCCCAGCAGGCGCTGGGCTTCACGATTGGCGACGACTATCAGTTGGCGACCTACACCCAGTTGACCGACTGGTGGAAGAAACTCGATACCGAGTCCGACCGGATGCGACTCGTCTCGATCGGCAAGACCGCCGAGGGACGGGATCAGTGGATGGCGATCATCACCGCACCGGCCAACTTCGCCAGGCTCGATCGCTATCGGATGATTTCCGACAGCCTCGCCCACGCGGAGGGCCTGACACCCGAGCGCGCACGGGCGCTCGCCCAGGAGGGCAAATCCGTGGTCTGGATCGACGGTGGATTACACGCCACCGAGGTACTCGGCGCGCACCAACTCATGGAGCACGTCTGGCAGATGGTCAGTCAAAACGACCCTGAAACACTCCGGATCCTGAATGACGTGATTCAGCTCGTGGTGCATGCGAACCCGGACGGGATGGAACTCGTGAGCAATTGGTACATGCGACCCGGGGTTGAACGAACCGAACGCTCCACAGGCAATCTCCCTCGACTCTATCAGAAGTACGTCGGGCACGACAACAATCGCGACTTTTACATGAATGCGATGCCCGAGAGCGAGAACATGAGCCGGGTCATGTACCGCGAGTGGTTTCCCCAGATCATGTACAATCACCACCAGACGGGACCCTCAGGCGCAGTGCTCTTCGTACCACCCTTCCGGGATCCCCACAACCACAATCTCGATCCGCTTCTCATCGACGGAATCACGCTCGTGGGCGCAGCCATGCAAAGCCGGCTCGCCGCCGAAGGCAAGGCGGGAGCCGCAACCCGGAATGGGGCGAGTTATCAGACGTGGTGGAATGGGGGCCTGAGGACGGCGGCCTACTTCCACAACATGATTGGGATTCTGACCGAGACCATCGGCAACCCGACCCCCATCGAGATCCCGTTCGTTCCCTCCCGCCAGCTTTCGACCGGTGACCTGCCTTTCCCCGTGAGTCCGGGGGTCTGGCACTTCCGCCAGTCGGTGGACTACTCGATCACCAACAACAGGGCGATCCTGGACCTCGCCTCACGCTACCGCGAGACCTTGCTCTACAACTTCTACCTGATGGGACGGAATGCCGTCGAAAAGGGCTCGCGTGATAGTTGGACCACCACGCCCGCCAAGATCGCCGCGGTCGAGGCGGCCATGGCCGAGCGAGGAGAGATCAGCCGGGAACAGCAGGAGGAGTGGGGGCGTGACGGAGTCGATCCGGCCCTCTACGAGACGTACTTGCGGAACCCGGAGGAGCGGGACCCGCGGGGGTACGTCATCCCCATCGACCAACCCGATTTCCCAACCGCCACGAAGTTCGTGAACGCCCTGCTCAAGTCGGGCATCGAGGTGCATCGCGCAACCGGGGACTTCTCTCTCAATGGCAAGCGCTATCGCGCGGGGTCGTGGGTGGTGAACAGCGCCCAGGCCTTCCGGCCACACGTCCTCGACATGTTCGAACCGCAGAACTACCCCAATGACATCCCCTACCCTGGTGGGCCGCCCCGTGCACCATACGACAACGCGGGGTACACGCTGGCTCTCCAAATGGGTGTGCAATTCGACCGGATACTCGAGGGTTTCGATGGTCCCTTCGAGAAGGTGACCGAGATGCTGGTTTCGCCACCCGCCCCGGCATTCACGGCCGGTACCGGGTATCTGATGAGCCGGAGCATCAACGATGGCTTCCGGGCAGTCAATCGCCTGCTGTCGGCAGGGCAGCGGGTCATCGAACTCACCGAGCCGCTGGAGGCCGAGGGGCGAACCTGGCCCGTGGGAACGTGGTATGTGCCGGCATCACCGGCGGCGACCAGCACTCTCCGCGAGTCGGTTCGAGAGCTAGGTCTCCCCGTCACGACGACGTCCACCAGAGCCCCGTCGTCCGGACGAAGGGTGCAACCGCTCCGCATTGGCCTCTGGGACCAGTATGGGGGTTCCATGCCTTCGGGATGGGTCCGCTGGATTCTGGAACAGTTCGAGTTCCCCGCACAGGTTGTTTTTCCTCCACGGTTCGATGCAGGAGATCTTCGGAAGGACTTCGATGTTTTGGTCTTCGTCAACCAAGGCGACCGCGGTGCGCGGCCCTTTGGGGACGCCAACGACCCGCCGGAGGACATGAGGGAGAAGTACCGGGACCGGATCGGACAGGTGAGCGTGGAGAAGACGGTCCCGCATCTGCGCACGTTCCTGGAAGCGGGAGGCAGGATCGTTGCGATGGGTGGCTCGACCGAGTTGGCCCGGCACCTCAACCTGCCGATTGAAAACCACCTGGTGGAGCGTCGGCCGGGCGGAGTGGTCGTCCCATTGCCCAGAGGAAGATTCTACATCCCAACCTCTCTGCTCGAGGTGCAGGTCGACCCAACCACCACAGCGGCACGGGGCATGTCTCCGGAGACCGTCGTCGTATTCGACAACAATCCCGTATTCCGTGTGCCGCTCGATGCGGCAAAGAAAGGGATCCGACCGGTGGCCTGGTTCCCCAATGCCGAGCCGCTGGTGAGCGGCTGGGCGTGGGGGCAGACCTACCTGGAGGGTGGTGTGGCGGCGGTCGAGGCGAAAGTCGGGGCCGGAACGCTCTTCCTGTTCGGACCGGAGATCACGTTTCGCTCCCAGCCGCACGGCACCTACAAGTTTTTGTTCAACGCCCTGCTTGGGGGATAAGTCACGCAGGCAGGACGCCGGAATGGGGTTGGGTCCTGGCCAATCCGGGTAGATGGAACGCGGTCGTAGCGGCCTCCGGTTCAAGCCACAGCGCACGGACCCACCAATCGAGCACGAGCGTCGAACCGTTCGGCCGCCTAGACCGGGTACCGTCTACCCGGATGCTGCACCAGGACAGGGCTACGGCGTCGCCGCGTGCGACCCCGCGTTCTTCACGAACCGGTCCATCCAGTCCACCATTTCGCGGAGCGTGTGGCCCACCGACTCCCGGGCCCGATACCCGTGCGCCTCGCCCGGCAGCCAGACGAGCCGAGCCTTCCCCCCGTTCCCCTTGATGGCCGCGTACATCCGCTCGGACTGAATGGGGAAGGTCCCTGAGTTGTTGTCGTCCTGACCGTGAATCATCAGGATCGGCTCGTTGATCCGATCGGCGTAGGTGAACGGCGACATCCGAGTATAGATATCGCGCCGCTCCCAATACGTTCGCTCTTCCGCCTGGAAACCGAACGGTGTGAGCGAGCGGTTGTAGGCCCCACTCCTTGCGATACCGGCCTGGAAGATGTCGGAATGCGCCAGGAGGTTGGCGGTCATGAAGGCGCCATAGGAATGTCCGCCGATCCCGATCCGGTTGCGATCGGCCACTCCGAGTTCCACGATCTTGTCGACTGCGGCTTGGGCGCTGGCCACGAGCTGCTCGACATAGGTGTCGTTGGGCTCCGCATCGCCCTCACCCAGTATCGGCATGGTGGGATTGTCGAGAACCCCGTATCCCGCCAGCAGCAGGAAGAGATGAGTGGAACCCGAGGGTCGAGTGAATCGATAGGGCGACCCCACTACCTGGGCGGCAGCGTCGGCTGTCCGGAATTCCCGGGGATAGGCCCAGAGCAGGAAGGGTAGCGTACCTTGTGCCTTGGTGTAGCCCTCTGGCAAGTAGAGGGTCGCCGAAAGCTGCACGCCATCGTTTCGGGTATAGGTGATCAGTTCCTTGGTCACCCCGGCGAACTCGGGTGCCGGATCCGGGAACCGCGTCAGTTGGGTAAGCCTGTTTTGCCCCACCTGGCGGATGAAGTAGTTCGGGGGTTCGTCAACCGATTCCCGGAGCGTTACGAACCGCTGGCGTGCCGGATCGAGAAGCGCGATGACCCGCTCGTAGTACGGTGCGGATGACCGCCACAGCCGGGTGATATTCCCGGTCGCGAGTTCATAGCGATCGAGGAACGGGCGGTCCCCCTCCTCCGAGGCCCCTGTCCCACTCAGGAAGGCATACCGGCCGTCGGCAGAGGTCTGGATGACGCGGGACCCCATCTTCGTCGAGGTCATGAGCGGCGAGCCCGGATCGTTGTAGCGGTCCTCCGAGACGAGGTCAAAGAGAAGGCGGGCGGCACCGTCAGGTTGGACCATCCAGATCCTCTCCTGACGGGTCTTCCGCCAGCGCTCGGTGACCAGGGCGGTCCCCCCCGCAGTCCAATCGGTTCCCCCATAGCGGAATTCGAGTTCGGCCAGGACCCTGGGAGTACCGGAGAACGGCGCGGCGAGTGCGTACACCTCGTCTCGAATATCAGCGGCGTTTCTGGGATCGCCCTCGTCCTTGGCCTCGGCCCACACGAGGGTGGCACCACCGTCGGCGCGCCAGCTCACTGAGCGAGGGCCAACGGGAACGGCGTCGAACGATGTCGGAACCTCTTCCTGGAGCGGGAGATCGGCCAAGGAGTGCACCAACCCTCCGTTGAAATCCCACACTTCGATCACTGAGGGGAACCTATAGAGCGGTACGTGGTAGGAGTACGGCCGGTGTATGCGCTCGACCAGTATGTACCTCCCGTCGGGGGAAGGATCAGCGCGGGTGTGAATCGCCGGAGATCCAATGTCCCGACGACTGGCATCCAACCCGTAGTAGGTCACCTGGCTGGTGAAGTAATAGTCGAACAGGAGTTCGTCCTCCGGACTGGAGAGCAGATCCTGGTAGGTTCGATTGGGAGCCGCCCGTCCCGATGACTCCTCGGTGATCGGTCCGACCGGGATCGTGCGCCGCGCCGGCGCCACCGCCGGACGACCGTACACCACCCTCCGGCAGAGCAGTCCACTGGAGTCTGGCAGCCACTCGCACGGAGACCCGATCACCCCGTTCAAGTCCGCGCCCGAGAGCGCCCGCGCCTCCCCGGAGGCCACGTCTGCTACCCAGAGGGTGATGCCGTTCTCTCCCGTCACCGTAAACGCGAAATGCATGGCATCCGGAGACCAGCTCGGGGTCCCAATCCCCTCCGTAGCCTCGGTCCGTACCGGTCGCTCGACATTTCCGTTGACCTGACGCAACACCAGTCCGGTGAATCCTCCCACGAAGGCCGACCCATTGGTCCGCGGATTGACACGAACCCCCGCGAGTCGTTCGTCAGGCGCAGCAACCTCGGCGATTGGTGGAAGGGTGGGCCGTGTCATGAGCAGAAGCCACTGGCCGTCGGGACTCAGGCTCGCGATGGGTGTCAGCGGCTGGTCGAGGATCTTGGCGATGGCGTCGGGCGGATCGAGGTAGCGATCCTGGGCGACGAGAGGTGACGCTCCGACGGCAAGGACGGTTGTGACGAGGATCACACGATTGATGAACACGATTACCTCACAGTGCGGCAAAATGACACGGAGAATTGACACAGGTGTACATCGTGGGTGACGAACCTTGCTCTCCTTTCTGCTGGCGGTCAAGGGCAAAACAAGAAGCCCCCGGAAGTGACTTCCAGGGGCCGTGATTCGTCCTACTTCTTGTGCCGACTATGCGGAGGCCAATTCGGGTTCGAATTCCTCACCCTCTTCGCCCTCATCGCCGCTGGCACAGGTAGGGCCCATGAGGCGCGCGAGGAGAAGCGGAAGGGCGGCCGGCATCGTGAGACTCGGATCGAGTTGCGCCAATTGCCTCAAGGCATCAGCGGATGGTTCTGCCTGGCTCAACTTCTGGATAAGCATCGGGTCAATCATGGTTCGGTCATCCGGATCCTGGCGCCCCGTGCGCCGGCCGGTCTTGCCTCCTGACCGATTGAATAGCAAGAACGGTTCCAAACTATCTTGGACTCACCCAGGGGGGGGCAAGGCCCTCGGGTGTTGGTCGAAACCACCCCACCCTATATTTGGCGCTCGCCTAGTGGCCTCCTCTTCCCCTCGTCCCTGGCTCTCATCCTAATGGCCCCTTCTCACAGGCTGACTACCCGTCCTCCGCTCACCCCGGTCATCCTTGCCTTGATCGTCCTGTTCGGTTTCTCCGGGTGCCGCAGTTGGCGAGTGGCCACCGTTCCGGTAGCCCAGGTCCTCGCGGATGAGGCCCCGGAGCAGGTCCGCCTTGCCACGACCACCGACTCCACCAAGATCGTCCTCCACCAGCCGACGATCGTCGGGGATTCGCTCCGCGGTTTACCGACGGCCCTGGCCATCAACCCCCGAATGGTCTCGCTGGCGGACATCACCGAAGTGGCGGTGCGGAGATTCGACCTGGGGAAGACCCTGTTCAGGAGCTTCATCATCGGTGGGGCGGTGGTTCTCTACGAGCTGCTCCAGGGGCTGAACCAGACCTCCTTCTGACGCGCTGCCGCCACAGGGGGAGAGCGAGGGCCCGTTGGCGCGGACTAGTGCGAGGCCCGAGAGAGATCGGCCATGAGGGCGGCAGGCGACATCGGCCCACCAAGAAAGTCGGCAAGGACCTCTGGGGTTGGCGTCTCGAGCCCAAATCGATAGAGTCGCTCCGAAACCCAGTCATACCAACCCGGATCCCCCGCCACGGGATCCGTTGGGCGAGCAGCCCGGACACCATCCCTCACCTGTGCCACCAGCAGGGCCCCGAGGGCATAGTTGAGCATGTACCCGGGAGATTCGATCAACTGGCCGCGCATGGCCCACCACGACCACTCGGGGTGGGGCTTGATGCGAAGGTACTCCGATGTGATGGCAGACCAGACTCGATTGGGGGATGCACCTGGTTCGACTCCCATCCGGATCTCGAAGAGGGCCCATGCCAAATCCAGCATGGCGCTGCCATACTTGGCCCGCAGACTCACGTCCAACGGGACCGAATCCCCCAGGAAGGCCTGCTGCCAGGCCGGCTCGTAGAGGTCGAGTCCGGCCAGTTCGGCGATCGCCTCGGTGAAGGTGTCACTATCCGGCCAAGAGGTGTACGCCGGCCGGGTCCGGATCGCGGCGATATGGACGGCGTGCCCGGTTTCGTGGAGGAGTTCGCTCAGATTGCGGAGCCCCCCGGTGCGATAGGCCGCAAAGACCCATGGCTCACCGGTCCACCAGCCTGATGTCCGTTTCTGGGGTCTGGCGCCGAAAGTGGTGTAGGCGATGGGGTACTTGCCGGCCCTGGGTTCCACGTCGTACTGAATCCCGAGTCGGACGGGGTCGGCGCCGAGCGAACGGTAGAAGGCATGATTGATGGCGAGGAGACTGTCGCGCGGAATGCGGGAGGAGAGGCGCCGGTCGGCTTCGCCATTGCGGTAGTACCAGTCCCAGGGTTCGATCAGCGCTTCGGGCTGAACATCCCGCCATGCTTCGAGCGCGGCCACCAGCCATGATTCGACCGAGTCTCCCGCGATCCCGAGTCGAGTGGCGCGGCGTCGGTGCGGGTATTCCCCGCCTGGAGCACCCCAGCGGTCAGCCCTCCGCCGCTGCACCAGACGCCAAGGGCTGTCGGGCCCATCATCCCCGTTGACCGACCGCCAGACCGGTTCGAGCGCGCGGAAGAGCCGGCGGCGCCTCACCGAATCGTCGGTCGTGGCCATGAGTCCAAAGACCGTCAGGCGATCGAGGTGCTCGTCGTCCAGACGGACGTCCAGCGCGGCGATTCCATAACACGCGAAGATGCGCGCCACGAGGGCAGCCTCACCTTTGGCTTCGAGGATGGTCGCCGCATCGTAGTCGCACTGGACCGTTTCCCTGTCGTCCCCAGCCTCCCCGGCGTCGACCGCCCGCGCCGGCTCGGCACCGAGTGATCGAAAGGTAGTTTCCTGAATCAGTCGATAGGCGCGGAGGTCGTCATCTTGCAGGACAGTGGAGTCAACCAGCGATAGCCCCGCGACAAGCCGCGCGCGGGCATCGGTGTAGCCCGTCTGCAATTCTGAGATCGAGACACCGTGAGCGTTGGTGTCCCGCCCGGAAGCTCGGGTGACATCGAGTTGGTCGGCGAAGTACCTCGTATCCTGGTAGGCGCTCTCGATGGCGGCGAGTGGACCATTCATCCACCCTTCAACCGCCCCCCCGCCGGACTGGCCAGGGCCCGCGCAACCGAGCAGCGACCCCGTCAGGAGAACACCGATGCTCCTGCGGTTCACTCAGGCCACGGTCCAGGTATTCGACTTGAGAATGGCGGATTCGAGGTCGGGCGGCCCAACCTCGGATTCCCGAGCAACCTGAGCCTGCAGTTCCTCATGGTAGGTTGTCGCGGGATGGTCGTAGAGCACACCGAGCGCCATCGGGAAGGCGGGCTGGGGTAATCCGGCGAGGAGTGCGGCCAGTGTCCGGTTGGTCTGGTCATGCACGAGCACGTCGGCTTCGGTCACCCCGTTCTCCCCAACCGTCACAATCTCGAGGGTCAGCGAGTTGTGCTGCAGCCGAAGTCCTCGGTTCCGCTCGGCACCGAAGAGCAGGGGCTGTCCGTGCTCGAGCAGAAGTTGAGTGTCCGCGGCGGTATCCCGAGCCGTGAACCCCTCGAAGACCGCATCGTTGAACACGAGACAGTTCTGGAAGATCTCAACGAACGAGGCCCCCCTGTGCGCGTGAGCCCGTTTCAGTGTCTCCGCGAGATGGGCTTGAGCCGTGTCGATCGATCGGGCAACGAACCGGGCTCCCGCACCCAGAGCGAACAGCGCGGGGACCAGTGCGGGGTCGATCGAGCCGAATGGAGTCGAAGGCGAACGCGTACCACGTCGCGATGTTGGGGACGCCTGCCCCTTGGTCAGGCCGTAGATCTCGTTGTTGAAGAGCAGGATCTGCAGGTCGACGTTTCGGCGCAGTACATGGAGCATGTGATTCCCGCCAATGCTCAGGCCATCGCCATCGCCGGTCACCACCCAGACATCCAGCTCGGGATTGGTGAGTTTGACGCCGCTCGCAATCGCCGGAGCGCGACCGTGGATACTGTGGAAGCCGAAGGTCTCCATGTAATAGGGGAACCGCGACGAGCACCCGATGCCCGACACGAAGACGGTGTTGTGGCGCGAGACACCCAGATCGGCAAGGACTTTCTGTACTGCCTTGAGGATCGCGTAGTCACCGCAACCCGGACACCACCGGACCTCCTGGTCGGTTGCGAAGTCCTTCGCCTTGAGTGGTAATGGACTGGTGGCCGTCACGATGGCTGCCCTCCTTCCAAGGTCGCACGAATCGCACTTCGGATCTCGGACACCATGAATGGCTTGCCGGTGACTTTCGCCAGCACCTGCGCGTCGACCAGATAGGTGCTCCTGAGAATCGCCGTGAGCTGTCCCGTGTTCTGTTCCGGAACCAGAATCCGGTCGAATCCTCGGAGCAGATCGGCCAGGTTCTTGGGGAAGGGATTGAGATAGCGCAGATGAATGAATGAGACATCCAGCCCCTCATCCTCCCGGGACTGCAACACCGCTCGGTGGATAGGTCCGTAGGTCGATCCCCACCCCACCAGCAGCAGGCGTCCCCGGTCCAGCCCCACGTCGACTTCCTGGAGCGGAATGTCATCCGCCACCCTGGCGACCTTCTCAGCCCGCGCCTTGGTCATCTTGGCATGGTTGTCGGGGTCGTAGGAGATGTTCCCGGTGTCGTACGACTTCTCCAAACCCCCAATCCTGTGCTCGACTCCCGGAGTACCGGGAGTGGGCCAGACCCGCGCCAGCGACTTGGGATCGCGTTTGAAGGGATGGAACCCTTCGGTCGGCTGGGCGTACTGGACACTCCCGCTTGGTAACCCGGAGAGATCGGGCACGAGCCAAGGCTCGGCGGCGCTGGCCAGGTAGCCGTCCGAGAGCAAGATGACCGGGGTCATGTGACCCACGGCCAGCCGGACCGCCTCCATGGCCACTTCGAAGCAGTCGGCGGGTGTTGCGGCGGCCAAGACGATGACCGGGGCCTCTCCATTCCGACCGTACATCGCCTGAAACAAGTCCGACTGTTCGGCCTTGGTCGGCATTCCCGTCGACGGCCCCGCTCGCTGGGAATTCACGATGACGAGCGGGAGTTCGGTACTGACCGCCAACCCCATGGCCTCGGTTTTGAGGGCGAGCCCCGGCCCCGAACTCGACGTGACGCCGAGCGCACCCGCAAAGGAGGCACCGATCGCAGAGCAGATGGCAGCGATCTCATCTTCGGCTTGGAAGGTCACGACCCCGAGGGGACGGAGGTTCGCCAGCGCGTGAAGGAGCGTCGAAGCCGGGGTGATCGGGTAGGACCCAAAGAAGAGCTGCTTGATGCCCACCGACCTCGCCCCGGCGATCAGTCCGAACGCCAAGGCGTCGGCGCCGTTGACCGTGCGGTAGACTCCCGGCGGGAGGTCGGCTCGGGTGACAGAATACGCCGACAGGTGCTCCGGTAACTCGGCCGTCTCACCGTAGGCGTGCCCGGCATTGAGGGCGGCGATGTTCGCCTGAGCAATGGCGGGTGCCTTGGCGAACTTCTTCTGGAGCCAATCGACGGTGGCCTGCTTGCCGCGACCGTACATCCACAGCATGAGACCGAGCGCCCACATGTTCCGTGACCGCAGGGCCTCTTTGGATGACAACCCAAAATCGGCGACGGCGGCGGCGGTCAGTGTGGCGATATCGAGGGGCATCACTTGGTAGGGATTCAACAGGTCGCTCTCGAGGGGATTCGACTCGAATCCGGCCTTGGCGAGGTTGCGGGGGGTGAAGCCACTCGTGTCCACGACGACGAGTCCACCCACCCGAACATCCTGGAGATTGACCGTGAGGGCGGCGGGGTTCATGGCCACCAGCACGTCGAGTTCGTCGCCCGGAGTCATGATGTCTGTCGAACCGAAGTGAATCTGGAACGAGGAGACACCAAAGGTGGTTCCCGCCGGTGCCCTGATCTCCGCGGGGTAATCGGGGAAGGTCGAGAGGTCGCTTCCCGACAGCGCGGCTTCCATCGTGAATTGGGTGCCGGTGAGCTGCATGCCGTCACCCGAATCTCCCGAGAACCGGATGACAATCGCATCGCGCGCATCGCGGCGCACTTTCGACCCGGCCACGGCCGGTGGACTCATGTGGTGCCTCCAGAAGACGAGACCCGTTTCGGGCTCACCTAATGATAATCAGTCGCTCATGGCGCCTTGACACCCACCGGCGTCAGCCGGGTGACCGCCTGACCATCTCCCACCTGACCCTCGGCACTCCGCCCCCAACACAGGGCCGAGCCCGCACTGCTGCGGGCGCACGTGTGCTGCCCACCAGCGCTAATCACAGAGTAGGTCAAGCCACCGAGAACCGATACGGGGGCGGATCGAAGGGCGGTGGTTCCATCTCCCAGGCGACCGAGGCTGTTCGATCCCCAGCACCAGGCAGCCCCACTGTCATCCAGACCGCAGGAATGGAACGCACCGGTGCTGATCGCCGAGAAGGAGGTGCTCCCCGCCACGCTGGTCGGTACCAGGAGTTGTGCGGGTAACGACCCGGTCCCCAACTGGCCTGATGATCCCAGGCCCCAACACCAGGCGAGCCCGGTGGTGTCAAGGGCACAGCTGTGTGCCCCGCCGGCGGCGACCGAGGAGTAGATCCCCGCCCCGCTCACCGACGTCGGCACGAGTCGATCGGTGGTCGTCCCGTCTCCCAGCCGACCGTTGACGTTCGACCCCCAGCAGAGAACGACCCCATCCGTTCTCACCCCGCAGGTGTGGGTCGTCCCCGCGCTCACCGCGGTAAAGTTGAAACCACCCGTGACGAGTTGCGGGATACCGGCATTCTGAGTGAATCCATTCCCGAGTCGCCCGTTGGCGCCAGCCCCCCAGCAATAGACCGATCCATCGGCCTTGAGGCCGCAGGCATGAAATGCCCCGACGGTCAGCATGGTGAAGAGGTGACCACCAGTCACGGCGACAGGAACCAGTGAAGGTGTCGTCGTGCCGTCTCCCAATTGGCCCGAGGAATTCAGCCCCCAGCAATGGGCCGTGCCGGCCGCAGTCAGCAGGCAGGAGTGGGATTGACCCGCTCCCACTTGAGTCGGGATGAGCGCTCCGGTGACCGTGACTGGCATCGAGTCCGGCGAAATCGTCCCGTCACCCAGCTGGCCGTTGGTGTTCGTCCCCCAGCAACGACCTCCCCCCCCACTCGCCAAGCCGGCACAGGAATGCGTGCCCCCCGCGGAAATGGCAATCACCGGGAGGTCAACCGCCGTGGCACCAAAGGTCAGGGGAGGGGCCGTCCCGACCGAAACCGAAAGGCTATTCACTCCGGGCGTCAGACCCATCCGCCACGCACCGACTCTCGCGATTCCGGTGGCATCCGTGACCGGGCTCGCCGTCGTCAACGTCCCCCCGCCCGCCGTCACGACGAAGGTGACCGCAACTCCCGCGATAGGGTTGTTGAACGCATCGGTCACTTTGACCGCTGGGGCGCTATCTACAGCACTCCCGATGGTCGCCGACTGCAAATCACCAGCAAGGATCGTTATGGATGCCGGCGGGCCGATGACGCCGGTCGCATTGAACACGAGCACGCCATTGGTCACCCCCGCTACGGTTGCCGTCAGGACATTGAGCCCGATGGCCGTACCCAAAGTCCAACCACCGACCGTGGCTTGTCCCGCTGCGTCGGTGACCTGTAAGGGACCAACGATCACCCCTCCCCCACTGGTCACCGCGAAGGTGACCTCTACTCCAGGTACGGGATTGCCCGATCCATCGAGGACGCGAACCGTTGGCAGCACCGGAACCGGCGTACCGGCTGGAACCGTCTGGTTACTGCCGGAAGCGACGACGACGGCACTCGCGGGCCCATGCTCGAGGGCAATGTCCGGAGAGGTGGCCGAGGCCAGTCCCGAGGCGCTGAAACGCAGCGTTCGCGTGCCGACCGACCCGGTGATCGCCAGGTCGGCGAAGGTGGCTCGACCATGGTCATCGGTACGGAGCGCCGTCGTCCCCGTGAGGGCTCCTCCTCCGGAGGCGATGGTCGCGGTAATGAGCACGCCTCGGCTGGTGACGGGGTTCCCCGCGGCATCCGAGACCTGGATCACGGGTTGCGGACTCAGCGCCACGCCTGCCGCAGCGGTGCTCGACGGGAGGGTGGCAATCACGAGCCGAGCGGCGATGGGAGCGGTCATCGTGGGCGTTGTGGAACATGAGGTTCCCGCCCAGAGACAGACGATCCCCAAGGCGACCAGCTTGCCGCCCCTCTGTTGATTCAGATTGATATTGGACACCACGGAAACCTAAGCAATTTCTACGCCCCCCGGAGGGGGCACGCGATCGGGGTACCGGGTTTCGATGGGCGGGGGTATGTGACATTTTGAGTCTCACAACTTGCGAGGACCCCATGCCACTCTCCCGCGACATCCAAGCTCTTATCCATGGGCTCGAAGAAGCCTTCCGGCGACGATCCTGGCACGGTACCAACCTGCTGGGGACTCTTCGCGGAGTCGACCCCAGCGAGGCCCTCTGGAGGCCACAGCCGCAGCGCCACAACATCTGGGAACTCGTGACCCATGCCGCCTACTGGAAATACGCGGTGACTCGCCGACTCACCGGTGGACCACGTGGTTCCTTTCCAATCGCCGGTTCCAACTTCTTTCCGCGCGAGCACGGAAACGCGGCGGATTGGAAGCATGATGTCGGTCTCCTCAAGGCGTGTCACACCAAGCTGCTGGAAGTGGTCCGAGCAATGCCAAGCTCGCGTCTCTCCAAAGCGGCGCCTGGGCCCGGCAAGTGGACCGCCGAGGAGATGATCCGAGGGGTGGCGGTGCATGACCTCTATCACGCCGGACAGATTCAACTATTGAAGCGACTCCGGGAGGGTTCCTGAACGCTAGACCTGGGACGCCGCACCGAGCGCACCAAGGTGCGCCTCACTGAGTCCGTTCATTTCGAAGACCGACACCCCCGCGGCCCCGTTCGCCCGCGCCTGCCGAACTGCCTCAGTCAAGTCTTCGGGCGTGAGATCGGGAAGATAGAGCCCCGCGTGCAATGGGGTGTTCGGGATCGCCGCAACGCCTTCTTGGACAGCCTCTCCAATCCAAGCCAGATCCTTCAGATAGAACGAGTGGTAGATCATGGGAAAGACCATGTCGAGTGGCCACTCATCCCAAGCCTGCCTGACCAATTGGCGCGCCAGGCTCGGCGTGGGAAACACGGCGGCACTGATCGACTTGTCTCTGGCGTGCACCACCTCGGCCAAGGCTCGAACCACACCGGTCACGCTGTCCCAACGAAACCGGCGCCAGGCTTCGTCGGCCGTCGGGTCGGGGAGCAACAGCGGATCGGAACCCGACGATGCCTGGAACGCCTCTCGGCAAACCGCGCAGTAGCAGAAATCGAACTCGGGAAGTTCGCGATCCTGCACAAGCCCGTACTTCTCCCACAACCCAATGGGGAGAATGACATCGGGGTGCCGGATATAGTCCAGATGCACCCCGTCCACCCCAGGATGCGCGGCGACCTCGTCGACGACTTGTTGCAGATACGCACGGACCGGCTCTCGACTGGGGCAGACCCATTGGTAATACCCAACGTACGGGGGGGTGCTGAGACTCGATTGACCATTCCGACTGACGCTGAACCACTCCGGATGGTTCTCTTTCACCCAGTCGTCACCCGTGCGATTGAGTACCCAGATCCAACGATGGAAACTGAGTCCGGCACCGTGGGCGATGTCGGAGAGGACGGTGGTGTCCCCTCCACCCACGAGCACACCGGTCACACCCGCGGCCGCGAGACGCTCAAAGCGCCTGGCCCATTCGTCCGGCCCGGCCTCACTCCCTCCGTGAACCCAAGTCCAGGTCGAGAACCTGGTCCGGGCGGCAACACAGCCGGCAGAACCGGCCAGGGAGAGCATCGCCGCACCGCCGACCGCACGACCCGCGGCATCGAGGAAGTCTCTCCGCTTCATTGACCGTCCCACTCTCACTCCTTCCAGGCCCTTCCCTCATGGGTGATGTGCCACACGCCTCCTCCCTCGCCGATCGCGCTCGTCAGGTCGTATCCGCCATTCGTCGCACTGAGGGTCAGGGTGGGGGCCAGCACGGGGTCTAGCACGAAATCCAACTCCTCGAGCGTGTCGGCGAATCGACCATTCGCGCGATGGTAGGCACGCTGTGCATAGTACACACGCCGGAGTAACCAGCGTATCGTGGCGTCCATCGGCGGGATCAGCGAGACCCCGCTATCGGCCGGTACGCCCGATGCGAACTGTACCACCCCCCATAGCTCGGGGAGATGCATGTTCACGGCGTACTGTGGAGACCATACCCAGTTGTGTTCCGGGAGGGGCCGCCCATCAGCAGTAGTCGCCTTGCGATACTCCCTCCCCCCTTCGACGACCTCGGTCTCCCATTGCACGCGGGAAAAGTTCATCCGCCATTGATCGCCGTCCCTCGGTGGCACGATGGTCCTCCCGCCGTCGGAGAACGCCACCCACGGGATCGCGAGTTCGACATACCAGCCGCGGTCCTCGTCGCGGGCATCGTTGATGGATCCATCCACCCACACCGCCGACCGGAGACCTCGAACATCCCACCCATTGTCTGCGGGTCCGCCATCACGATAGGGCCGCGCGAGAAAGAGGTCCCACACGGTACCCAAGGCGTTGATTTCGAGTTCGAAGTAGCGATGGGTGTCTCCGTCCGGATCGACAAAGAGTTCGAAGTCGTTGTCGTAGTAGATCACCGTGTCGCGCTGGGTGAGTGTCCCCCAGACATGAGGGTCCACGAGAGCCGCACCCACGTAGAGATGCTCCTCATCCCAGATGATCTTGAAGCGGGTTTCCCATTGCGGCGGAGCGGAACCGCCAGCCGACCCCTCGATGTCGACGAACGCCTCGGACCATGGTGCGGCCACCCAACTGGAGTCGTCGAGTCGACCGTCGATGTCTGGGGGATCTGCGGCGCGGTAGGCGACGTAGCCACGCACGGCTGGAGGTTCGGCGCGGTCCCAGGTGGGAGTGGTGTGGTCGGGAGGGACAGGGCGCGATGGCCCGCAGGCCGTTGCCAGGAGAAGTAGCACAACTCCGGCCCGACCTCGCCGGTGCCGACCGGAGGAAGTGATCGGGAGTGCCCTAGCGGTTACAACCCATGACTTGACCCATGGGGTCGGTCGTGGTCTGGTCGTCGTCAACCTCGCTGCCCAGCCCAAACCAGGTGTCGTCATTGAGGTAGGCCCGGAGGGTCCCTTCGTCGGTTTCCTTCTTGAGGGTCCAGCACACGTTCGACGGGGCATCCGTCAGGTCGATCTCGGCATTCCCGGAACCGGCCACCTGTCCGTAGCCGGTGATGTTGCCGGACCAGCTCGTGTCGGATTCGATGACGAGAAACTTTTCGTCACAGGCGGCAAGGAGTGGAATGGCAAGGAAGAGCAGGAGGACTCGGGGTCTCATAGGGCCTCACAGGGGAAAGACCGTCGTCTCATGATAGGAGATTCCTCTGGCAACGTCCAATCTTGCCCGGCAACCGTCACTCAATCCATGGAGCTGAGTCGGACGGCGGCGGCCCCTGCGTCAATAAAGTTGGACTGTGCGAGAAAGGACGGGTCGGGGGCCCAGGCGAAGACCACGACCCCGTTGGCGATCAACCTGACAATCTGGGAACTGGTCTCGGCGGGGAGAGCCGGACAGCCGAGCGTGCGGCCGAGTCTGCCCTGGGCGGCGCGAAGTGCGTTGACGCTTCGTGTCCCGTGGATGACGATCCCTCTGGCTCGTGCGTTGTCGTTGATCCCTGGCTCGAGCCCGCGCAGACGAAGCGACAGGCCCTTGATCCCGATATACGTATTCGCGGTGACGAAGGTGCCCAGGCTCGACCGATAGCTCCCGTGCCGATTGGAAAACGAGGTTGCCCAGGTGCCCCCAGTCTCGACGGCATGCGCAACATACTCGCGAACCAGTATCTCCCCGGTGGCCAGGTCGACCACCCAGAACCGAGGCTGAGTGGACGGCTGAGAATAGTCGATGACGGTCAGGAGCGAACTCCGTGTCTCTCCCCTTTGCGTTGCCACCGCGTGGGCGGAAAGCGCATGGGTCCAGGCCTCATGAGACATACCGAAGGGAGGCACGTCGCGGTAGACGCCCCACTCGCCGTAGGGCAAGTAGGCCGGAACGCATCCCGCACCCAACACGAGGATGCTGGCGACAAGGGCATGACGAGATGGAACACGCATCGGGTGACCGCGTCGCAAACCACGTGCCCACAATGCCTTGGACGCTTTCGAGACGGCCCAGACCCAAGTAGGGCAAGGGCTTCCGTTTTCGACCGGTGGGAACCCGGCCATCGGATCGGGAGGGAGTCTCCAGGCTGAGACATGGCATTCTGCCCCGCTTTCCTGGGCACTCCGGGTTAACGAGGACGGCCGGGGATCGTCAGAATGGGCAGGAGGGGATCACCGTCCATCGCCACGCGAGGACAGAAAGACGAGAGAAGATGACCTACCGGAAAAGACTCACCCTCATTGCACTGGTGGCTGGCGTCGCGGTGGCACCGTTGTTTGCGCAGCAAAGCCCCGAGCCCCAACCGCGTGTGAGACGTGGACGCCAACTGCAGACCCCACGCAACCAATCTCCCGAGATCGCGCTACGACTCCGGGAGCGCCTGCACCTCACGGAGGACCAGGTGGCGCAACTCCAGGCGCGTCGCCAAGACCTCATCGAACTCCGGAGCCAGCAGCGGCACGAGTTGGCGGAACTCAGATCCAAGTTCCGTTCAGGAGACCTCACGAGGGAGCAGCTTCGCGAACAGATGACCGCCCAGCGGGAACGGGCGCGAGCACTCGCTTCGGATCGTGCCGGAATGGGGGACGTGCTTACGGAAGCGCAGCGGGAACAACTGGGAACCATCCGTCGCGATGTCACCCGCATGCAGATGCGAGCCTTCCAACGCGGAAGAGCGAGCGCCCGTGCGCACCGACAGGAGATCGGAGCGCGTCAGGGGGCACGAGGCTTCCGTGGGGCCCGTGGAATGCGCGGCGCGCGTGGCCAGCGAGCCCAAAGAGCCCAGCGTCCCGCGATACGCCTGAGGGCCCACCGCCCACCGGGCAGCTTCTGAAATTGAGCCGTTGAGATGAGCGCGAGGGCGCGCTAGCCGCGCGCCCCCCGCTTGAACCACATGGCGTTCCGGGCATAACTCTCGGTCAACGCCGAAATCCTCTTCAACTCCTGCTGACCGAGCGGTGTGAAGGCCGTGGCGATATCCACGTTCTCCTCCAGCTGGGCCACCGAATCACATCCAACGATCACGGTGCTGACCGAGTGGCTGAGCGTCCAGTGCATTGCTTCCCGCATGGTTCGGAGCCCGCCCTCCTGGAACAGCCTCCCTCGGGCAGGAATCTTCATCCCGATGATCCCCATCTTCTTTTCGACGGCGAGCGGCAGGAGTTCTGTCGCGAACGGCAGGTAATGGGGGTCGGCCGCGTTGAGGGCCATGAGGATCGTGTCGAAGGGGTACCGCTCGATGGCATGCATCAGCACAGTCGGATCGGTGTGCCCCGTCACGCCCGCAAACCGGACCGTACCCTCGCTCTTTGCCTGCTCCACGGCCTTGAGGGCGCCGTCGGGCCCGAGAAGCCGGTCCAACTCCTCATCGGTACCGAGCCGGTGGATTTGCCAGGTGTCGAGGTGATCGGTCTGGAGAAGCCGGAGGCTCTCTTCGAGGAGCCGCATCGACCCATCATAGGTACGGTCATGGGTCTTGCTGGCGAGATAGACCTCCTTTCGACGGGTGGCCATCACTTCGCCGATATAGGTCTGGCTGATGCCCCTGCCATAGGCCGCCGCGGTATCGATGTAGTTGACCCCGAGATCGATTGCCCGGTTGATGATGGCGACGGACTCGTCGCGGGTCCCGTCCTTCTCCAGGGTGGCCTGCCCCCCCAGGCTGAACAGTCGGACGTTGTGTCCCGTGCGCCCCAGCCGGCGTTCCGCCATTCCTCCCGGTTTGGCCACGGCCAGCAACTGTGGATTCAAGGCTGCCGCCGCTGCCCCGGTCGCACCTGCCTTGACGAAATCCCGCCGGCTCAGATCGCTTTCCGTCATGCTTTCAACCTCCCCCGAGCTTCCAGAGTCATCGAGTGATTCGACTACTAATTGCGGCCTCCCGATGAAGTCCGGGTGAATCAGATGTGAATCCCGGCTCTCCTACCGCCGACACCGCAGTACGGCGCTCCCGGCCCCTCGCCCGAAACCCCGTTTGTCCGTATCTTCCCCGTCCCATGACCGATATCCTCACCCAACTCAAGACCTCTCTCGCAGACCGGTACGACCTCGAACGCGAGGTCGGACGCGGTGGTATGGCAACGGTGTATCTCGCCCAGGACCGCCGACATCACCGCCCGGTTGCCCTCAAAGTCCTCCATCCCCACGTCGGCATGAGTCTCGGACCGGACCGATTCCTCCGGGAAATCCAAATCGCGGCGCGGTTGCAGCATCCACACATTGTGCCCCTGTATGACTCAGGCCGGGCGGACGAACTGCTTTTCTACGTCATGCCGTATGTCGATGGAGAATCCCTCCGGCAGCGACTGGAACGCGACGGGCGAATGGACATCGAGGAAGCGGTTCGGATTGGGCGGGCGGTGGCCTCCGCCCTCGACTACGCGCATCGGCAGGGGGTCGTCCATCGGGACATCAAACCCGAAAACGTGATGCTCAACCAGAATGAACCGGTGGTGACGGATTTTGGGATCGCGAAGGCCGTGAGCGCAGCGGTATCCGACAGTCTCACCCAGACGGGCACTGCCATCGGCACACCGGCGTACATGAGCCCGGAGCAGGCGTCCGGCAACGTCGATCTCGACGCGCGCTCCGACATCTACTCGCTCGGGGCCATGCTCTATGAGATGATTGGCGGTCAGGCTCCGTTCTCCGGTCCGACCGTCCAGTCGATCATGAAGCAATTGTTTACCGATCCGGCCCTGCCGATTCACACCCATCGGGAGGACGTCCCCGAGTGGCTCGACTCCGCCGTGATGAAGGCGCTCGCGAAGGCCCCGAACGACCGCTACGCGACGGCCACGCAGTTTGCCCAGGCCCTCACCTGGCCTTCCGGGCAGTCGACCCCGACGGGCATGCCTGCCGGGACCACCAGCGGTTGGCAGTCGATTGCGGTCCTTCCCTTCGTGAACATGAGTGCCGATCCGGAGAACGAGTACTTCAGCGACGGGGTCGCCGAAGAGATCATCAATTCGCTCAACAAGATCGAGGCCCTCCGGGTGGCCTCCCGCACTTCCTCGTTTGCCCTGAAGGGCAAGGGTGAGGACATCGCCGAGATTGGACGCAAGCTCAAAGTCCAAACCGTGCTCGAGGGTGGTGTGAGAAAGTCGGGGAATCGCCTCCGGGTCACGGCCCAACTGATCAACGTGGCCGACGGGTACCAGCTCTGGTCGGAGCGGTACGACCGGCAGTTGGAGGACGTGTTCGCCATTCAGGACGAGATCGCCGACAACATCGTGCGTGCGCTTCGGGTGGTGCTCAGCGACGACGAGAAGAAAGCGATCGAGAAGGCCCCGACCGAGAACGTCAAGGCCTACGAGTACTACCTCCGGGGACGCCAGTTCTTCCATTTGTGGAGTCGGAACGGCATCCAGTACGCGCGTCGGATGTTCGAGCGCGCGATCGAGGAAGATGCGAAATACGCCCTCGCGTACGCCGGCATCGCCGACTGCTGCTCCTTCCTGTACATGTACTGGGACGGCAGCAAGGCCAACCTCGATGGCGCCGACGCAGCGAGCAAGAAGGCGATCGAACTCGATCCGGACAACGCCGAGAGCCACGCCTCCCGAGGGTTCGCGCTCTCGCTGCGCAAGGAATATGCGGGAGCGCGGGCCGAGTTCGAGCAGGCCCTGAAACTCGACCCGCGACAATTCGAAGCCCATTACCTCTTTGCGAGAGCATGTGTGCAGGAGGGGAAGCTCGAGGAAGCGGTCGAGCATTTCGAAGCCGCAGCCAAGGTTCGGCCGGAGGACCATCAGTCCTTGCTCCTCCTCGGAGGTGTGCTCTCCGGACTCAAGCGGACCGCCGAATCCCAGACCTCCTACGCCCGGGGACTGGCCCTGGCGGAGAAACACCTCGAGATGAACCCCGACGATGGACGGGCCCTCTATCTCGGTGGTGCGGCACTGATGACGCTCGGCCAGCGGGAGAAGGCACTCGAATGGGCCAGTCGCGCTCGGGCCGCGAACGAATCGGACTCGTTGACGCTCTACAATGTTGCGTGTGTCTATTCACTCGCCCACCTCAATGATGAGGCCATCGAGTGTCTGGACAAGGCTATTGAGAATGGCTTCGGACATCGAGAGTGGCTCGAGCATGATTCCGATCTTGACGCCGTCCGCGAGGATCCACGCTTCAAGGCCCTCCTGGCGAAGTTGTAGACCAAGGCAGTGAGCGTACTCCTCGATCAGCTGAAGACCTCCCTCGCCGACCGTTACGAGCTTGATCGGGAACTCGGTCGGGGGGGCATGGCCACGGTCTACCTCGCCCAGGACCTTCGCCACCGACGGCCGGTCGCCCTCAAGGTCCTCCACCCGCACTTGGCCATGAGCCTGGGCCCGGAGCGGTTTCTCCGAGAGATTCAGATTGCCGCCCGCCTGCAGCACCCTCACATCGTTCCACTGTACGATTCGGGCCGAGCCGACGATCTCCTCTATTACGTGATGCCGTACATCGAGGGCGAATCTCTGCGGCAACGTCTCGATCGCGAGTCGCCGCTCCCCATCGACGAAGCGCTCAAGATCACACGCGCCGCGGCGGCGGCCCTCGATTATGCCCATCGTCGCGAGATCGTGCATCGTGACATCAAACCCGAGAACGTGATGCTGCACGACGGCGAAGCCGTCGTCACCGACTTTGGGATCGCCAAGGCGGTGAGTGCGGCCGTATCCGACAGTCTGACGCAGACCGGCACCGCCGTGGGGACGCCCGCGTACATGAGTCCCGAGCAAGCCGGTGGAAACGACGAACTCGATGGACGAAGCGACATCTACTCCCTCGGCGCGATGCTCTACGAAATGTTGGGCGGCACGGCCCCATTCACTGGCCCGACGGTTCAGTCGATCATGAAGAAGCTCTTTACCGATCCGGTCCAGCCTCTCCGCGAGCGACGTGATGAGGTGCCTGACTGGCTGGAACAGGCCGTGATGAAAGCGCTGGAAAAGGCACCTGCCAAGCGGTTCGAGACCGCTACCCAATTCTCCAAGGCCCTCAATTGGCCCTCCGGAGGATCCACGCCTCCGGGGATGCCGGCGGGGTCGAGTACCGGGTGGAATTCCATTGCCGTGTTGCCGTTCGCCAACATGAGCGCCGATCCCGAGAACGAGTACTTCAGCGACGGCATCGCCGAGGAAATCATCAACGCGCTCAACAAGATCGACGGCCTGCGGGTTGCCTCACGTACGTCCGCATTCGCGTTCAAGGGGAAGAACCAGGACATCGGTGGCATCGGACGGCAACTCAAGGTGGATGCCGTCCTCGAGGGCAGTGTGCGAAAAGCGGGCAATCGGCTCCGCATCACCGCCCAGCTGGTCAACGTGAGCGACGGATATCAACTCTGGTCGGAACGGTTCGACCGCCAGTTCGAAGACGTCTTCGCCATCCAGGACGAAATCTCCAAGGCGATCGCGGAGGCACTCAAGGTCCAATTGGGCAGTGAGCAGCAGGAGCTCGTCGCGCCGGCCAAGAACCTCGAGGCGTATACCCGCTACCTCAAGGGTCGATTCCACTACAACAAGTTCACCGAAGCAGGGGTCCAGAAGAGTCTCGAGCTCTTCCAGCATGCGCTGCTCGCCGACCCCGGGTACGGGCGCGCTCACGCGGGGATCGCTGACTCGTGGTGCCGGCTTGCGGACGATTGGCTCGCTCCTGACGAGGCGTATCCCCGGGCGAAGGCTGCGGCGACCCGTGCCTTGCAGCTCGACCCGGATCTCCCCGAAGCCATCACTGTGCTCGGCAAGGTCCTCGGATGGTACGAGTGGGCCTTCGAGGAAGCCGAAGCCCAGCTCCGGCGCGCCGTGGTCCTCGCACCCAACAACGCCGAAAGCCACTGGGCGTTGGGGAGCGTGCTCCCCGCGGTCGGCAGGCTGGAAGAAGGGATCGCAGAGCTGCGCAAGGCCGCGGCGCTCGACCCGCTCTTCGCACTCTACCAGCGCTGGGTGGGGCGCTTCCTGCTCTACATCGGCAACTACGACCAGGCGATTGCGCAGAGCAAGACCACGATCGACTTCGACGAGACCTTCCACCAGGCGTACCTGGATCTCGGGGCCGCCCTCCTGGCGCAGGGGAATGCCGAGGGCGCGCTGGAGGCGTTCCACAAAGGACAGGCCGCGGACACGGCGGTGCGCTCCTACGATGCCTTCATCGTCCGCGCCCTCCCCCCCCTGGGGAGACAGGATGAGGCGGAGGAGATCTTGGAGCGGCTGGAGCGGGAGTCCACCGAGCATTACGTCCGATCGGAGGTCCTGGCGATGGGCTACGCCGCCGTCGGCAACTACGATCGGGCCTTCGAGTGCCTGGAGCGCGCCTTCCACGCCCGATCGGCAGGGCTCATCAACCTCCACATCGATCCCGGGTACGCCCCCCTTCGGGAGGATCCCCGCTTCGCCGAACTGGTCGGCAGGATCGGGTTGAAGTAGGGCGCTCTTCGGAGCGCTAGAAGTAGGTCGCCACACCCAGTTGGATGCCCGCCGTGCGTTCCGTCGGATTCCCCACCAGATCGCGGTGCCACTCGAGAC
>QKDC01000123.1 GCA_003246755.1 Gemmatimonadota bacterium | reverse complement strand
AGATGGTGATGCCGGGGGACAATGTGCAGATGACGATCGAATTGATCACCCCGATCGCGATGGAAGAGGGGCTGCGGTTCGCGATTCGGGAGGGGGGCCGGACGGTGGGAGCCGGCGTGGTGACCAAGATTCTGAAATAGTCAACCAACGACGAGCGACCAACGACCCTATGGCAGATAACATCCGTATCCGACTCAAGGCGTTCGACCACGTCCTGCTCGATCAGGCGGCGGCCGATATCGTCCGGACGGTGGAGAAGACCGGCGCTCAAGTCTCCGGCCCGATACCGCTTCCCCGGAAGATCGAACGCTGGACCGTGCTCCGAAGCCCGCATGTCGACAAGAAGAGCCGAGAGCAATTCGAGCTCCGCACGCACAAGCGACTGCTGGATATCGCCGATTCGCGGCCACAGACCATGGATGCCCTTACCAAGCTGGACCTGCCGGCTGGGGTCGACGTGGAGATCAAGGTCAGGTGACACGATGAGCACAGGGTTGATCGGGCGTAAACTCGGGATGACCCGCGTCTTTACCGATGAGGGGGCAGCGATTCCCGTCACGGTGATCGAGGCAGGTCCCTGCCGAGTCGTCCAGGTTCGCGAGGATCAGGTGCAGCTCGGCTTCGGGGCCAAGCGTCCCGTTCGTGCCAGTAAGGCCGAAATCGGTCACGCGGCCCGCGCGGGGATCGACGCCGCCCCAAGAGTGATCAGGACGTTCGCCCTCGGCGAAACCACCCCCGAAGCGGGAGCCACCTTGACGGTGGAGATTTTCCAAGCCGGCGATCTGGTGAAGGTGACGGGACGCAGTAAGGGAAAGGGCTTTCAGGGGATGGTGCATCGGTACGGACGCGGTGGGGGTCCGGGTTCACACGGCAACACCCGGCACCGACGAACGGGATCGATCGGCCCCGGAACGAATCCATCGCGCGTCCTGAAGGGGAAGAAGATGCCCGGTCACATGGGCGATGTGCGCCACACCGAGATGGGCCTCAAAGTCGTTCGCGTGGACAGTGAACGCAACTTGATCTTCGTCAGAGGGGCCGTGCCGGGTGCCAAGAACGCCATCGTCACCATCGCGAAACAGAATGGGAGGAGCCGGTATGCTTGAGGCCCCACTGTTCTCCGCGACAGGCGACCGCGCCGAGGGATCCTGTCCGCTTCCAGCGGATTACTTCGATGGCACCGTGAACGAACCAGTCCTGCATCAGGCCGTCAAGACCTATCTCGCGAACCAGCGTCAGGGTACGGCGGCGACCAAGACCCGCGCCAACGTGTCGGGGGGTGGGGCCAAGCCCTGGCGTCAGAAAGGAACCGGGCGCGCCCGGCAGGGTACGATCCGGGCTCCACATTGGCGAGGCGGCGGCATCGTCTTCGGGCCGAGTCCACGAGACTACCGCGCGGCGATCCCTGCCAAGGTGCGGAAGCTGGCCCGCCGGTCGGCCCTCAACGCGCGGGCACGGGAGGGTGCATTCCTGGTGGTCGATGGACTGGCGTTCGAGAAGCCGAAGACCTCGACCATGGTGAACCTGCTCGATAAGCTCGGCATCGGGGGTCGCAAGACCTTGATCCTCACCGACGGTATCAATCGCCACGCCTACTTGAGTGGCCGCAACGTCCCGGGTGTCAACGTGATGCCCTACCGCGAAGCGGCCGCCTACGACGTGCTCTGGGCTGAAGTGGTGGTCGTGGAACGGGCCGCGATGGGTGAGGGAGGAGACGCTGCGGGTGCCGAAGAGGCAGTGAAGCCTGCGCGGCCGAAACGCGCGGCCCCTCGCAAGTCCGCCGGCCCCAAGACGGCCGAGAAGAAGACCGTCAAATCCGTGGCCAAGAAACCGGTCAAGAAGTCGGTCAAGAAGGCGGCCAAGAAGGCCGCACCGAAGGCGCAAACGACGAAGGATGACGACTGATGCCGGGACTTCATGAAACCATCGTGCGTCCGCTCATCACCGAGAAGAGTTCGGCCGCGTTCCAGAACCGTGGCGAGTACACCTTCGTGGTGCATCCGGAGGCCAACAAGTCACAGATCCGCGATGCCCTCGCCCAGTTGTTCGGTGTCACCGCGATCGACATCCGTACCATGCAGATGCGGCGGCGGGAAGTGACCCGGGGGCGCATTCGCGGCAAGACGACACGCTGGAAGAAGGCCATCGTCCTGCTCAAGGACGGGGATCAGCTCCCCGTGTTCGAGGGTTGATATGAGTATTCGCAAGTTTCGCCCGATGACTGCCGGCACGCGATTTCGGTCGGTGTCCGGGTTCGACGAGATCACCCGGGACACTCCCGAGAAATCGCTGCTCGAACCGCTCACCAAGTCGGGTGGCCGCAACAACCTCGGGCAGTTGTCCATGCGGCACCGCGGTGGCGGCCACAAGCGCCAGTACCGGAAGATTGACTTCCGGCGAACCAAGCACGGGGTGCCTGCCCGGGTGGCGGAGATCGAGTACGATCCGAACCGCACGGCGCGCATCGCTCTCCTGGTGTTCGCCGATGGGGAGAAGCGCTACATCCTGCACCCCAAAGGGCTGTCACAGGGTGATACGGTCGTGTCGGGGCCCGGTCAGGAGCCTCGGACAGGCAATGCGATACCCCTGGGCGAGGTTCCCCTCGGGATGAACGTGCACAACGTGGAACTCAAGATCGGCAAAGGTGGTCAGATCGCCCGATCGGCGGGTTCCTATGCCCAGGTCATGGCGCGGGAGGGTGCCTACGTCACCATCCGGCTCCGGTCGGGCGAGATGCGACTCGTCCACGCGGAGTGTTATGCCACCCTCGGCGAGGTGGGCAACAGCGAGCATGAATTGCTCTCGATGGGCAAAGCCGGGAAGACCCGCTGGCTGGGACGTCGGTCGAAGGTACGGGGTGTCGCGATGAACCCCGTTGACCACCCGCTCGGCGGAGGTGAAGGCAAGAGTTCGGGGGGACGCCCCCCGATGACTCCATGGGGCAAGCCCGAGGGTGTCAAAACCCGGCGGCGCAAGAAGGCCTCTAACCGTCTCATCGTGCGCGGACGGAAGCGCGGGAAGGCGACCAAGTAATGGCACGCAGCGTCAAGAAGGGGCCGTTTGTCCAGGAGGCACTCCTGCTCAAGGTCGACCGGCTCAACCACAGCAACGAGAAGAAGGTCATCAAGACCTGGAGTCGCTCGAGCACCATCCTGCCCGAGTTCGTGGGGCACACTTTCGCCGTGCACAACGGGCAGAAGTTCATCCCGGTGTTTTGTACGGAGAACATGGTGGGGCACAAGCTCGGCGAGTTTTCACCGACACGTCTCTTCCGGGGCCACAGCGGCAAGCTCGCTGCGGACCGGAAGGCCAAGCCGGAGTAGGACATGCACGGACATGCGATCCAGCGAACGGTGCGCCAGTCACCCCGGAAGATGCGGTTGGTGATCGATCTCATCCGCGATCGGGATGTGAACGAAGCCTATGCCATTCTCAACTTCTCGAAGAAGCTCGCGGCGCGGCAAATCGCCAAGACGCTCCGCTCGGCTGTCGCGAACGCCGAACAACGCGCCCTCGAGTCCAACGAGCCGTTCGATGTGGATCAGCTCAAGGTGACCAAGGCGATCGTCAATGCCGGGGCAATACTGAGCCGGTACAGGCCTGCCGCGCAGGGCCGCGCCACGCCGATCCGCAAACGGACGAGCCACGTGGAGATCTACGTGGCGGACAAGGAGACCCGCTGAATGGGGCAGAAGACACATCCGATTGGATTCCGGCTCGGTATCGTCAAGCCGTGGTCCTCACGCTGGTACGCGCGGAAGGAGATGCCCGCCCTCATCAAAGAGGACGAGCTGATCCGGAAGTACCTGCATGCCCGGTTGGGGCACGCGGCGATCGCGTTGATCGACATCGAGCGCCGACCCGGCAAAGTCACTGTGACCGTTCATACCGGGCGTCCGGGCGTCGTGATCGGGAAGAAGGGTGCCGAGGTCGACAAGCTTCGCGACGAACTCTCCCAGCTGACCGGCAAGGAGGCCGCGATCAACGTCGAGGAGATCAAGCGCCCCGAAACCTCAGCCCAGTTGGTGGCGGACAACATCGCTCGACAAATCGAACAGCGGATTTCCTTCCGGCGGGCCATGAAGCGCGCGCTGCAGTCATCGATGCGGATGGGTGCACTGGGGATCCGGGTCCGGTGCTCCGGTCGCCTCGGGGGATCCGAGATCGCTCGGACCGAGGGATATCGGGAGGGTCGGGTACCGTTGCACACGCTCCGCGCGGACATCGACTACGCGACCACGACGGCACGAACCACTTATGGCTCAATTGGGATCAAGGTCTGGATCTTCCGCGGCGAGATCGTGGAGGATTTGACAGGCCGGACCTACAGCACGGGGGCATGACGGTATGCTGGCTCCGAAGCGGATCAAGTTCCGTAAGCAATTCAAGGGACGCACACGCGGTGTTGCCACGAGAGGGAACGCGGTCTCCTTTGGAGAGTATGGCCTGATGAGCCTGGATCCCGGGTGGATCACGAACCGGCAGATCGAAGCCTCGCGTGTTGCCATGACTCGGGCCATGAAGCGCGGTGGGAAGATCTGGATCAGGATTTTCCCCGACAAGCCGATCACCAAGAAGCCTGCCGAGACCCGGATGGGGAAGGGGAAGGGGAACCCGGAGGGGTGGGTGGCGGTGGTGAAGCCCGCCCGCATTCTCTTCGAGGTCGATGGGGTGACTGAGGACGTGGCGCGCAAAGCCTTCGCACTGGCTGCGGCCAAGCTGCCCTGTCAGACCCGGTTCGTGAAGCGGGAGGAGATCTAGACATGGGTGCCAGAGAACTGCACCAAATGACCGACGAAGAGCTGGATGCCAAGCTCACGGAATACACCGAGGAGCGGTTCCGTCTCCGGTTCCGTTCTGCCACGGAGTCCATCGAGAGCCCGATCCAGTTCCGCATCGTCCGCCGAAACATCGCCCGGATCAAAACGATCCTCGGGGAGCGTAACCGGGCTGAAGGAGAGAACGCATGAGTGACCAGAAGACGGAATCGGCAGCACCTGGGCGCGCGGCACGCAAGACCCGTATCGGGGTCGTGACGAGCGACAAGATGATGCGCACGGTCACCGTGAGGTTGGAGCGACAGTTTGCGCACCCGGTCTATGGGAAGCGCGTCCGGCGCACGACCAAGTTTCACGCACGAGACGAGTTGGGCGCCAAGACCGGCGACACCGTTCGGATCATGGAGACCCGGCCCTTGTCGAAGACCGTGAGTTGGCGGGTCGTCGAGATTCTCGAGCGCGCGAAGTAGTCCTAACCGCCGACCGGGGCATCCAGTGCCGCCGGCTTACGACGAGGCATCGATGGTACAACAGGAAACGATCCTCAGGATCGCTGACAATTCGGGAGCTCGGAAGGCGCTGGTGATTCGCGTCCTCGGGGGATCCAAGCGCCGGTATGCCGGGCTCGGCGACAAGGTCGTCGTGACCATCAAAGACGCCATCCCGAACGGGCAGGTCAAGAAGGGCGAAGTCGCCAAGGCGGTCATCGTCCGCACCGCGAAGGAGACTCGGCGGGAAGACGGGACCTATATCCGGTTCGATGAAAACGCGGCGGTGCTGCTCACCGACACGGGTGAACCGCGCGCGACCCGCATCTTCGGACCAGTCGCACGGGAGCTGCGCGACAAGCGATACATGAAGATCGTCTCGCTCGCGCCGGAGGTCATTTAGATGAAACCGCTGGTCTACAAGAAGGCAAAACGGGTGCGTCACAAGGCGGCCCCACGGCACAAGATGCATGTGACCAAGGGTGACATGGTCCACGTCATCTCCGGGAATGACAAGGGCAAGCGAGCCCAGGTGCTCAGGGTACATCCCAAGACCGGCCGCGTCACCGTCGAGGGCGTGAACGTCGTCAAGAAACACCGGCGTGCCACACAGACGACCGAAGCCGGCATCATCGAGTTTCCGGCCCCCATCCACCAGTCGAACGTCATGCTGATCGACCCCAAGACGGGAGGCCCGACCCGAGTTCGGCGACGGGTCGACAAGGACGGCACGGTGGAACGCATCGCGGTCAAGTCAGGCGAACCGATTCCGAGGACCCGGTAAATGGCAGACAAGACCAAGGCCAAGACGGCCCAGGACAAGACCCCGAAGAAGGGGAGCGGTGGCGGAAAGCCGGCGTCCAAGGGGAAGGAAAAGGGCGGGACCTCCGGGGGAGAGACGGATCCGGCGCCGAAGGGCAGGGAGGGCACTCCGCGTCTCCAGGCGATTTATGAATCGACGATTCGGCCTCGCCTGGCCAAGGCGTATGGGCTCGAGAATCCCCACCGGATTCCGGCTGTGAAGAAGGTGGTGCTCAACGTCGGCATGGGCGAGGGGTCGAAGAATCCCAAGCTCATCGAAGCCACCGTGGACGAATTGGCCGCGATTACGGGCCAGCGTCCGGTGGTGACGAAGGCCAAGAAATCGATCGCCAATTTCAATCTCCGGGCCGGCATGCCGGTCGGGGTTCGGGTCACGTTGCGTGGGGCTCGGATGTACGAGTTCCTCGACCGGTTCATTTCCCTCGCGGTTCCGCGGATCCGGGATTTCCGTGGGCTGCCGGACCGGAGTTTTGATGGGCGGGGGAACTACACCTGTGGGATCCGGGAGCAGTTGATCTTCCCCGAAATCGACTACGACAAGGTCCAGAAGATTCATGGAATGGACATTACGATCGTGACCACTACCGATCGGGATGACCTGGCGATGGCACTGTTGCGGGAGTTCGGTTGGCCGTTCCGGGGCGAGACCCCGGCACAGGCAGCCTAATCCCCTTTCACGAGGACTGAGGACGTTACATGGCGAAAACCTGTTGGATCGAGCGAGCGAAGCGGGTTCCCAAGTTCAAATCACGTGTTGTCCGCCGCTGTCAGCGGTGTGGCCGATCGCGGGCGTACCTCCGGCGATTTGGACTGTGCCGCATCTGTTTTCGTGAACTTGCGCTCAAGGGGGAGATCCCCGGTGTGCGCAAGGCCAGCTGGTAGGGGGGCACCATGACCATGACAGACCCCGTCGCGGACATGCTCACCCGTATTCGTAATGCCTATGCGGCGAATCACCGGCGTGTCGATGTCCCCAAGTCGCGGTTCAAGACGGAACTCGCTCGTGTCCTCCGTGAGAACAACTACATCTCGGATTTCAAAGAGTTTTCCGAGGAGGGCCGGCCGGTCCTACGTCTCTACCTGCGCTATCACAACGACCTGCCGGTCGTTCGTGAGTTGCAGCGGGTCAGCAGTCCGGGGCTTCGCCGGTACGTCAAATGTCGAGAACTGCCCCGGGTCAAGAATGGACTCGGTGTGGCGATCGTCTCCACGCCCCGCGGACTCATGACCGATCGTGACGCCCGCCGCGCGAATCTTGGCGGCGAACTCGTCGCCGTGGTCTGGTAGGAGGCGTCATGTCACGAATTGGTCGGATGCCGGTTCGGATTCCCTCGGGGGTCACGGTCACCTTGAACGGCAACCATGTCGCGGCCTCCGGGCCGAAAGGCAGCCTCAATCGCACCCTGCCGGACGGTGTTGCCGTTCAACTCGAGAATGACGTGATCACGGTCACGCGTGCCTCTGACGCTCCCCGGCACAGGGCGTTGCACGGCCTGTCGCGGAGCTTGGTCGCCAACATGGTCGAGGGTGTCGACAAAGGCTTCCAAAAGGTGCTCGAGATCCAAGGGGTAGGCTACAAGGCCGAGGCGACGGCTCGTGGAGTGATCCTGACGGTGGGGTTATCCCATACGGTGGAATACACCGCACCCAAGGATGTGACGATTGCCGTCGAAGGCGCCACGATCGTGCGGGTCTCGGGTCCGAGTAAAGAACTGGTCGGCCAGGTGGCGGCGGAACTCAGAGCCGTTCGGCCTCCTGAGCCCTACAAGGGCAAAGGCGTCCGGTATCAGGGTGAACACGTCCGCCGTAAGGCCGGAAAGACAGGAGCGAAGTAATGCGATCGACTCATGCCCGACGAACACACGCGGAGCGGCGGTACCGACGCCACCTTCGGGTGCGAAAGAAAGTGCGCGGGACGGCGGAGCGGCCGCGCCTTGTCGTGTACCGATCGCTCAAGCATATCTACGCCCAACTCGCCGACGACGATCGCGGCGTGGTGCTTCTGGGTGTGTCGGACCTGACCGACGGGTGCGAGCCCGACGGCGCTGGCAAGATCGGCAAG
>QKDC01000065.1 GCA_003246755.1 Gemmatimonadota bacterium | reverse complement strand
GAGAACGAAGGTGGCGTCCTTGTTGTCGGTGACGACGGGGTGCCGCATGTGGGGTAGCGCGTTGTACATCGAGAGTTCGACCATCTTCGGGTCGATCATGAGGAACCGCAGATCGACCGGGGAATACCGGTACACCAGTCCGGTGATGATGGTGTTGATGGCGACCGACTTACCCGACCCGGTGGCTCCGGCGATCAGGAGGTGCGGCGTCTTGGTGAGATCCGCGATCACCGGCCGGCCCTCCAGATCGCGCCCCAGTAAGACCGGCAGTGTCGCGCGCGAGCGTTCCCATTCCTTGGACTCCAGGAGCTCCCGGATGGTGACGATGCGCGCCGTGGGGTTGGGAACCTCGACCCCGACTGCACCTTTTCCTGGAATGGCCGCGACACGGACACTGGGGGTGCGCATCTTGATCGCGAGGTCGTCGCTCAGCGCGATGATCTTGCCCACCTTGACCCCGGGAGCGGGCACGACCTCGAATTGGGTGACGACCGGTCCGCTTGTTCTGCCGGCAATGGTGCCTTCCACTTTGAAGGTCCGAAGGGCTTCGATGAGCAACTCGCCGAGCCGGTCCAACTGTGCCTGATCGGCGGCCTCATCCTGTTCTGGGGGCGGGATGAGCAGGTCGAGTGGAGGAAGTTCCGTCGCCTCCAGCGAGGCGTCGCGACTGACCGGCCGCGACTCTCGTGGGCGAGCGGATTCACGACCATCAGACGCCTGGTCGTCCGAAGCCTCTTCCTCGGGTTCTTCTTCCTCGTCCTCTTCCTCATCGTCGTCGTCGTCCGCACCGCCGGTGTTGAAGACCGCGACGGGTACGGGAGGCGGTGGAACATCCTTCTTGATCCGGCCACCCTTGCTCGCCTTGGACGAGGTGGTACTCCCTTCGCCATCACCCTTCTCGAGCCTGCGCAGCGGATGCCACCGGACGGTCCACAAGGTGAGACCGCTCAATGCGAGGAACCCCACCAGGAGCGCCCCGACTTGTGCCACAACCTTGGCGACGCCCCAGGCCAGGAATCCTGGAACCAGACCTGTCATCCGGGCCGACCAATCTGGAACGCCAGCGACGGAATCGAAGGCATCGGGAGTGATCCGTGTTGCCACGCCAACGAAGTACGGCACCAGGAGACAGAGACCGGCGATCAAGTACGCGACACGTCTCATGTCGAGTCCTGGGAGCCGGTTGAAACCGGCCATGGCCACACCGAGTCCGAGAAGTGGGAGGCCCAATGCCCCCACCCCGAGTGTTGAAGTCAGGAAAGATCCCAGCGCACGTCCGACGGGTCCCGTGGGGGGGGTGGGGAGCAGAGAGATGGCGATGAAGAGTCCGACGATCAGCGCCGCAATGGCTCCGAACCTTCTCCGGTCTTCGGGGGTCATGAACTCGTGGCCACGGCGGGCACGCCCTGAAGACTGATTCGCCTATCGGCATACACGGGGAGGACGGCGTACCGGCTCTCGGAGGCGGCCTCGACAACGTCCTCCTGGAAGCCTTTCTCTCGCAGTTCTCTGCCGGCGGCGGACAGGAAGAGCGGCCGGAGCCAGCGGGTTCCATAGCGCCGGGCAAGGTCGACGCTCACGAGTGCGGCATCGTTCAACCCCTTCCGATGCCGACGGCCACCGAGGGACTCCAGAATCAAACGGCCAGCCGTGTAGGCATCCTCCAGCGCGAAGGCACCGGATCGGCCCGCACAGAGCACCAGAAAACCCTCGGTGGTGGCGGCCGCCGCTCTTGCCACCTCCCCGACGGTGGCCAGGTTCACCGCCGAGGCGAGATAGACACTCGACGCACCGGTCGTGGCTAAGACGGCCTTGGTCCCGTTGGTGGTCGTCATGACGAGAGTCTTCCCCTGGACGACTGGTCCCGTCATCTCGAGTGGGCTGTTTCCCAGGTCGAAACCGTCGACCCGGACGGAGTGCCGCTCACCGGTGAGCAGGACCTCCTTGCGTTCGAGCGTCTGGGTCAGACGCATGGCCTCGTCGATCGATTCGACCGGGATCACTCCACGAGCACCGTTGGCGAGAGCGGTACAGATCGTGGTCGTAGCTCGCAGGGTGTCGATGACGAATACCGTACGACCGGTGAGATCGCTGGCGCCGAGCCCAGCGGGGGTAAAGGCTACGTCAATCCGCATGCTCGGGTTTGAGCAGGTGAGTTTCTCGCTCCAGAAACCGGGTGTCGATCTGACCTGACACGAAATCAGGATGGCGGATCACTCTGGCCAAGAAGGGGATGGTCGTTTGCACACCCTCCAAGATGAAACTGTCCAGCGCCTGGCCCATACGTGCGAGGGCCTCGGTTCGGTCCCGACCGTGGACGATGACCTTGGCCAACAGGGAGTCGTAGTGGGGCGGCACCGCGTAGCCTGCATAGACATGGGTATCCACCCGCACCCCCGGACCACCTGGAGGATGGTAGGCTGTGATGAGCCCGGGGCTTGGCTGGAAGTTGCGGTAGGGATCTTCCGCGTTGACCCGACATTCGATGGCATGCCCGCGCAGCCCGTTCGATTGCGGGATGGAGAGTTTCTCTCCGGCGGCCACACGGATTTGCTCCTTCACGAGATCGTACCCAGTCACCATCTCGGTGACCGGGTGCTCTACCTGAATCCGGGTATTCATCTCCATGAACGAAAACGAGCCGTCGGTATCGAGGAGAAACTCGACCGTCCCTGCCCCTACGTAATCAATGGCGCTGGCCAGATGGAGGGCCGCCTCCCCCATCTTCTCCCGAAGTGCGCTATCAAGCGCGGGGCTGGGACTTTCCTCGATCAGTTTCTGGTGGCGACGCTGGATCGAACAATCGCGTTCACCGAGGTGAATCACCCGCCCGTGACTGTCGCCGAGAACCTGGATTTCGACGTGTCGTGGGTGCTCGAGGTACTTCTCGATGTAGACATCGCCGTTCCCGAACGCGGAGAGGGCCTCATTCTGGGCGAGACTGAAGAGCTGGGCAAACTGTTCGGGTTCCTTCGCGATCCGCATCCCCTTGCCGCCACCTCCGGCCGTCGCCTTGATGATGACCGGAAACCCGATCGCGCTGGCGAGGTCGAGTGCGGCAGTGCAGTCGTCGATGACACCACCCGACCCCGGGAGGGTGGGGACCCCGGCCTCGTGCGCGAGGCGAAGTGCGGTGGCCTTGTCGCCCATCTGGCGAATCTGATCACCGGTGGGTCCGATGAAGGTGATGTTGCTGGCACGACAGGTATCCGCGAACTCCGCGCTCTCCGCGAGGAACCCGTATCCCGGGTGAATGGCGTCGGCACCCGTGATCTCGGCCGCGGCAATGATGTTCGGAATCCGGAGATAGGAGGAACGACTTGGCGCCGCACCGATGCAGACGTCATCATCGGCAAATCGCACGTGAAGCGACTCGCGGTCGGCCTCGCTATAGACCGCCACCGTGTGAATGCCGAGTTCGCGGCACGCACGAATCACCCGCAGGGCGATCTCCCCGCGGTTTGCGATCAGGACTTTCTTAAGCATGAAGTGGGTAGCGCCCGAATCTGACCAGAGGGCGCGAGTTCACGCGGAGACTCACGACTCGCTGATCTCCCCACCCATCAGGTTGGACATTCCACTCATGGTCTGATCCGACGCTGAGTGGATTCCGGACGCTCTGAGCGAGAACTCGCTCGGGTTCGAACTGAAGAAGACGGCACTTTCATAGCTGATCGTCCCCTGCTTGTACCAGCCCATGAGTGACTGGTCGAACGTCTGCATCCGATAGGACATGGATCCTTCGGCGATGAGATCGGGAATGTTCAGTGCCGTCTGGACGTCTCGAATGTTGTCAGCCACCGCTGCCGTGTTGATCAGGATCTCCGCAGCGGGCACGCGCCCCTTCCCATCGGCCCGTGGTACGAGGCGCAGGGAAACCACAGCCCCCAGCGCCGTGGAAAGCATCGATCTGATTTCCAAATGCTGATGGGGAGGGTAGAAGGACAGCACGCGGTTGATGGTTTGCGATGCGTCGGTCGTATGCAGCGTCGAGAAGACCAGATGACCGGTATCGGCGGCCTTGAGAGCCGTATCGAGCGTTTCGGAGTCCCGGATCTCGCCGATCAGGATCACGTCGGGATCCTGGCGAAGCACGTGGCGGAGGGCGGAACCAAACGATAGGGTGTCACTCCCCACCTCGCGCTGGGAGATGTTGGACATGGCGTCACGGTGGAGAAACTCGATCGGATCCTCGATCGTGATCATGTTGACGCGGCGGTGACGGTTGATGTGGTTGATCATCGCCGCCAGGGCGGTCGACTTACCCGAACCCGTCACTCCGGTCACCAGCACCAACCCCCTTGGCTTGAGGGAGATCTCCTCCAGGACTTCCGGGAGGTGCAGCTCGTGAATGGTCTTGACCTCGTAAGGGATGGATCTGAGGGCGAAGGCGAGTGTGCCGCGCTGCTGGTAGATATTGGTCCGGAACCGACCCACTCCCGGGACCCCGATCGCAAAATCAGCCTCTTTGCGTTCGGCGAACTCCTTGATCTGACGAGGAGTCATGATCTGCTCGGCGAGGGTCTTCAGGTCCTCCGGGCGGAGGGCTTGTGTATTCAACGAGGTGAGTTCCCCGTTCAGGCGGATCGATGGTGGTCGTCCGACCTTGAGCAGAAGATCCGAGGCACCTCGCTGCACCATGGCCGAGATGGCCTGCTTGAAAGAAAAGGCGGGAGCGGCGGCAAAACCTTCGACGTCGTGATCAACCATTGGGATCCACCCGGAACAGGACTTGACCGTATTCGACCGGCTGGGTGTCCTCCACACAGACTTCGCGGATCACCCCGCTCAACTCGGCTTCTATCTCGTTCATGATCTTCATGGCCTCCACGATGCAGACAGTCTGGCCCGACGTCACCCGCTGTCCCGGGGCCACATAAGGCTGGGCCCCCGGCTCCGGCGCAGCATAGAACGTCCCCACCATCGGCGACTTGATTTCCTTGAGCGTTGGGGCCTGGGCCGGGGTGGCCGCTTCCGTAGCGGCCGCTGGGACGGCGGCCGGCCGATCGGGGACGGCCACGGCGATCGCCCCCCCTCCGCTGGATGACGTCCGGGTGATGACGACGCCCGTCCCGAACATCCCTTTCACTTCGATCGACCCCACCTCGGGGGTCTGGCGCAGCAAGTCGACCAGGCGCCGCACGTCCTTCAATTCGAAGGCCTTGGCACCGGGTACCTTGGCGAGGAGCTCCGCCAGTCGCTGGGTCTCTTCTGGGGTCATGTCATGTATTGGAGTCGAGGTCATGCCAGGGATCGTTTCCCGAGCCGTGGACAGCTACAAAGTGAGTAGTTCCGGTGATGGGGTTGAAAGATACTCCGCACCGGCCTGCGTCACGACCACATCGTCCTCCAGCCGGATTCCACCCCACCCCTCAAGATAGGCACCCGGCTCGATGGTGACCACGGCTCCCACCGGAACGGCCACGTCGTTCGACCGCGCAAGTCGAGGGTCCTCATGCACTTCGAGACCCAGTCCATGACCAAGTGAATGTGAGAAGGCGCCCCCCAGGCCACGCTGCTCAAGGACATTTCGCGCGAGGGCATCGACTTCCCGGCCCGTCATCCCCGGTCGGAGACCCTCGACGGCCTCTTCTTTGGCGGCGCGAACGGCGTTGAAGACCTCCAATTGGCGGGTATCCGGCGACGATCCCACAACCACCGTTCGGGTCAGGTCCGCACAATACCCCGCCAACTGAGCGCCAAAGTCCATCAGAAGGATCTCGCCCTTCCCGATCGGTCGTTCGGTCGTCAGAGCGTGCGGAAGTGCCGAGCGGGGACCGGAGGCCACGATGGTGGGAAACGGATGCCACTCGCTTCCTCGTTCGCGCAGGGCCAACTCCAAGCGGCCAGCGATTCTCCTCTCGGTGTCACCGACACGGACGCTGGGGAGAACCGAGTCGAGAGCCTCCAGGGCCAGGATTCCAGCCGCTCGGATCGCGTCGACCTCCACCACGTCCTTGGTGATCCGCAGCTCCTCGACCAATCCCCGCGCCGGCTCCGAACGGCCAGCATATGACGACTTGAGTCTTCCTGCCGAGGTAACGGTGAGGTGATCGGGCTCGAACCCGAGTGTGATCTCGGTGCCCCCTTTCCCGAGGTCCATCTCATCGAGCACTCGTCGGAGCCTATCCCAGAGATTGGTGGGCTCGATCTCCACATCCGCTACGGCACCCGCTTCCTGACGCGCTTGCAGCGTATAGCGAGAATCGGTGAGGAGTACCGTCCGGTCGACCGTCACCAACAGCAATGCCGCTGATCCGGAGAACCCGGTGAGATACCTGATGTTGGGCAGGTGCGTGACAAGGAACGCGTTCAGCCCGCGTTGTGCGAGGCGTTTCCGGAGAGCTTCCTGCCGGTCAGGCCGGCGGTCGGAGCTCATGCAAATGGGTGTGGAGGGCCTGGAGGGCCAAAACGTACCCTTGCGCACCGAAACCCGTGATGACACCAATGGCCAGGTCGGCAAAGAGGGACTCTCGCCGACGGGGCTCGCGGGCGAGAATGTTCGAGAGGTGCACCTCGACGAACGGGACCCTCACGGCGAGGAGGGCGTCCCGAATCGCAAGACTCGTATGAGTGTATGCCGCACCATTGAGGATCAATCCGTCGGCCCGCCCACGCAACTGTTGGATCGCGTCAACGAGGGCGCCTTCGTGATTACTCTGTGACCAGGAGATCGAGCACTGGAGCTTGGAGGCCTCGGCCCGCACTCGACCCTCGATATCCGACAAGGTCGTATGCCCGTAGACCTCCGGCTCCCGCTGTCCCAGAAGATTGAGATTGGGGCCGTTGAGCACGGCCACACGGAGGCTCAACGCTTGAGACCCTTCAGCCACTCGTTGAATTGGTGGAGGTCCTCGGTCTCGGAGGGGCGACCAGACGTTGACTCCTCGGCCTCTTGTGAGATCGTGCTGCCGAAGAACTCATCATACGACGGCTCCGACTCCTCCGCTGGGGACGCGGAGAAGACATCGGGCTCCGTCACCGCCTCCCCGCCAGCGATGGCTGAGGGGGATGGGGTGGCCTCACTGAAGACCGTCGCGAGCGAGAATGGCTGTTCCGCCTCTCGGGTTGGCTCGCCGCCTGGTACCCGTTCGATCGCCGGCGGATGGACCTTCGAGGCAACGGAAGGCGGAGGAGCATTGAGGACGTCATGGAGCAGCTCGCCAACCGACTGACCACCGGTCGATGCTGCGGCAAAGCTCCGTTGGGCTGGGAGCTCCTGTGGAAGCTCCTCGGGAAGTTCTTCAGCAAGCTCCGATTCGAGTGCGATGATCTTGGCGTCCAAGTGATCATGATCAGGGCGTGAGGCCAGCTGCCGGTACACGGCGAGGGCGAGTTCCCGGTGGCCCTGGTGTAAGAAAAGTTCTGCCATCGACTCCGTCACGATCAGAGCAGGCTCATCCGCCAGAACCGGCTCATCCGCTAGAACTCCTTCATCCACCGGGACCGGCTCATCCGCGCGAGCCATCTCATCCGCAAGG
This sequence comes from Gemmatimonadota bacterium, assembly GCA_003246755.1. Lineage (GTDB taxonomy): Bacteria > Gemmatimonadota > Gemmatimonadetes > Gemmatimonadales > GWC2-71-9 > SZUA-320. Next base: position 674 of record QKDC01000065.1, on the reverse strand, counting down.
GCTGGCTCATCCACCTGGTCCGTCTCATCGACCGGCTCCGGCTCGTTAACCGGCTCCGGCTCGTTAACCGGCTCCGGCTCGTGGGCCGGGGACGCCTCGTCAACGGGGACCTCGAGGGCAGTCGGCTCCTCGGTGTCCAGTTCCGTGGGCGGCTCGGCTTCGGCATCAATACCTGGCGTCTCGCCCCAGGTAGCCCAACTCGCCCAACTCGATGAGAAGCTCGAAACCGTTTCCTCCGCGTCGGTGGAATCTTGCGCGGCCTCGGGTGGAGCCTCGGCTTCAGGTGCAGCGTCCTCCTCCATGGTGCCGTCTTGCTCGAGCGTAGGCTCGGGCTCAAGTATCGCGTCCGGTTCGAACGTGGCTTCGAGCGCAGGGGCCGTGTCGGGCTCCTCGGGGGTGTCATCGGTTGCCGCTACCCTCCATCGGGCCCAGGGATCTTCGCGCACCGCCGGTACATCGGCCGAGGTATCGATCACCTCATCGACCGGAGAGGATTCCTCCAGTTCCATTTCAGGAGTCGTCTCGGCTTCCCCAACTGCCGGTTCACCTTCCGCCGATTGCGTCCATCCCCTCCAAGGGTCGGCCGCGGCTTCCTCGTCGGGCTCGACCTCGTCCCCAAGACTCTCCTCCTCTGCCTCGATCTGGGGAGCTACGGTCTCAACCGGAGGGACGAA
>QKDC01000045.1 GCA_003246755.1 Gemmatimonadota bacterium | reverse complement strand
GCGGGGTGTCAGCATCCTCTCCCTCACCTGCCAACACGCGCACGATCGGAAGACCGTACCGAGTGGCAAACTCGAAGTCGCGTTGGTCATGGCCAGGGACGGCCATGATCGCTCCCGTGCCGTACTCCATCAACACGTAGTCCGCGATCCAGACGGGGATTCGCTCACCGGTGGCCGGGTTGACGGCATCCCCACCCGTGGGGACACCCGTCTTTTCCTTGTCTCCGACTCGCCGTGCAACCAGGTCCTTCGCGGCGACCGCTCGTTGGTAGGCTTCAACGGCCTGCCGTTGGCCAGGTGCGGTCAATTGCTCGACGAGGGGGTGCTCCGGCGCAAGCACCATGAAGGTGGCACCGAAGATGGTATCGGGGCGGGTTGTGAAGACTCGAAGCCGCTCTCCTCCCTCGATCACAAAGTCGATGTTCGCACCAGCGGATCGGCCCAGCCAGTTGCGCTGTGCGGCGACCGTCGAATCCGACCAGTCCATCTTGTCGGCATCATCCAGATTCGCGAGCAGGCGCTCGGCGTAGTCCGTGATTCGGAAGAACCACTGCTCGAGGAAGCGCTGTTCGACCTTGACCCCGGGATGCCGTTCGCACTCGCCGGCGATGACCTGTTCGTTCGCAAGGACCGTCTTGCACGCGGGGCACCAATTGACCGCGGCTTTCTTCTTGTAGGCTTTCCCTGCTTTGAAGAGCTGAAGGAAGATCCACTGGGTCCACTTGTAATAGGCCGGGTCGGTGGTTGAGAGTTCGTGTCGCCAGTCGAACATCCCCCCCATCTGTTTCAGTTGGCGGCGAAAATTGGCGATGTTCTTCGGGATCAGTTCGCTCGGGTGGAGCCCGACGTTGATCGCAAAGTTCTCGCTGTGGATCCCGAAGGCATCAAAGCCGATCGGTTCGAAGACATCGTACCCCGTCAGCCGCTTGAACCGGCCGTAGACGTCCGCCCCCGTGAAGGCAAACAGGTTGCCGACATGAAGTCCCTCTGCGGAGGGGTACGGGAACATCATGAGGTTGTAATAGGGCCGCTCCGCGCCATCGAGGTCCGGTTCATTGGTACCTGCATCGGCCCAACGGGCCTGCCACTTCGGCTCGACGAGATCGGGGCGATAGCCGGTCTCGGGGGGACAGTCTGGGGAACTCATGTTGGAAATGTAGACGCGGGAGTGGTCTAGTGGACCTTACCGAGGAGGGTGGCGAGTTCGGCAGCGCTCGCCGGCCGATCGCCCGGGGCTTTGCCGAGCAGCCTCAGGACGAGGGCTGAAAGGGCCGGTGTCACATCGGGATTGAACGCGGTCGGCGGTTGGGGCTCCTCTCGCAGCTGTTTGGCAACGAGCATGATCGGCGAATCGGCCTGGTAAGGGAGGCGTCCGGTGAGGCACTCGTAGAGGACCACGCCAGCGGCATACAGGTCGGTACGCTCATCCACGGTTTCACCGAGCATCTGTTCCGGGGCCATGTAGGCAGGTGTCCCGATGATCATCCCCACTTCCGTGAGGTTACTCTGGGCGTCCGCCAATCGCGCGATGCCGAAGTCCATGACCTTCAGGACACCGCTTCCATCCAGCAAGAGATTCTGGGGTTTGATGTCACGATGAATGACACCCTGCCCGTGCGCCGCCGTGAGAGACTGGGCGAGTTGCGTCGCGATCGCCAGTGTCGCCGCCACGTCGAGTTGCCCCCGGGTGTCGAGGAGTTCCCGCACGGTGAGGCCTTCAACGTACTCCATGGTGAGGAAGTACACCCCCTCCCATTCGCCGATATCATGGGTCCGTACCACGTGTTTGTCGGAAATGTGGCGGGCCAGCCGGATCTCGGTCTTGAACCGCTCGACAACGGATTCGTTCATCAGGAGTTCCGAATGTAGCGTCTTGATCCCGACCTGCTCCCCGAGTTGGCGGTCCAGCGCTCGGTAGACGATGCCCATTCCGCCCTGACCAACCTCCTCGAGGATCTCGAAGCGTCCCGCAAACAGCTCTCCGGCGGGAAGATTCGGAACCGTGGAGGGTGCGGTGCGTCGCGTGGCGTGTTTGGCCTTGTTGATTTCATCACGGAGGGCATCCACCTGTTCGGTAAGACGCGCCTCGCGGGCCTTGACCTGATTTGCCATGCCGTCAAACACCCGTGCCAGCCGGCCCAACTCGTCGTCTCGCCCGGCAACCTGCGTGAGAGAGCCGGAGGCATAGGTACCGGACTCGACGGCGGTCGCCGCTTCGATGACCCGACCCACCTCGGCGAGATACTGCAACTCCACGTCACGGAGACGCTTCTTGTCGAGACTGGCACTGATCCTGGCGCGAAGGATGACCGGGTCGAAGGGTTTACTGAGATGATCTTCCGCCCCATGCTCGATACAGCGAACGACACTCCCGATATCATCGAGTGCGGAAATCATAATGACGGGAATGTCCCGGGTCGTGGGATCCTGTTTGAGCCGATGGAGCACCTCGAAGCCGTCGAGATCCGGCATCATGACGTCGAGAAGCACGAGGTCGAAGCGCTCTCGACCGACCAAATCCAGGGCAGATCGGCCGCCGCCGGCCGAGGTGACCGTGTGTCCTTGGCGGCGGAGACGTCGTTCGAGAACCGCACGGTTGTCCTCTTGGTCATCCACCACGAGGATGTGTGCGGGGTGCTCGGCCTTGGCTTCGGGCGCGGAGGGGTGCTCACGAGTATGAATGGGATGGGAGCCGGGTGCGGTGGTCGGCAACTCGATCGTGAGGAGACGCTCAGCGGCTGCTCGAATCCTGCGGACATCACGTTCGAACTGCGGGTCGATCGTTCCGCTGGAGGGGGTGAGCAGGGTGGAGGTGGCTTCGAGGATCCTGCCTTGGGGTTCACGAAGCGAATCGTACAGGGCGGCAATCTCTGCTTCGCTGATCTCGCTGCGCGCCGGGGCCAGCGTGGTGTTGACCCGGGTCAGGACATCCCGGCCACCCTCGAGGGACGCCTCCAGACCGCTGCGCTGGTCGGGCTCCGTTACGTCCTCCAGGAGCATCTCGCAATACCCGATGATCAAGTTGAGCGGCGTCCGCAATTCATGACGCAGCTCGGCAACCGACTCGGGCGTGGTGAGACCGGTCATGCCCCGCTCGACAACAGGGCCTCTATTTTTCCGAGCAGACGCGGCAATTCCACCGGCTTGGTGTCATAGTCGTCGCAACCCGCTTCCATGGCCTTTTCGCGGTCCCCCGCCATCGCGTGTGCGGTCAGGGCAATGATCGGGGTACGACTGCCGCGCTCGGCTTCCCCGGCGCGAACCCGGCGCGTCGCCTCCCACCCGTCGATTTCGGGGAGGCTCATGTCCATCAGGATGAGGTCGAAGTGTCCGGCGAGTGCCATCTCGACACCCTGCGCTCCATCAACCGCCATCTCCACGGAGTACCCTTTCCGTTCGAGGCGGCGGGAAAGCATGTCGCGGTTCAGTTCGTTGTCTTCGACCAGCAGGATTGTCGGCATCGCCGTTTCCGTTCTCAGTCTGCCACTTTGGTGGCCGTCAGGTGTCGTATCTCGCGGAGCAACTCCTCTTGGCCGAAATCTCCCTTGTGGAGCACGGCTTGTACGTCGCCGGCCAAGACCCGTCGATCGGCATCGCTCAGCTCCTGCCCGGTGATCACGACGACCGGGATGTCTTTCCATTCCGGATTCTTTCGGAGCGCGACCGCGAAGGCGTTGCCATCCATGACCGGCATCATGAGATCAAGCAGGATCAAGGAGGGAAGACCGTCGTGGAGTGCGTCGAGTGCCACCCGACCATTCTCCGCCTCTCGCACCGTCCAGCCCTCGGCCTCCACCAGACGTCGCAGGAGGTCACGGGTTCCCTCGTCATCATCAACGATGAGCACCGTCGCCTGGTCCTTGCGGTAGCGCTTGAGGACGCGGCGGAGAAGGTCGCGATTGATGGGCTTGGTGACGTAGTCGGAAGCGCCGAGCGCGAGTCCCAACGTCTTGTCCTCAACGATGGTCAGCATGATCACCGGGATGGTGGTCAGGTCAGGATCACTCTTGATCGCGTTGAGAACCGCCCAGCCATCCATGCTCGGCATCATCACGTCGAGGGTGATGGCGTCAGGACGAATCTCACGGGCCAAGGCGAGGCCCGAAGCCCCATCTGTGGCCTCAACCACGCCGAAGCCTTCGTCTCGCAGCAGGCGGCGCACCAGGTCGCGGGCGTGTTCGTTGTCGTCGATGACCAACACCGTTCCCGCGAGACCGGTCGGTGACTCTTCGTCAGGCGTGATCGTGGCGGCGGAGGGCGTCTCTCCAGTGGTGGCGACCGGCAGGCGGATAGTGAACACTGAACCCTCGCCAGGAGCGCTGGCGACGTCGACATCACCACCCATCATCTGGGCGAATCGTTTGGTGATGGCCAACCCCAGGCCCGTCCCCCCGTATCGCCGAGACGTCGATGCCTCAGCCTGAGAGAAGGCCTCGAAGAGTTTGGCCATCTGCTCGGCGGTCATCCCGATGCCGGAGTCAGCCACCGTGAAGACGATTTCCTCGCCATCCTCCACCTGGGTGCGTTCCGAAGTCAATGTCACCCGCCCCCCCTCAGTGAACTTGCACGCGTTGGAGAGGAGGTTGAGGAGCATCTGACGGACCTTCGTGAGATCCGCATACATTGACCCGGCCGCCCCAGACCGAACAACGAGTTCGTTCGCATTCTTCTGGATCAGCGGACGGATCGTAGTGGCGACGTCAGAGAGCATATCGTCAAGATCGAATTCCTCAAGATACAGCTCCGTCTTACCAGCCTCGATTTTGGAGAGATCCAGGATGTCGTTGATCAGGGCGAGGAGATGGCGGCCGGCCGATCGGATCTTGCCGAGGTCGGGAGCGAGTTCGGGGTGACCGATGTCCTCCACCTCTTCTTCGAGCATCTCGCTGTAGCCGATGATGGCATTGAGCGGTGTGCGCAGTTCATGGCTCATGTTGGCCAAAAACTGGCTCTTTGCGCTATTGGCTTGTTCGGCAGCACTTCGAGCGGCGGTGAGTTCCGAGATGTCGTGGTACAAGCCCATGAGACCGACGAGTTCCCCCTCAACCAAGACGGGAACGCCCAGGACCTCCACGTCGACGAGTGTCCCATCCTTCCGGCGCCGGCGCCCAATGCTCCGCATCGCTCCCTCACGAAGCACATGCTGAGTGATGGCCACAGCCTCGGAGCGGGTCGTATCGGTGGAGATGAGTTCATCGAGGTTTCGGCCGACCACCTCCCCCTGGCTATGACCGAAAAGGCTCTCGAAGGCCGGATTGCACTCTACGATGTTGTGGTGCGTGTCGAGTGTCACGATCGCAACCGGATTGTTGAGTACGAGGTCCTCGAAATACTGCTTCTGACGCTTGGCGGCGGTGTAGAGTCTGGCATTCTCGATGGCGACCGCTGCCTGCGGCGCAAAGAGACTGAGGAGCCGCAAATCGTCCTCTCCGAACCGACGTGCGGGGTCGTCGTGGACACACGCGAAGGCTCCGACCAACCGCGTGCCGATCAGGAGGGGGGCGGCCATCACTGAGTGTACTTCGACGGCGTCATACTTGGTGGATCGGCCGAGCCAGGCTTGGTACTCGGGAATCGTGATCGGCTCTCTGGTCTCCGCGACGTGGCCCATGGCGCCCTCACCCAGCGCGAGGCGGGTCCCGGTCGAGTCGACACCGAGGTGGAGGCTGGCGGCAACGACCAACTCTTTGGTCTCATCATCCCAAATGGCCAGTTCCCCGCCACTCACACCGAGGAGCGTCGTCGCCCGTCCGAGCAGGCCCTGCAGTAGTTTGCCGAGTTCGAGTTCCCCGGCCAGGTCGGTGAGAGTATCGAGGAGGGCTTGTTGCTCGTCGGCTCGACGGCGTTCTTCCGCGAGCAGGCGCACCCGCCCAATCGCAATGCTGGCCTGCGTCGCAGCGGCCGTGAGGATCTCGAAATCCTCCTCCGAGAACGCATCGGGTTCGGTACTCTCGACGACGAGGACGCCGAACCGCTGATCGCCCATCACCAGAGGAACATCGACCTCCGAGCCACTGTTGAGACTCGGCAGGTACCCGGCCTCACGGGTGACGTCGGGGGTGTATCGCAGTTTCCCATCGGTGAGCGGACGCTCGCTCAGACCTTGGCCGGGGTGGACCCGCCAACCTCGAGGGACATCTGGCCATCCAACGCTCGCCTTGAGGATCCGATCTCCGGTATTCGGGTCGACGAGGAAGAGCCCAAGGAAGTCGTACCCGAGCGCCGGGTCCCGGAGGCCGTTGACCACGGCCTGGCAAACCCCTTCTTCGTGGGGCGCCCCCGCGATCTCGGAGCTGAGACGGAGGAGTGCAGCCTCGCGTCGGGATGCACTACCCCGATCACGTGTCTCACCCTCGGCGGCGTGCGGACGGCTTGGAGTGCTCACGCGGACCCTCGCACGGCGCCAGGGAGCGTCGCCCGCCCGGCAACCAACGCTCTTACCTGTGCCAGGAGTTCCTCCTGGTCGAGGGCTCGCTTTTCGACAACGCTCTGCACTCCCCCGTTCAACCGCCGCCGATCGTCCTCGGTGAGCGTCTTTGCTGTGATGACGATGACCGGAATGCCGCGCCGGTCGGGGTCCTCTCGCAGGGTGTCGAGGAACTCGAACCCATCCACTTCCGGCATCATCAAGTCGAGCAAAATCAGTGATGGGCGCTGTTCGGCGACCCGGTCCAAGGCAACCCTGCCGTTCTCGGCTTCCATCACCGTACGCCCTTCTTTCTCCAACGCGCGACGGAGGAGGGTGCGGGTCGGCTCGTCATCCTCCACCACGAGGACTGGGGCGTCGGCGTCGTGCGGCGCGTGGGCCTTGAGAATCGTGACCAGTCGCTTCCGGTCAATCGGTTTGGTGAGGTATTCCGTGGCTCCGAGGGCAAATCCCATGTTGCGGTCCTCGACGACCGACAAGAGGACCACGGGGATAGTCGCGAGATCGGGATCTGCTTTGAGTCGGGAAAGGACCGCCCAGCCGTCCAGCCCGGGCATCAGCACGTCGAGGGTGATCAGGTCCGGGAACCGCTCGCCGGCGATGCGGAGACCTGTTTCACCGTCAGCGGCCTCGAGAATGTCGTAGCCCTCTTTGGTCAGAATACGTCTGGTCAGATCCCGTGCGGAAGGATCATCATCGATCACCAGCACCGTCCCCTTGGTGTCCGTTTCCTGCGTGACCGGGGCGCCCTCCTGTGACCCGTCTTCCTGTGTCGGAGCGGCGTTCACGGGAAGTCGAATCGTGAAGATCGAACCGGCCCCCGGCTCGCTCTCAACCGAAATGCTACCGCCCATGAGCTGGCAGAACCGTCGAGTGATGGCAAGGCCGAGTCCGGTGCCTCCGTATTTCCGGCTGGTGGAGGCATCCGCTTGGGAAAAAGGCTCGAACAGGCGACCGATCTCGTCCTGGGTCATGCCGATTCCAGAGTCGCGGACCCGCAGGAGTACGTCGGTACCGTCGCGCTCGACGCCAAGTGTGATCGTGCCGTGGTCGGTGAACTTGCAGGCGTTCGACAGGAGATTCAACAACACCTGCCGGAGCCGTGTCACATCGGAGTACATCGAGCCCAAGTCAGCGCTGGTTTGCACGACGAGCGTGTTGTTGTTCTTCGCAACAAGGGGTTCGATGGTCGTGGCTACATCCCGAATCGTGGTTTCGAGATCGAAGGTTTCGAGATACAACTCGAGTCGGCCCGCCTCGATCTTCGAGAGATCCAGAACGTCGTTGATCAATTCGAGTAAGTGACGGCCCGCTGCCCGAATTTTCTTGAGGTCGGGTATGTACTCATCATGGCCTCGCTCCTCCGCCTCCTCTTCGAGCATCTCGCTGTAGCCGATGATCGCGTTGAGCGGCGTCCGCAACTCGTGACTCATGCTTGCGAGAAACTGACTCTTTGCCTGGTTGGCTGCTTCGGACGCCTTGCGGGCCTCCAGCAGTTCGGTGACATCGTGGTACAGACCCATGATCCCCACGCGCTCGCCGCCGATCATGACCGGCACCGCGAGGACCTCGACATCGACCATACTCCCGTCTTTGCGTCGACGTTGTCCGAACCCGTGGATCGGCTGGTCGTCGGCCACCTTCGAGGTGTAGTCCATTGCCTCCCGTCGGGTCTCGGCTGTAGTGATCAATTCGTCGAGGTTTCCCCCCACGACTTCGTCCTGGGCGTAGCCGTAGAGCGATTCAAACGCCGGATTGCAGGAAATGATGCGATGGTTGAGATCCAGGACGACGATGGCGACCGGGCTGTTCTGCACCAGCACTTCGAAGTATTGCCGCTCCCGCTGAGCCGCGGTGAAGAGACGGGCGTTCTCCAGAGCGATGGCGGCCTGCTGTCCGAAGAGATTGAGAAGGCGACAGTCGGCCTCGGTGAAGGTACGGGCCGGATCTTCATGCCAGACGTTGATGGCACCGACCGGACGGCCGCCAATCAACAGAGGTCCGACGACGACTCCTCGAGCCGCGATTTCGGTGTATTGCTCCGATCTCCCCTCCCAAGTCTGGTAGTCGGGGATGATCATCTGTTCCCCGATCTGGACCACGTAACCCATCGCCCCCTCGCCTACCGCGAGCCGCGCCCCACGCGAATCCTCCTTCATGTTGTAGTTGGCAGCGATGACGAGATCACCCTTCGCCTCGTCGATGATGGCCAACTCCCCTCCGGCAGCGTCAAGCAGAGTCACTGCGCGTGCGAGAACCGCTCCCAGGAGGCGGTTGAGCTCCAATTCCGCCGAGAGATCGGTGATGGTGTCGAGCAGGGCCTCCCGCTCGTCAGCCCGGTGTCGCTCCTCCGCCAGGAGCGCCTGCTGGGTGTTCGCTAACCGGACACGCGCCAGGGCGATCCCTGCCAACTGACCCGCGGCCATGAGCACCTCGAGGTCCACGGAGTCGAACGCGTTGGGTTCCTTGCTCTCGACCACGAGAACCCCTAGCGTCTCCGTTCCGGCCCGGAGAGGGACATCGACCTCTGATCCCGTGAGAAGACCGGGGAGGTAGTCGGGTTCGTCCGCGACTTCCGGCGTATAGTGGAGTTGACCGTCCCGAATGGCGCGCTCGCTCAATCCGACGCCCGCGGGCACTCGCATGTCCGGAGGGATGTCGGCCCATCCGACGCTCGCCCGCATCACGCGATCGCCGGTATCGGGATCGAGAAGAAACACACCCAGGAAGCTGAAGCCCAAGGCCTCATCATGGAGGCGTGTGACTACCGCCTGACAGATCTCGGCCTCACTTGGGGCCGCGGCGATCTCGGCGCTCAGTCGAAGGAGAGCCGCTTGGCGCCTTGCCGCATGATCGGCGGCCTCATGGCGTGCACGGGCTGACTCTGAGGCTGACGACGGTGTCATACCAGGGGAGTGCTTGGTGGCATGGGCCTTCTCGATAGGGGATCAGAGAACGTAGACCCTCCCGCGAGGGTGTCAAGAAACCGACACGATGGTAGAATCCTCCCATGCCCACAAGCCATCCCCTGGCCCGTGCCATGGACTGGTTCGTTGCCTCTGCCATTCTCATCCTGGCAGTCGTCTCGACCGTCATCTGGGTGGATGTCGATGCCCGGATGCGCAATAGCGGTCTGGATCGGGTTCTCGCGACCACTGTCATGGGTGCTGCCCAGGTCCTGGGGGAGACCCGCGATGCCGGTCCCGCCGACTCCCCACAAATGCCCGGACTCGACAATGAGGTCGTGGCGGCGCTGGAGGCCATCACCCATCAGGCTGGTGAGGAAGTGGGTGTTTCAGTCCTGACCGAAAGCGGCGATGAACTCTGGACCCTGCGCAGGGGCACGCGGCCGGCCCACGACTCCACGACCCTGACCCCACCCATCGGCGAAGTCGGGCGGTTGGAGGCGAGTGGATACCACTTCGCTATCACTCGGACCGCGCCGGGAGATCGGATCGTCGTAGTGTTCGCCCCGACGGCCCGCCCGAGGATATCAGCGATCCTGTTGCGGAACTTCGGCATCTTCCTGCTTGTGGGCCTGCTGTTGTTCTACGCTGGTGGGCGAGTGCTGGATCGTCGGGTGCTCCGCCCGTTGGCCGCCGCGGAGGACATCACGGTCCAGGTATCCGCCGGCGACCTCCGGGTCGAACCGGGGATGGTGGACAGTGTTGGCGGTGGGCCACTCACCGAGTCACTCCAGAAGATGGTGAGTTCCCTCGTGCGACTCGTCTCGGAAATCCGTGCTGCTGCTCACGACTCCGCCGCCATGGCAGAAGAAATCTCCGCATCGACCGAGCAGATGACTGCTTCGACGGAAGAGGTTGCCGCGACGACGGGTGAACTCACCGATCGCGCGACCCACCAAGCCGTACTCGTGCGCTCGGTCGCGGATGATGCTGAGCGAATCCTCGCTATCGCCGAACACCTTGCCACAGGGGCTCTGCAGGCCGCCGAACGCAATAGCGCTCTGGCGGCATTGGCGCGGCGTCACCGCGAGGACCTTGGGGCTGGAGCGGCCACTCTGGACCAACTCGCCGAAGAGGCTTCCCGAGGAGCCGAGGAGGCCGAAGTACTCGCACGGACGGCGGAGGCCATCGAACAGTTCGCCACTCAAACGTCGGTGATTGCGAGGCAGACACACGTGCTCTCCCTGAACGCCGCCCTCGAGGCGGCACGCGCGGGTGATGAGGGGCAGGGGTTCACCGTCGTGGCGGAGGAAGTCAAGCGCCTGGCAGGCCAGACCGGCCAAGCAGCCGCACAGACCAAAGAGACGGTGCGCCAGGTTGTGACCAGTGTCAATGAAGCCCGCGATCGGCTCTTGCGGCTGAGTCAGGGAGGACTCGCAGCGCGGGAGACAGCGCAGGCGGCGGCCGGTGGATTGGGATCAGTGGCTGATCAGGCCGAAGAAAACGATGTTTGGACTCATCGGATCTCGAAGTCGGCAGAGGAGGTCAGGAGTCTGATTGACGATATTGCGACTCGAACCACCGAACTGTCTGCCGGGACCGAGGAAGTTGCGGCAGCCGCCGGGGAGATCGCGGCCGCCGCCGAGCAACTCAACGCGAGCACCGAGGAAGTCGCCGTGACCGCTACACGGCTTGCCGATGCTTCGGTGCGGTTGACCGGGGCCATCGGGACGTTCCGTCTCGAATAACGTGATCGTCGAGAGCGCCTGGCGCTCGCCGGACCGGCGTCCTAACGTATGACGATTCGTCACCTCCTTGAGGATGATCGATGATTGAAGTGAGAACCCACCTCCAAGAAGCACTTGGCACGGAGTTCAGGCTGGTCCGTGAATTGAGTGGTGGCGGGATGTCGCGGGTCTTCCTGGCGGAGGAGTTGGCGCTGAGCCGCGAGGTGGTCGTCAAGCTCCTTTCACCCGAGTTGGTGGGGCCCGACCACGTTGAACGCTTTCGTCAGGAAACATTACAGACCGCCCGACTCCAGCATCCCAGCATCGTCCCGGTCCTCAAAGTCGGGACCATGACCTATCCGACCGGAGCGGTCGCTCCCTACTACATCATGCCCTACATCCGGGGTGAGAGCCTACGGAGCCGACTCGTGCGCGAGGGGCCATTTACCATCGCCAGTGCCCTTCGGATCCTGCGTGACGTCCTCGAAGCGCTGGTCCACGCGCACCATCACGGGATCATCCATAGAGACATCAAGCCGGAGAACATCTTCATCGCGGGTGGACATGCCGTGGTGACAGATTTTGGCATCGCGAAGGCCCTTCTGGGCGGTGATCGGCGATCGATTACGAACCCAGGGGTCGCCGTGGGAACTCCAGCCTACATGGCACCGGAGCAGGCGGTGGGCGATCCTCACGCCGACCATCGAGTTGATATCTATGCGGTGGGGGTTCTGGCGTACGAGTTGTTCGTTGGCCGAACGCCGTTCGCAGGACATTCGTTCCCTCAGGCAATGGTCGAACACTCCCAGGCGATTCCTCCGCCCATTACGGACTACAGGACAGATCTGCCACCCGTATTGACGGACGCGGTGATGAAGTGCCTTGCGAAGGACCCGGGTGAGCGCTGGCAGACCGCCGATGAGGTGGCCAAGGTCCTCGAGGACATTCGGCTGAGCGACCCACAGGCAATCGCCCACGTTCCGGGAACGGCCTTCCCCACCAAGCGACGTCGGTCGCGAACGGTCTTCTGGGCTGGTTTTGCCGTCATCGTGGCCCTTGGTGCCTACGCGCTCGTCAACGGTCCGGAACCGGCGCCGGCTGCCGAGCGGCCCTGGTCGATTGCCGTGCTCATTCCCGAACTCATCGGCGATACGACCCGGCTCAGACCCCTGGCTCAGATTCTCCAGGTGCAACTCACCCACGAGTTGCAGCGGCCAGGGACCATGCCGGTGCTGGATTATCACGCGGCCATGGAGTTCGAACGCGCCGATGACCTCAGTCGATATGCGGCCCGGAACAGAGTTCGCTATACGGTGCGATCCACGCTCCGTGCGCTCGGGTCGGGCTACCGGGCCAATGTTTCGGTGGTCGACGCGCAGCTCGAGCTACAAATCAAAGGCGGACAGTTCGATGCTGCGGACTCGACGGGCGTCGATGCGCTCATTCTCGCCATCGGTGATTCCCTCAAGACCTGGCTCAACCTCGTGCCCTTGGCGGGTACCCTCACCCGGGAGCATCGACCCTCGACACCCGAGGTGCGCGCCCTGATCATCCGGGCTGACGCCGCCAAACGGACCCGCACGCGGAAAGGATTGCTGGAGTCCATCGAACTCCTGGAACAGGCCGTCTCGCTCGACCCGACGGATGCTCCCGCGTACGCCAGTCTATCCAATGCCCATACCCTTCTCCTGGTCTACATGTACCAGGCGCCCTTCGACCCCTACGAGTCGGCGGCTCGAGCGTTGGCCTACGCGCGACGTGCCATCGCATTGGACAGCACCTCCGATGAGGCGTACACCGCCCGTGCTTACATCCTCAATCACCTCAATGCGCCCACCGAGATCGTCCGAGCCGATTTTGAACACGCGCTTTCGCTCAACCGGTCGATCCAACCGGGGTGGTATTCTGTCCTGCTGGCGCGGGAAGCCCAAAAGGAAGCCGCACTGGCGGAGGCGGAGCGTGGGGTCAGCTTCGACCCCACACATCCGGGTCGACGGCTCAGTGTGGCGTGGAGTGGAATGGGGGTTGGTGAATACGGTGTTGCCGCCCGGGGGGCGGAAGTCGCGTTCGACCTTGCTCCTCAACTCGACCATGCGCTCGGGGTCTTGGCGAGGGCTCTCCTGGCTGATGGTCGTTTCGAGCGTTGTGCGGCGCTCTACGTCGGTCCCTATCGAGGAACCCGGGCAGCCTGCCTCGAAGCCATGGGTCGGAGCGTTGAAGCGAGGGCGGTGATCGACTCTATGCTGACGGGGTTTGTCGACAACGAAGCGGTGGACACGGTATCCAACCGGACCCTCTACGCCCAGGAACTGGCCATCTACTTCGCCTGGGTCGGCGAGCCGGTGGCTGCTCTGTTCTGGGCCCGCCAGGCATTCGACCAAGCCCCGAATGGTATTCCCTTCCCATTCCTCCATTCGCGACTCTTCGATCGCGTAATGACAGACCCCACCTTCACATCCGAGATCGTCCGATTGGAAGCGGCCGGGTACCCGCGAGTCGAACGGATGAGTGAGCGGATCCTCGATTCGCTCTCCATGCAGTGACAGGTCGTGTGGGTGCCGCCTCGCCGGAGGCACGGTCGGGGTTGGACCCGTGGTCGATCGCGGATCTTCCGGAGCCGCCGCGCCCACGGGGGTGGCAATGGCTCGCTGCGGTTGGTCCCGGCGTTATTCTGCTCGGCGCGTCGATCGGGAGTGGGGAGTTCCTCCTTGGCCCAGCCGTCATGGTCAAGTATGGACTCGCCCTGCTCTGGATTGCCGGTTTCGCCATCGTCTTGCAGACGCTGTTCAATACCGAGTTGATGCGATACACCATGGCAACCGGCGAACCCGTCTTCACCGGCTTCATGCGGACGCGACCGGCAGCATCGTTCTGGGCCTGGCTCTACGTGTTGCTCTTCTTCCTCCAGGTCGGGTGGCCGGCCTGGGCCGGAACGGCTGCGGGGGCGATGTTCTTTCTGGTCACGAAACAACTTGCCACTGCGCCGGATGCCGGAACAGTCTACCTCATCGCCGTGGCCCTGTTCGGCGTGTGCGTCACCATTCTGCTGGTCGGTCGCCGGATCGAACGCACTTTGGAGGGTCTCAACTGGGCCCTTGTGACGATGATCATTGGAGGTCTCCTGATCCTGGCCGTCGCATTCGTGCCTACGAATACCTGGGTCGCCGCAGGAGCTGGGTATTTCGGCTTCGACGTACAGGCATCCCGGTTCCAATTCGTGCCCGAAGGGGCAGACTGGTTTCTTCTCGGTGCCTTCGCCGCGTTTTCAGGCGCAGGGGGGATGATCAACATCACACTCTCCAACTGGGCACGAGATAAAGGGTATGGCATGGGGCAGGTTGCAGGCTATATCCCGGCCGCGATTGGCGGAGCAAAGGTCAACTTGGCACACGTTGGCTATCGATTTGACACCACACCGGAGGCAATGCGGCGGTGGCGTGGCTGGTGGCGATTGATTCGTGCGGACCAGTATGGGGTGTTCTTCCTCGGAGCGATTCTCGGAATGTTTCTGCCGGCCATCCTCTATGTGACCTTCGTACCAGGAGGAGAAGACATCCGCGGTCTCGCGGTTGCGTCCACTCTGGCCCATGCGATCGCGGAGGCCAAAGGACCAGTGTTCGGTGGCATGGTCGCCCTTATGGCCGTCTGGATCCTGTTCAAAACCCAGCTCGACATTTTGGAAGGGACCGTCAGGGGGATCACCGACATCATCTGGACGGGTAGTCGGGGAGTGAGAGCCTGGCGTGGGGGAGATGTCCGCATCGTGTACTACACGGTGTTGGCGGTGACCGTCGTCTGGGGATTGCTCGCTTTGCGGTTAGCGCAGCCCATCGTGCTACTTCAGATCGCAGCCAACGTCGGTGGCCTGGTGTTCGTCCTGGCCTCATTGCACCTCCTGCGCATCAACACGACCCTCCTGCCTCAGGCCCTCCGTCCGCCCCTGTGGCGAAGGGTTGCCCTCGTTGTGATGGCACTCTTCTATGGTGTCTTCGTGGTGTTTTGGCTGACCAGCTTGTAGGCGGTTTCTAAGAGGAACAGCTGACCACCAGATCACGTGCCCAGTCAGGAGCACTCTCGGTGTATTCCATCGAATGCGGTTGCTCGGAGAACGGGTAGCGAAGCAACAGACGGAGTTTTTCGATCTCGCTGAAGTCTCGTTCGTCTTCCGCCTTGCGAATGGCCCGCTCGGCAAGCCAAGTGCGCAGGATGTATACCGGATTCACCCGGGCCATGCGGGACTGTCTATCGGCGTCTCGGCTTCGTTCCGTGACGAGGCGGTCACGGTAGGCCGTCAGCCAGGCTTCGAGGGCCGTCGCGTCCGTGACTTCGCTGCGCAAGGCGAGAGGGACCGTTCCATCCACCGTGGTATAGAGCGAGAGAGCACGGAAAAACCTGGTGTAGTCCACTCGCTGCGTGCGGAGCAAGTCGAACAGGTCGGCCATGAGCTTGGTGTCTTCGGGTCGGGTTTCCGTGAGTCCCAACTTGGCCCGGACGCGGAGGGTGAGATGCTGTTCGAACGCCGGGCGGTATGCCTCGAGTGCCTCTTCGCCCTCGTCCACGGAGATCAGTGAGAGAAGCGACTCGCCGAAGCGTGCGAGGTTCCACAGCCCGATGGCAGGTTGCTGATCGTAGGCGTAGCGACCCTCGGTATCCGAGTGATTCGGAACGAAGCTTGGGTCGAATCCTTCCATGAACCCGAACGGTCCATAATCGATCGTGCAGCCGAGCACCGAGAGGTTGTCGGTGTTGAGGACGCCGTGGGTAAAGCCCACGGCTTGCCACGATGCCACGAGTCTGGCGGTCCGGACCACGACGTCCCGGAACCAGGCTGCATACCGACCACGATGGGCAGGGGTGTGCTTCTCGATGACGTGATCCACCACAGTCCGGACGAGGTCAGGTCGATTGCGTGCGGCCAGAACCTCGGTGGTGCCGAATCGTACGTGGCTCGGCGCGAGCCGGAGCAGGGTCGCGGCGGACTCAACCGATTCACGCTGAA
This sequence comes from Gemmatimonadota bacterium, assembly GCA_003246755.1. Lineage (GTDB taxonomy): Bacteria > Gemmatimonadota > Gemmatimonadetes > Gemmatimonadales > GWC2-71-9 > SZUA-320. The sequence continues at coordinate 12,569 of QKDC01000045.1, read as the reverse complement.
CGGTCGTCTGGCTGCCGACGATGGCCAGTGCCCGGGTGGTCGGAATCCCAAGTCCGTGCATTGCCTCCGAGGCCAGATACTCGCGAATGACACTCCGGAGGACTGCCCTTCCATCACCACCGCGGGCAAATCGTGTCTGTCCAGCCCCTTTCAAGTGAAGATCCCATCGATCTCCCCGCTCGTTGACGACTTCTCCGAGGAGGATCGCTCGCCCGTCGCCGAGTTGGGGTACCCAGACCCCGAACTGATGACCGGCATAGAGCATGGCGATCGGTTCAGCGCCTGGGATCCGGCGTGCACCGGAGAGGTAGATCGCCATCTCCTCGGCAGTAGACAACGTTGCATCGAGATCGATGAGGGCGGCGGCGTCAGGATTGAGAGCGATCAGGAACGGCGAGTCGAGTGGGGTGGGGTCGACGACTTCATACAACTCGGGCGGGAGACGCGCGTAGCTGTTGTCGAAGTGGAGGCCGGTGACAGATGCCATGAGGTACCAATATACAAAAAAGACAACGGGGACGTCGCGTGACATCCCCGTTCAACCTGGGAGCAGTCGAGATTATGGTCGTCTGTGCATCGCGCGTCGCGTGGCAAGGTCGATCACGAACGCCTCACCGTTCACCGTGGCATCCGGGAACTGCGTCCCATTGAAGGTGATCACCACCGTGCGCTCGACCTGATGAGACTCACCGCTCGGTCCGGTCACGGCTCCAGTGATCACTTTCGTGATGGTCCCGGAGAGCGGCCAGGGATCCTTGTCTCGGTTGTTGAAGTGAGGGACGACCACATCGTCGAAGGTGACGTTTGCCGATAGTTCGTAGGACCGAGTCCCGTGTTCGTCCGAAACTCGGGTGCGCGCAATCTCACTCGTACCGGTACCGTTCCAGGTTCGATGCTGCTCGTCACCCTGCAAGCCCGAGACGATCATGTCCCGGGTGTAGGCGATGTCGGCGGTCATGCTGCCCCCGTCGGTCTCGCGCGCTATCGATCCCGTGAGAGACTTGATGAAATGGATGGCCGCCGTCAGGTTCGCGTCGTAGGTCTCCATTGCCGCACCGGAGGCGTCGCTGAACAGGTAACTCCGGTTGTGAATCAGACCGTTGAAGGTGATCTCGGGGCAGGTGTGCCACCCGGTCGCGGCATCGTATGGGCAATCCTGCGGGGGCAGGGTGCTGGGCGAAAGCCAGGCGCGAATGCCGACGCGGAGTCCAAGATTCAACCCCTGCATCGTCTGGGCGTCTTCCGCCACGCCATCCGCCGCGGCAGCGGCAATGTCGGCGTTCAACATCGGGGTGGTCAGGCCGGGGCCGAAGGGGTCGCCCTCCCCACAGGCGGTGATGAGCACCGAAGCGGTCAGCAGCATCGTGAGGTTGGTGGTCTTCATGATGGGTCTCGATCTTCTCATGGTGATGGCATTCGACTCTGGAGTACCCGTTCCTACCCGTATTGGACGATGCACCCGACAGACCGTTAAGTGCCGTGCTAGTGTGTTGCGCTGCAAAGGCTTAGAGCCCCAGGACACGTTCCAGGACCACGAGGAGGTCATCCAGGTGCGGTAGTTCGAGGTCACCCATGTGACCGATACGGATGATGCGATCGGTGAGGGGAGGTAGTCCACTCGCGATGAGGTACTCCTGCTCTTCGAGTTGCGCCACAATCTCCGACGGACGCTTGCCCGGTGGGATTTCCAAGGCGCTGACCGTTGGGGAGCGCTGTCCCTCCCGGGCGAGCAGGTTGACCTCCGGGTGGGCATCAGTCCACTCGACCATGCGCCTGGCCATGAGAGCATGCCTGGCGTAGCGTACCTTGAGGCCCCCTGCTTTCTCGATGCGATCGAGCTGGCATTCGAGCGCGTGGTACACGGGAAGTGCCGGCGTCGTGAGCGGGAGGTGACGTTCGGCTGCCCGGGACAGGTGCGGGATGCTGAAGTACAACCCACGGTCATTCAGCGAGTCCGCGCGCGCCATGAATCTGGCGCTGGCAGCACAGAGTGCGATACCGGGTGGAAGGCCCAGCGCCTTCTGACTTCCGGTGAAGACGAAATCGAGACCCCAGGCATCGGTCTCGACCGGCATGGCCCCTACCGAAGTGACACCATCGACCAGTACGATGGCATCCGATTGCTCGTGGATCACGCGCACGAGGGCCGCGAGGGGGGCGAGGGCACCGGTTGATGACTCCGAATGGACCAGCGCCACCGCATCGATCTCCGGGCCGTCGAGGAACTGTGCGAGTTGGTCGGGCTCCAGGGCCGCGCCTTCAGGCACATGGAGCCGGACGACTTCCTTGCCGCATCCCTCTGCCACCCGAGCAAAGAGCTCCCCAAAGTACCCACCCACCACGACCAGGACGCGGTGCCGCACTCCGTTGCGAATCGCGGCCTCCATCAGGCCGGTACCGGCGGTCGTGGCCGTCATCACGGTGCGCTCGGTGCCGAACAGCTGCTTGAGCTTGGGTTGCATCCCTTCCAGCATGGACTGCATGCGCGGACTGAAGGCGAAATACATCGGCTTCTGTGTCGCGGCCCACACGTCGGGGTGGACGTCGGTGGGTCCGGGAAGAAAGCAGCGTCCAAACGGCCTCATTGAGCCAAGATCTCCTTCGCGGTCACCATGTTGACACCCCGTGCCGCCCACTCGTGTTTGAGACGGTCCGATGCGTCCGCATTGATACCTCGTGCTGCGTCCCACACGAAAGAGAGCGCCAGATGTGGTCGATGCTGGAGCAGCCCCTCAATCGCGTATCGATCGCATACGTCGGTCGCGACCCCATAGAGAATCACCTGAAGGGGGTCGAGGGCATCGAGCACGGGGAGGACATTGGGGTTGGTGAAGACGTCGAACCAATGTTTGAGAAACAGAATATCCCCCTGGTGGGTTCGAACCGTTTCGAGGAAAGAAGGATCCTCCTTGGGAGCGGGATCGATCACGAGCGGGTTCAGGAGGGCCGTGGCGGCGATCTTCCTCTGTCCTGGAGTCCCCCGCATGCAATGCTCCGGAAATGTCCTCAGGAAATCCGGTTCATTGCTGAGTTCAGGGTGATCGGGAACATGGTCGTCGGCGCTCGCCACGATCCTGATGCCACGATCATGGGCGTGATCGGTCAGCGCCTTGAGGACCGGAATGATTTCTTCGCTCCCTGGCACGTACAGCTTTCCTTCCGACATCATGAAGTCAAACTGGGTGTCGACGTCCCAGAACACGGTCCGTTCAAGGGCGATCACGTCACGCGCTCCAAACGGGGATTATCTCGGTAGGCACGACCCACTTTGGCAGCCGGTCTTCCTTCGTGCTTGACCACGTCCGCGGTGAAATCGAAGCGACCTTGGAACAGCGAAGACCCGACGCCGTACGCATCGACCGGGACTCCCAGAAGCTCGAATTCCTGGATCTTCTCCACGGTAAAGCCCCCGGATACGACGATCTTGACTTTGGGGAACCCGTGGTGGTCGAGTGCCTCACGGACATTCCACACGAGTTGGGGGCAGACGCCGGTGGGCTTGAAGTGCCCCATCTGAGCGACCACCGACTTATCCACGAGCATCTCACTGGTGTCGAGGCGGACCCCGTAGAGCCGATCGCCGAGGGCCTTGGCCACCGCGAGCGAAGTCTGCACACTGTCGTTGTCGAAGTCGACAAGGGTGATGAGGCCGACGGCCTCATCCATATGCTCCGCGAACTTCAGGCTCGCCTTGACGGTGTCGCCTCCATAGGCCGCAATCAAGGCGTGGGGGACCGTCCCGGTCCCTTCGCTACCCCACCAGGACGCCTGGGCGTCGGTCGAGACGCCAATGGCACCGGCGATATGGGCGGCGTACCCATCACCCGTCTGCACCAACCAATGATCGTGGCGAGCGGGGAAGAACATGACTTCCTTCGGACTCGCCGCCTCGACCACGCGCCGGGTGTTCGTACCGACCTTGGTTCGACGGGCCAGGACCCCAAGGTAGAGCGTCTCGAGATGAGCAAAAGCGTCGTAGGGGCCTTCCACGGTGAGGACGGGTTCCCACGGTTCGATTTCGTCTCCGTCGTACAGTGCCTTGACCTCGAGGTCACCCCACTCGATAGAGCAGAGTTTGAGGATGGCGATCGCTTCGTCGATTCCTCCGAGAAAGGCGTGTCGCTTGCCAAATACCTGGAGGGTGACGTTCGGCCTCTGGCGGTCGGCCACAAGGACGTCCCGACTCCGCACGAAATACTTGTCGGAGTAGTAGCCCGCACGCATTCTCTCGACGGGGAGGTTGAATATCCCGGGGTCGAGCCGAGGGCGGCGCTGAGCAGAAGAAGACACGGCGCGGAAAAGGTACCGGCGAGTCGAATGCGGTCGCAAGTTGACACCAGGCTAGTGTCACGTCTCAATTGAGTGCTTCTACCTGACCACTCGGATGAGGAACCCATGATGAAGCACACTTCACGACGCTCCTTCCTCGGGACTGCAGCCTCCGCCGTCGCCGGAAGCGCGGTCGTTCCCTCGCTGGTCTCCGCCTTCCCGGCCCCAGCAGTACTTCGGTCCCGCGCCAGTAAGTTTGCCGCAGTCAGCTCCGCCAACGGTATCCGCGGTGTGGCTCGGGCCGTTGAGCTGATGATGAGTGGAATCGACACACTCGATGCGGCCGTGGAAGGCGTGAAGATTCAGGAACTTGATCCCAATGACAATTCGGTTGGGTACGGTGGGTTGCCGAACGAGGCAGGCGTGGTACAACTCGACGCCTCCTGCATGCACGGCCCCACCAAGCGGGCGGGAGCGGTGGGCGCCCTCGAGGGCATCAAGACACCGAGTGAGGTCGCTCGACTCGTGATGAAGTACACCGACCACATTCTGCTGGTTGGCGAGGGCGCCAAACGATTCGCGCTCTCGTATGGTTTCCAGGAGGTGGATCTTCTCACACCGGAGTCGCGGGAGGCCTGGCTTCGATGGCGGGCGAACCGCGGGAAGGATGACGACTACCTGGACGTGCCGCGGGGTGAGGATGTTGGGGCGCGGGTGACGGGGACCATCAACATGAATGTCACCAATGCCAAGGGGGAGATTTCCTCGATCACCACCACCAGTGGGCTCTCTTGGAAAATCCCGGGTCGCGTCGGTGACTCTCCGATCGTGGGGGCCGGGCAGTACTGCGACAACGACATTGGCGCCGCTGGGTCCACCGGACGGGGGGAGTCATGCATCATGGTCTGCGGGGGATTTCTGACCGTAGAGCATATGCGCCAAGGCATGTCTCCAACCGACGCGGCGCTCGAGACCTGCCGTCGCGCGGTAGCCATGAGTGCCCCACGCCTGCTCCACCCTGACGGTCAGCCAAACTATGGACTGACCTTCTACGCGATCAACAAGGCTGGAGAAACCGGCGCAGCGTCTTTCTATCCCTCACGTTACGCTGCGCACGACGGGAACGAAGCAACGATCCGTGATACGGCCTACCTGTTCCCACGGCGGTGAGGATGGCGCGTAGTGTTCTTGGACTAATCGGGCTTGCCATCATGACGCTCGCCGGATCGGCCTCCGCGCAGGAACCATGGAAGGCCAGCTATTACCCGTATGTCCTGAAAGGTCCCAATGACAAGGCCTCTCTGGTGCTGCACTACCAGTACGGCCAGGCTGCGGACTATTTCGATCGGGTCCCCTTCGCCCATTCGCTTTCGATTGAAGCCGGGGCCAACCCCGACGGTGGGCGATTCGCGATGGCAACCTTCAAGGCGCCGCGTCTCGGCGAGGGATGGAGGCTGTTTGTCGAGGGGGGGACGGTGCGGGAAGCCCGGTTTGGGTTCTTTGGATTCGGCAACGACAGCGAGAAGCGAGAGGATCCCAACAACCGGCACATCAACCAAGTGCGGAGGACCCGGTACCTGCTTCGCGCCGAGGTGACTCGACGGATCGTCGGAGATCTGCACTTTGCCTTCGCCGGCGCCCTGACGAGTGCGCAGTTCTCAGTGCTGCCTGGAGCCAGCCTGTTCGCGTCGGACTGCCCAGCGGTCATCGGTGGGTCGTCTTCCACCTGTGGGGACGAGACAGACCTGGTGGGGCGTGCCGCCCTCGTGTTCGATACGCGCGACAATGAGTTCGTCACCGCCAAGGGTCTTTTTCTCGAGGCCGGTGCCTTCGCCGGAACGGGGAAGGACGACGGGTACCAGGGAGTCTACGGGGTGGCAAAGGCGTTTGCCTCGCCTCGGGAAGGGACCGTTCTCGCTGGGCGAGTACTAGGCCGCCATCTGACGTTCGAAGCCCCGCTCGATGCGAGGTTCTCGGTTCCCGCGTGGGAACGTTCGATCCCGGTTCTGGGAGGACCCGAGTCACATCGGAGTTTTCCGTACGGACGTTTTGCCGGGCTCGACCTCATATTGATGAACTTCGAGATCCGTCAGGACATCCTCAACTTGGGCGACTTCGGGGCATTCACCGCCGTTGGGTTTCTGGATGCCGGGAGGGTGGGGGAGGACGGGATCCAGGAGTCGAGTGACTTCCACCTCGGGGGAGGTGCGGGACTGGCCATTCGGATTCTCCGGTCCACCCTGCTCACGTTCAACTTCGCCTGGGGTGGCGATGGCTACCTGTACTCGATGGGGACAGGCTGGTCGTTCTAGGCGCTAGTCCGTCACGTCAACTCTCCTCGACCTCGATACGTATTCCGAACGCACGCAGTCCGTCAACATAAGGGGCGAAAGGCACCGCTTCATCCGGTGTCAGGACGCCTTTGGCAGTGACCGAGCCATTCACCTGCATCAGACCAGTGAGCGCCAGCGAGAATCCCGTCGCTCGCATCATTGCGCTGATACCGGTCGTTTCGTCGAAGTAGTCCACCAACTGGAAAGACACCGTCACCGGCTTGCCCGAACGCGTTCCTGTTGCCAGCATGCGGAGTGCCACAAAATCTCGGCCTTCCGGACGAAACAGTTTCGGCTGGACGGCCTCGATGAAGACATCCCTCGGAATGACTTCCACACCCTTCACGTGCAAGGGTTCGTTGGAAATCAGGCCCAGTTCACGAATCGATCGCATGATCATCATGTGTCCGGGGTATCGGAGCGTCTTGTATTCCATGATCGCGACGCGGTTTTCCCAGGCGAAGGGCATCGTGCTGATCCCTCCCCCCGTGTGGAAGGCCTCGAGTTCTCCGATGGGGTCTGGGAAGCTCAGGGTTTCCAACTCACTCAATGCATCTACCTGGGTAGCCTTGCCATCCCGGAGGACCCATGACGGCGTGGAGTAGTAGTCCAACGCTCCTTCCAGCGAATAGACGATCTGGTAGTTGAGGGGGGGCTCGGGCTCCTGCGGAAGCCCACCCACATAGATTCGAACGGCCTCTGGTTTCTCCAGTCGCTGCAGGCCCTCGGCAGCGAGGATGTTGACCATCCCTGGTGCGAGGCCGCAGTCGGGGATGGCTGAGAGTCCTTTCGCCAGGGCGGCATCATGATGCTCCTTTTGCTGGAAGACGATCTCCGTATTACCTCCCAGGTCCGCGAAGTGGCATCCCGCCTCGATGGCGAGTCGCGTCATCGGCTCATTGAAGTAGTAAGGGAGCGCACAAAGCACGGCATCATGGCCTCGCATCACCTCGAGGACTCTCGAGGTGTCCGTAGCGTCCACGGTCTCAAACAGGAGGCGGTCATCGGCTGACGGAAGGAATCCAGCAAGTGTTCCTTCAACGGCGTCGGCGAGCGTGACGCGAGTCACGGCTTCGTGCTGAAGGAGGTTATAGGCACAGGCGTTGCCCTGCAGGCCGGCGCCGAGGACGAGGAACTTCATGACAAACCTCGGAAGATGATTCGCGTCGATTGGCAGCCCCGGAAGATACTCCGGGAGGGATCCGGAAACAGGTACTCGGATGAATGCCTACGACTCGACGGCACCTGCTGTGTAGGTGGGTTGACGGGGGTTCTGGGGCATACGGGTCCAAGTCGGTCGTCGGGCCCTTCCCCCGCCGAGTGGTCGCACTTCGAGGGTCGAACCGACCATATATGCCACCGAGTCACCTCCCCATCGAAGCGGGTTCTTGCCCTCCGTCGTCAGGGTGGTGGGTTCCCGTCCGGGCGAAACCACACACAAGCCAGGCGTGCGTCCTGCTCCGCCGGACTCTACTCGACACGGTTCGACCCTACCGAATACCGGCTGGCCGATTTCCACCGCCAAGGCTTTTTCAGCACCGGTCACTTCGGCTGCCTCGATGGGCGAAACCTCACCGGTGGAAGGTGGTGCTTTGACCCCGGCTATCGTATGTGGAAATCGCAGGAAGAGTCGGCTGCCATCCTCACTCCATCCCAGACGGTCTGGACGGCCCAACCCCTCCGGGATGGTCAGTTCCCGTTCGGAGGCGCTGGACAGGTTCATGAAGACGACCCGGGGCTCCCCCTCCCCCCCGACGGCAGGGGTCCGAAGAAAGGCGACCACGTCGCCGGTTGGATTGAGTGCGGGTACCGATTCCGGAGGGCGAGAGAAGGTGATTCGAGTCATCTCCCCACCGGCCGCTGACCCGGCGAACAGGTCCGTCTGTCCCTCCGCTCCCTCACCCACGAAAATGACAAACGGTTCCGTGCCGACCTCGATCTGGTTCGTGAGAGGGGAGACCCGGCAACCGAAAAGCATGAAGACGGCGAGGAAGGTGAGGGAGGGCAGTCGTAAGCGACTCGCCTCTGGCCCGCACCGAAGGATCATTTCAGGAGCCACTTGGAGCCAAGGCGAGGAGCCACCATCCATTAGGATCCACCTCCACCACGACAGGTCCTTCACCCCGTGCGGTGAAGGTGCGGGTGACTTCCCGGCCTTCGAGGTCGATCGAGACGAGTTGATCGTTCAGACGGACTTCGAGGTTTGGGATCCGAAAGAGCCCCCAGGCCTCATCCTGGACTTGGGTGATCTGAAGTTCCACCTCTGCGCCCGAGTCACGAGTTCGAACCTGGAGGATCGGGTAGCCCGGCTGGGTGAGGGCTTGCAGGAAATACCAATCCAAGTCGGTCTCGGCCACTCCACTCATGACCGAAGCAAAGTCGCGTGAAACGGCGTTCCCATGGCGGAATCGACGTACGTATTCTCTGATCCCGGCGAAGAAAACCTCATCCCCGATCATGCCTCGGAGTGAGTGAAGCACCCATGCGCCTTTCTGGTAGTTATTGGTATTGAGCATCGTCATCAGGTCGCTCTCGGACGGATCGATGATCGGCCGGAGCTTCGTGGAACCTTCCCTGATCGTCTTCGCGGCTTGCGCCATCCGTTCTTGAAGTCCCTCGAACCCTTGAAGATGTTCAGCCCACAAAGCGGCGCCATAGGTCGCGAATCCTTCCGAGAGCCACAGATGGTGCCAGTCGGCCTGGGTTACGGCGTCGCCGAACCACTGGTGAGCCGTCTCATGAGCCACGGTTGCTTCACTGAGACGGCCCGTGCGCCACGCACCGGTGCTGTAGAAGATCGCGGTGGAGTTCTCCATTCCTCCGAATCGCGTTGATGATTGGACGTGTCGTAACTCGCGATATGGGAATGGTCCAAAGAGGCCGGCGAAGAGATCGATCATCTCGCTGGCCCGGGCAAACGGTCCATCCACCGCGGCCGCAGAATCGGCGGGATAGGACACCACACTCAAGGGGACACAGTGCGTCGCACAGGTTGCCGGGGGCAATTGCGTTGTGGCCAGACGCGCCGCGCCTACCACCATGGTATGAACGGGCGTTGGCTCGGTCATGTCGAAGGTCCAGGACACGCCGCGCTCGGTGGTGTCCACCGCGGTACGGGAACCGGTGGCGACGACCGTGTGGCCCAGTGGGGCTCGGATGCGCCACCCGACGCTGGCCTTGTCATTCGGGTGGTCTTGTGAAGCCAGCCACTTCCGGGCGCGGTCAGGCCAGTTGTCGGCGAAGAAGGTGTGCCCGTCTTCGCCGTCCTGGATGATCAGACCGTCGGTCGGTGAGCCGGTGTAAGTGATGACCGTGGTGATCGTGTCTCCCGGCGCGTGCCCGTGGGAGAGACTCACTCGGGGTCCTTCGCGCTGCCAGGCGACGGGCAATCCGTTCAGCGAGCCCGAGGACACGCTGAAAATGCTGTCGAGATCCAAACGAATTGGGTCTCGCGACGTCAATCGCCATCCGATCGCGACCGATGCGGTGATCTGTGATCCAGAATCTGGTAGTTGAAGCGCGACCTGGTAGCGCAAGGCGTCGTGGCCCGGATGAACCGAGTCCGGTCGGACCGCAAGCGGATCCTGTGCGACCACCAACAGAAGACAAAAACCAAGGCTCATCGTCTCAGTCCCTCGAGCGGTTGCGGCCATCACTCTTGGCCTTGAGGAGGTGCATGTCCGCAAGTTGGAGCAGTGTGGCCCCATCCCGCACCCGATCGTCCGGAAAACTCGCGATGCCGATGCTGACGGTCAGTTGGACGGGTTGGTGCTCATCACCGAACCGCTCAGCATTGACGCGTCGCTGAATTCGGTCCGCGAGAATCCTCGCCCCATTGGGCCCGGTGAGGGGAAGCAGGATGCAGAACTCCTCCCCGCCAACTCGTGCGACCATGTCAATGGCACGCTGTTCGCGTTTCAACAGCCTGCCCAGTTGTGAGAGAATGAGGTCTCCCATCTGGTGCCCGAAAGTGTCATTGGTCTGCTTGAAGTGGTCCACGTCGATCATCAGGCAGCTGAGAACCGTCGAGTACTTGGCTGCCTGCTCCAGGTCGCGGAGGAGTCGCCTCTCGAGGGCCCGTCGGTTGGCGAGCCCAGTGAGGGGGTCAGTGTCGGCCAACTCACGCAACTGTCGGTGTCCCTCGACGACGTCTTTGAGTTGGTAGGCTTTCTCGATGGAAGTCACGGCCGACTTGATGACCTGATCCGCAAATTGAACGTCGAGTTGGTTGAGGACCGTATCCTCGCCACTCGTACGGAGATAGAACACCCCCAGCGGTTCATCACCAACCGTGAACGGAATCGCGAGGGTCGAGGTCGTTTCGACGGCCTGTCCCTCCTCCCTCCATGCCTCCCGAGTCGCACTGAAGAGCGGATCCGAATCCACAGCGTCACTCAAGACGATCTCGCCGGTGTCCAGCGCGCGTCGGATTTCTGGATACCGATCGAGATCAACGCGAAGGTTCCGGAGTACCGGGTTCTCGAAAGCGGCCACGACGACTGCCCTGGTGGGGTCCTGGGTCTTGAGGAGGATAGAGCACTTGGAGATGCCCAGCCCCTGGGCCACTCGTCGAACCAGGATCTGATAGATCTCTTCAGGCGTGAGAGAACTCGCGATCTCCCGCAGGATCCCCACCATTTCGGAGCGCGAACGTGCCTCTGCTCGCGCCCGATTGAGAGCCCGCCCGGCCCGCAGGTGGGCCTTGATTCGTGCCAGAATCTCCCTGGCCCGGAACGGAGGGGCGAGAAAGTCGGCCGCACCGAGTCCGAACGCCTCTACCGATCCCTCCTCCGGTGGGAGTGTGGAGAGCAGGAGCACCGGGAGGTCCTGAAACCGTTCGTCGCTCTTGATTCTCCCGAGAAGATCAAGCCCATCGACACCTGATGCACTCTCGAGCACCAGCAGATCCCACAACTCGTTGCCGAGTGGCTCGAAGAGGCCCGGCCCCGTGCCGGTGCTGGTGACCTGATACTCGTGTTCAGTGAGGAGCCAGGTCAGGGTGCGCCCGAACGCCCGGTCGTCATGGGCGAACAAAATGCGTGCGGACGACGTCATTCAGGAAACTAGTTCTCGAAAGCGATCGGAATCCACGTTGCCACCACTGAGGACGATGGCCGTCGGGCCCGTCGGACGCATGTGCCCCCCCTGGAGGGCAGCCACACCGACGGCCCCGGAAGGTTCGACACGTAACCCACATTGCCAGTAGAGCAGTTTCATTGCCGAAACGATTTCCTCATCCGTTACGGACAGCGCGTCGCGCACGACTGGCTGAATGTACTGGAAAGTGAGTCGCCCGATGGAAAGGGGTAGTAGCCCGTCTGCAATGCTGTCGGCCCTTTCGGTTGCCACCGGAGCACCGGCCGACAGGGCTCGCGACAGCTTCGGTGCTCCGACCGGCTCAACCCCCACCACCCGCGTTTCGGCGTGGAGACCCTGAACTGCGACCGCCGTACCAGCCAGGAGCCCGCCACCACCGACGGGGACCAGGAGAGTGTGGAGATCGGGGCGATCCTCGAGGATCTCCAGGGCGCAGGTGGCCTGGCCCACGATGATGTTTGAATCGTCATACGGGGGCACCAACCTCAGACCACGCGTACGGGCGATCTCCTCGGCGGCTTGTGCGCGCGCCGTGGCCACCCGGTCGGTGAAAACGATCTCCGCGCCATGGCCTCGAATGGCGTCTACTTTCACTTTCGGCGCGGTTTCAGGCATGACGATGGTCGCGGGAATGCCCAGGTGCCGGGCAACGAAAGCGACGGCTTGTCCATGGTTCCCACTCGAATGGGTCACGACACCAGGTGCGCGGTGTGATTCCTCCAACCGGGTGATCGCGGTAAACGCCCCCCGCACTTTGAAGGCCCCGATCGGCTGGAACTGCTCGCACTTGAGCCACACGGGCACGCCCGTGGTGTCCGACAAGGGCTCGCACCGAACGAGGGGGGTGACCGGCGCGACGGTGCGAAGGGC
>QKDC01000036.1 GCA_003246755.1 Gemmatimonadota bacterium | reverse complement strand
TCAGGTATCACCCGGACTTCGTCACCGCATTTGAGGCAGAAACCGGAGTCGCACACTAAGGGTGCCCGAGCTTCCTTGGATAGGCGCTCGGGCGAGTTCAAATAGAGTCGCCTGCGTTCTAACAAGGAATTGCTGCTGACGCGGTGAACACGTTGGTCCGTCGTTGTTCGGCTTGCACCTCACAACGGCGGGGGAGCAAGTTGGTCGCGCAGCAGAATTCCAATCCGTTAGACCGAAACCCGGTGTGATCCTAACGGGTAACCGCCGTGAGTCCTGACGTCACGGTAGCGGACCGGCCCTAGGGGAATGCTTCATGCATAGAATGGCGGTGACAGGCATTCTAATCGGCACGACACTCGGGTGCTGGTCGGGTGATCCAAGTCCGCGCACTGAGCCTTCTCAAGAATTCCCGACGGTTGGCACCATCGAGCGGCTTCACCCGATGTTCGATCAGGTCGTACCGGTAGATGCCGAGATCAGGCTCCTGGTCGATGGTCATGAATGGACTGAGGGTCCGGTGTGGGTGGACGAGCTAGATGCGCTTCTCTATTCCGAGATTCCGAGTAACATCATCTACCGCTGGTCCGGCAGCGGCGGCGAGTCTCTCTGGCTGCAACCGGCCGGCTACACGGGCGAGGTGGCGAGAGGCGGAGAGAAAGGTTCCAACGGACTGGCGATCGGACCCGATGGCTCGCTGCTGATCGCGCAGCACGGTGACCGGCGGATCGCCCGACTCGACGCCGACTGGGAGAACCCGGAGCCGAGATTCACGACACTTGCAGACGCGTACAGAGGCCAACGTCTGAGCTCTCCCAACGATCTCGTCGTGCGCAGCACGGGCGACATCTACTTCACCGATCCTCCCTATGGGCTTGAGGAGCGGGACGAAGATCCCGGCAAAGAGCTCGATGTGGACGGCGTGTACCGGCTCGCGCCCGACGGCTCCGTCGATCGTGTTGTGGACGACCTGCGACGACCGAATGGAGTGGCGCTATCGCCGGACGAGCAGACCCTCTACGTCTCGGCAGTTGGCGTCATCATGTCCTACGACATCGCAGCGGACGGGAGACTCTCCGAAGGCCGCGTCTTCCACGATGGTGGTGCCGACGGTCTTGCCGTGGATCAGGACGGACGCCTCTATGCGGCGGCGTCCAGGCGCGGGGTGCTAGTTCTGGACGCTACCGGGACCCATCTCGGCTCGTTCGTCCCCGGCGACCGCGTCTCGAACGTCGCTTTCGGTGAGGACGGTTTCACATTGTTCATGACTGGCGTTCAGTTCGAGGGATCGGCTTCTAGCACCGACCCGACTTTCCTCTTCTGCCACCCATCCGCGGACAGATAACGCGACATTCCAGCACGTCCGATAGTGCCGGATTCAAGGTACGCGGAGGCTCCGTGCGAAGGCTGGTATCGTTTCGGTCTAACAAGGATTTGCTGCTGCCGCGGTAGGCTGTGTGGTCCGGAGTTGTTCGGCTTGCACCTCACAATTCCGGCTCAGCATCTTGCTCGCGCAGCAGAAATCCAAAGTCGTTAGCTAGCCCTAGGGTCGAGGTGCTTGTATGACGGAGGGTGAGGAGTCAGAGCCGCGATGGCGGCGCCGCGCGGCGGAGGCCTTGACGATTGTCGTTGGTATTCTGCTGGCTCTCGCGGCAGATGCAGGCCGGCAGTACGTCGCGGACCGCGGAACTGAACGCGACATTCTCGCGGCACTGCGTGTGGAGTTCGCCGTCGACGTCCGGGAGTTGGAAGCGGATCAGGATGAGCGCGCACAGAAACTCGCCGCCATCGACTTCCTCAGCGAGGTACACAGCGGGGCCGCGCGGAGCGCAGACCTCGACAGCTTGGCGGCCGCTGTGATGTGGACGATGAACTGGCGCTACTACACGCCTAGCCATCCCGTGCTCGACGACCTGCTGACAACGGGGCGCCTAAGTCTCATCAGATCGGATGACCTGCGTCGAGCGCTCATGGCATTCGGCGGGGAGCGAGCTCGGCTTGCCGTGGTTGAGGAGAGGGAACGTGACTTTGTGGCGCGTGACGTTCAGACCTATCTCGCAACGCGGCTCGACCTTGAGTCGCTATTTTCTCCTCGATCACCCGAACAACGCTCGGCCGCCCTGCGTGCGCTTCCCGACGTCATTGCCGCGCCAAGCTTCGGGAGTCTCCTGTACCTCGACCGAGACCGAGCCGACAGTTCCAGTTCCTTCGCCAACATCCTGCTGGAAGCCGTTTTCGCAGTCCAGAAGGCATTGGGGGAGCAGGGCTAGCTAACAGGGAATTGCTGCTGCGCGGGAGGTCCAGAGGATTGGTCTCTGACCTGCCTAGGCACGTGTCCAGCGGTCGACTTCGCTCCCTTCTGTACCGGTTAGGCGTGTGTGGCCAGTGAGTGTGTAGCCCACAGCCTTGTCACCTAGTAGTCCGCGCAGCAGAATTCCAAATCCGTTAGGAAGCTCATCGTCTCGCGTCTCCGTACCCGAGTAGGAAGCCTCTGAGATACAAGACGCCCCAGCAACCGACGGGCTGCTGGGGCGTCGATCTATTAGGGCGAAGGGCCTAGGTGGTCACGCCCTCAAGTTCGTCCCGGGCCTTCTCAAACGCCTCGTTCAACTCGCTCCAAGCGGCGACGACACCTTCTCTCGCCTCGTCGAACGCTGAGTCCGTTGCTTTGCGTACGGCCTGTAACCGCCGCTCAACCGCGTCGCGCTTCTCCGTGATCGCGTGTCGAGCCTTCTCGATCTTGGCTCGTGCATTGACCTCACCGGCCTTCATGGCAGTGAGCTCGAGCTCTTGGAAGCGCTTCCCAACGCTCTCCATTCGCTCCTGAATCTGTTTGGTGAGCTGTGCCTTGTTGGTCGCATGCGTCTCGATGCCGACCTCCTCATGGAATGGACACTTGTGGCTTCAATTGTGTAAGTATAACCCGCAATATGACTTAGGTTCCAATGAACGAACAAGGCGCAAGCCCCTGGCGGCTCGCGCTACGCCAGGCGCTTGAGCACTGTCGCGAGCTTCCTAACAGGGAATTGCTGCTGCGCGGGTGGCTTCGGGGTTGGTCACCGACCTTCTCTGGAGACCTGAACTACGCTCTACTTCGCTCGCTTCGGTGCGAGTAGGCGCTTGCGGTAGGTCGACTTGTGGTCTGCGCCTCGTCAGCGGCCGGGCCGCGCCAGCAGAATTCCGAGTCCGTTAGGAAGTGCCGGTCACTGCACGGGCTCAACAAAGTGAACTCACTTACCGAGGACCAACCCGAACCGCCCCGACCACTCCCCCCGGAGCGAGCGGCGAGCCCGCTCGGATGGGGCCGCGAGGCTGTGAGAACCGACCCGGTGGCTATGGCCACAATCGCTCGGAAGCGGTTCCAGGCCGACACCTACGTTATGCGGCTGAAGGAGCTCATGGCGGTCCTCGACAACATGGTGGGTGCTCTTCCGGGCTCGTGACGCGGTACGCTCAGGGGCCGAGGTCATTCGGCTTGCACTTCGCGACCCGGGGGAGGCATTGTGGTCGCGCAGCAGAAATCCGAAGTGGTTCGGCCCTATCCTGTAGCGCGGATCGCAAAGCCAAGGACATAAGTCGTGACTGCCTCAAGTGCCCCCCTCGTCGGTCGAGTCCTCAGCGCCGACATCGCCGTCCCTGAACACGAACGAGTAGTGGCCTTCTACTCGCGCATTCTGAGCACCGGGGAGGCTCCCCTCTGGCGTGACGATCTGCTGAACAATGCGGGGATCCCGATCATCGGCGTTGGAGAGCGGCTTGCGGCCTACGACCATCTCCCACTCCAGTGGATGCCGCACATCCAGGTGTTGGACGTAGCCGTGAGCGTGGCGCGGGCTCAGGAGCGGGGCGGCTATGAGCTGATGCATCACAGGAACGAGCGCGGGCAGAGCCAATGGGCCGTGCTGCACGATCTGAATGGGGCCGCCTTCGGCATCATCCCGGCTGCCCCCTCGGACGGGAGCCCCAAGACTGACGATGCGTCTTCCGAGTCCGCGGAAGGGGTGGGCAGGATCTCATGGCTAGATCTCACGGTGCCGGATGCTGTCGGAACGAGGGACTTCTACGAAGCCGTGGTCGGATGGTCTGCGCGAGAGTTCGAGATGGAGGATACAGGCGGCCGATATTCGGACTACGTCCTTTCATCGAATGATGGGAGCGCAGTAGCAGGAGTGTGTCATGCGCGCGGCGTGAACCGCGGCCTTCCGCCTGCTTGGATGATCTACCTGCCTGTTGGTGACCTGGCCGAGAGTCTCCGTCGCACCGCAGAGGGAGGAGGCGAGGTAGTACGGTCGAGTGGCTCCGGCGACGACCTCGTGTACGCGGTGATTCGGGACCCGGTGGGGGCGCACCTGGCCTTGGTGCCAGGCTGAGCCGGAGACGACTTAAACAAGGAATTGCTGTTGTCGCCGCGGGGCTCCGATGGCCCGGAAGCGTGCTTCACCGCGGGCGTCTTCAGCATCCTCATCCCTTTCTCAGTCGACGCCTGGTGGGCCGAGCGGTCCAACAGAGGGGCCCTGCGAAGGACGTTGTTGGTGGTGAGAGCGGACTTCGAAGCCAATGCTGAGCAACTCACGACGAAGCTGCGGGGGGCTTTCGTACCACACGCCTTCGATCCTGCGGGCGAGTCGCTGGTAGGCGCTGCTTGGTAACGATTCGGCGGCTCGCCTCGTGAGGAAGGATAGCGGAAGGCAAGGGAGTGGGTCCACGACGCCGACGTGGGAGGTGTTGGAGGGCTTCGTACGGCAGAAGGCGCAGGAGCTCATCCAGGAGATCCTGGAGCAGGAGGTTACCGAGCTGCTGGGTCGAGCGAAGTCGGAACGGAAGACGGCCGGACGGGGTGGAGGGCTACCGGAACGGATACGGGAACCCGAGGCACCTGGTGACGAGTCTCGGGACGATCACCGTGCGTCGGCCCCGGTTCGGGGCCTTGAGGAGCGGTTCGAGAGCCGGATGTTGCCGCTGTTTGCACGACGGACGAGGGAGGTGGGGGCGCTGTTGCCCGAGCTGTACCTGCACGGGCTGGCGGAGGGGGATTCGAACTGGCCATGCGAGGGCTGCTGGGCGAGAAGGCGCCGCTGTCGAAGGCGACGATGCGTCGGCTTCGCGAGGGCTGGACGCAGGACTTCGAGGCCTGGAGTCGGCGCCCGCGGAAGGACCGCGAGGTGGTGTACGCGTGGGCGGACGGGATCACGTGAAGGCCGGGCTTGAGCGGGACAAGGCGGCCCTGCTGGTGGTGATCGGCGCCATGCGAGACGGCACGACGGAGGTCTTGGCCATCGCGTCAGGCTACCGGGAGAAGCCGGAATCCTGGACCACGCCGTTCAACCCGGCGATCTGGGCGGCGGCCAGGCAGGTGTGGCCGAAGGCAGCGGAGCAGCGGTGCTGGAATCACAAGATGAGGAACGTTTTGGACCGGCTTCCGAAGCAGGAACAGACGGAGGCCAAGGAGTTGCTCCGGACCGTGGGGTACGCCCCGACGCGAGCGGCGGCACTGAAGGCCCGCGAAGCGTTCAAGAAACGCTACGACCCATGGTACCCGAAGGCCGTGGCCACGCTCGAGCAGGACTGGGAGAGGATGGTGACGTTCTATGATTTCCCCGAGGAGCATTGGAAGCACCTGAGGACGACCAACGTGGTGGAGAACCCGTTCGCCTCCGCACGACGGCCGCAAAGCGCTTCCCTGCTCATGGACGTGTTCGACCGCAGGAAGTTCGAGGACGGGAAGCCCGTCGGCACCCAGCAGCGGAAGGTCGCCGGCTGAGACGTTTACACACTTATTGACGCGACCTCGCGGGGTTGCCGTGGCCGCCCAGTTCCCGCAGCACAATTACAGATCCGTTAGGCAGTTCCCGGAAGAGTGGGAGGTGGGGTGCTACCTCAATTCGTTCTCAAGCAGTCCCAGAAGGTCGCCGAGATGTCTATCGAGTCGCCGGAACTCGCCGATCGCAGCGCGCTGCCAGGCCACTCGCCGTACGACCAAGTTCCGGACCTTCCGCGTGGTCACAATCTCGACTGTACCGGAACTGGGGATCGGCAGTTCGGCCGCCCGGGCTTGGGGTGATGCTCCCTCCCCCGTTCCTCCGAAGAAGTCACTAAGGATGTCCTCGAACAAGGGCAAGCCGACGAGGTCATCGAGGACTGGGCCCAAGCTCTCGACGGAAACCGCTCGCGCGAACTCTTCCTCCTCCAACGCGTCGGCGACGACCTCGTTCAGGCCGGCGAGGCCCAGGCGGAGATTGGGATCGGCAATCTCACTGAGTCGTCCGGAAGCCAAGAGTGCCTCGACGGCTCCAAGCGAGGCGTTGTACGTGGGGTGCCAATATGTGCCTAGGAAGAGGAGCGTATCGGGGACGACAAGGACCGACCCGTCGCGCGCCGACTCCATCTGGTGTATCAGGGCCTCTCCCCCTGCAACGACTCGGCCCAGGGTCCCGATCTCCACCGCGACGCCGACGCGGTTCCGGCGCAACTCGTCCTCTATGCTACCCAGGTCCTGCCTAACTTCGCGGGCCAACTCACGATCATCGCGCAATCCCTCAAGCACGAACGCCCCTAGGACGCCTAGGAGGACCATGAGGCCCTCGGCAGCTAGAGATCCCAGTCGGTGCGTACGCATGGTCATCTCCATCGCCTCTGCGATTCAGTGCGGAAGTTCCGAACCTGGGTTGTCGAATCGGGCCAGAGCCAGCAGGAACGCGGGCGTCGGAACTGCCCACCAAGGAACTACTGCTGGCACGGATCGGCCGGTAGGTACGCTTCCCTTGTTCGCGGACCGGCCGCGCAGCAGAATTCCGCGACGTTAGACAGTGCCCCTAGGATAGCGAACCGATGCTGATGAACCTAGGCGCCTTGGAGCCAACGCTTTCCGGGCTTGCAGTGGCCGTATCCCTGATCTCCGCCGCCCGTAGATGTTTCTGGTCACTTTGGCGTTCGTGCTCCACGCATATCGGTCTCCGGCCTTCAGGAGGCTGTGGGAGAGTTCGCCGTTGTCGGATCGGTTTGTCACCGACCTAAGAGACTCCCATACAACGATGCCAGCGCCTGCAGAATGCCGATCCGTGAGACGATGGCGGTGACCTCTTGGAGGTGTCATGGAGGGATCCTTGACGACGAGCATGTTGTTTGTCGCCTTGGTTGCGACGACGGTTGGGGTTGCAGGGGCTGCCACGGTTCGACACGGAGGCATGATTCGACCTGGCCGTTTCATCGCCTTCGCCGTGGGCGCGTATCTAGTGGTACCGGGTGCCCTGGCCTGGTCTGGCATCCTGAATCAGTACATACCAATGCCTCGACCGATGCCGGTGGTGGCAGGCGTGACTGCTATCACACTTTACCTATCGATAACTGCAGTTGGCGGCCGACTGGCGGAATCTCTGTCTATCAGCTGGCTGATTGGCTTCCAGGTCTTCCGTGTTCCGGTGGAACTCTTGCTCCACCGGCTGGCCACCGAAGACGTCATCCCCGAGATCATGACGTACTCGGGGTGGAATTTCGACATCATCACAGGGCTCAGCGCGATCGTGCTTGGCCCGCTTGTGGCTCGTTTCCAGGTCCCGCGTGCTTTGATCTGGCTATGGAACGTGATGGGACTGTTGCTGCTTCTGAACATCGTGACGATTGCGGTGTTGGCGGCACCAGGCCCGTTCCACGTCTTTCCAGAGGGCCCGGCCAACACCTTGCCCGGTCTGTTCCCGTACGTCTGGCTGCCAACGGTATTGGTACAGTTGGCGCTGGCAGGGCATATCCTCGTATTTCGACGCTTACGGTTGAACGCCGCCGTCTAGACAAGGAAGTGGTGCTGTCGAGGTAGACTGGAAGGTCGGGAGCGGAAAGTGCCGCCCAATCGATTCGTCCTCAGGTCAATGGCTTTGTGGAGCGGGTCTCCTTCGGCTCGTAAGAGACTGCCAGTGTGTGCCTAGCTGTCCGGGTTGCGAGCGGATTGGTCTTGACCTTCTGAGGCTCACGAGCAGCGCTCGACTAGGCTCTCGCCCTGTCCCAAGATACCTCAGCCGAGCTGGATGTCATGCGATCGCGGTCCGTGCGAAGTCTCGCCATAGAGAGCCTAGCTGTCATCGCAAGTATCCTCATCGCTTTTGGCCTCGATGCTTGGTGGGGGAGCCGAAGCGCACTGGACGAGCTCCGCGCAGAACTCCTGAACGTCGCACGGGAACTCTCGGCGAACCGTGGGGAATTCGAGGATCGGCGTGATCAACATCGGAGGGCACAGGCCGGCATCGACCAACTCCTCGCCGCCTTGGCGGCATCGAACGGTGCCTCACGCGTCGCCGTCTCCGACAGCGTACTGATGCAGGCGTTCATTTTCGTTCCCACGTCGGATCCGTCGACGGGAGCACTCGACGCACTCATTGCCTCGGGTGGCCTCGGTGCCCTCAGTAACGCTGATCTCAAGCGAGATCTCGCGGGGCTCAGAAACTCGTACGACGATCTCCATGAAGTCGAGATGATGGCGCGGTCCCTCGCGTACGATCGCGTCCTTCCGTTGATCGAAGACGACGCCGCTCTCGAGGGCCTGCTATATCGGTTGATTCCACCCGGCAACGGATCTTCGATTGCCGAGGGTAGTGGGCCTGTGGAGGTGCACGTGCCCCTGGCTGTGCGGAGCAGCGTGAGGAACTACCTAAGCCTCCGAAGCGGCTGGGTTCGAGACGCAGAGGTGAAGATCAACCGGCTGGTGGAGGAGCTCGATCGGGCGATGCGGTCCCTGGAGGCCGAGCTCGGGCAGGGCGCCCCATAACCGGCGAGTCGTCGAACAGGGAATTGCTCCGTCACGGGAGGACTGATGGATACGCTGCGCGGGTGCGAATGCAGGCCGCGCAGCAGAATCGCGATTCGTTAGATGGCGGCCGAGGTCCGTTCAACGGAGTCCACGGTCATTCCGGGAATGAGTGTTTTCATCGCGTTGCGCGATTCGGCGTGACATGCAGCACGCCAGTCGGGGCTCTTGCCGGCATTCGACGTGGACCTGACGAGTCCTCCTGCTCAGGGGCCCCAACGTCATTGTTCACCAACATCCGACTGAGTACCGATGACCGACAGCCGAACTCCCCGCATCCCCTGGCCCCGTATCCTCGGCGAAGGCGCCGTGATCGTGATTTCCATCCTTCTCGCCTTCGCCCTCGACGCAGCCTGGGACGGGCGAAACGAGCGCGCGGCCCGGAAAGCCGCCTTGGTCGAGCTTAGGGCCGAACTCCAGGAGAGTCTGACCCTGCTGGAGGTCACGCTGTCGCGGGTAGATTTCGATCTCGAGGCGCTGCGGACTATGCTTGCCAACCCGGAGGCGGTCATCCAGCGGACCGATCCCGCCGCCTACGGCGATGTCGTGGAGGCTGTCTTCCGGCCCAACACCGCCGACGACAATGCGACGGGGATCGAGGCCGTCTTGGCTGATCCGAGGCTCCGGGATCTGCAGGACGACCGCATCCGTTCCG
>QKDC01000088.1 GCA_003246755.1 Gemmatimonadota bacterium | reverse complement strand
ACCGAGCGACCCAGCTTGCGTGATGCGCGATTGACGAAGCGCATGTGCGTCGCGAGCGCCCCGAACTCGGAATAACGCGGCCAACGACCCCAACCGAACCAGAGCCCGGGGTACCACCGCCCATAGAACGCCGCGGATTTGAGCAACGCCGTGAACTTCTCCTTGGCGGAGGCCTTGGGGTTGATCAGGGCGCCCGCCACCTGGAGATGTGTGTCCACTGCCTCGCGAGCAATGAAGAGCCGCATGATCTCGCTCGACCCCTCGAAGATCAGATTGATCCGCCAGTCGCGCATCATGCGCTCCACGGGATCAGGTCGATCTCCACGTGATCGGAGACTGTCGGCGGTTTCGTATCCGCGCCCGCCCTTGATCTGGAGGAGGTCATCGACCAGGTGCCATCCGGTCTCGGTGTTGAAGAGTTTCGCCAGCGCGGCCTCGAGACGGATGTCCGCGTCGGGCCGGTCGGCCAGGAGGGAGCCCAGGTCGGCCACGGCGTCCATGGCGAAGGTGTTGGCCGCCATGCGGCCGATCATCTGCGCGATCGCGTCGTGCTTGCCCACCGGCTGGCCCCACTGCACCCGCTCCATCGCCCAGGCGCGTGCGATTTCCACTGCGCGCTTGGCACCCGCCGCACACCCCGCGGGGATGGTGAGCCGACCGGTATTGAGGGTGATGAGGGCGAGCTTCAATCCCTTCCCCTCACCCCACAACAAGTTCTCCACCGGGACTTTCATGTTGGTGAATCGCAACACGCCGTTCTGCATTCCGCGGAGACCCATGAAGTCGAGACGACTCACGACTTCGAACCCCTCCCATTCGGCCTCGACAATGAACGCCGAAATGCTCTTGGGTCCTGTCCTCGCCATCACGACCATGACCTCGGCCACCGGACCGTTGGTGCACCAGAGCTTCTCTCCGTTCAAGACATAGTGAGTGCCGTCCTCGCTCAGCGTCGCGGTGGTGCTGAGGCCCGCCGGATCTGATCCCACATGCGACTCGGTGAGGGCGAAGGCCGAGATGGCACCCTTGGCGATCCGTGGGAGGTACTTCTGTTTTTGGGCTTCGGTTCCGAAGAGCTTGAGTGGCACGGGCACCCCGATGGACTGGCTCGCCGAGAGCAGGGCGGTCAAGCTGCCATCCCAACTCGTGACCAGGGCGATCGCTCTGGTATACATCAGCTGGCTCAGTCCGAGCCCTCCGTATTCAGTCGGAATCTTGATTCCGAAGGCGCCCATTTCGCGGAGGCCGTCAACCACCTCATCCGGGATATGCCTTTCACGATCGATCTGGTCGCCATCGACGTGTTCGAGGAGAAACTTCTCGAGTCGGTCGAGGAACGGTTTCGCCCTGGCCACATCCTCTGAAGTTGGTTCGGGGTAAGGATGGATCAGGTCGAGTCGGAGATGACCCTCGAAGAGTTCCTTGACGAAACTGTCATTCCATTCCGCTTCACGCGCGGCTTCGGCGACCTCGCGCGCTTCCTCCTCGCTGACGACCGGAGGGTTCGGTTGCCTTTCAGCTTCCAGAGGCGCAGGGGCCTGGGTGGGTGCGGCGATGGTGTCGGGCATGGGGTTACTCCGAGGACGTCAAGGTAGGGGCGACCGATGGATGCGTAGCCCGGAGGCGTTCCACGACGCCGTGCAGTATCAGGTCGACGACGTGACGTTTGCGCTCGTCGGCGAAATCAGGAGCGTTCGGGTCGAGGCCGAGTGACTTGGATATGGTGTCGGCGTGAATCATGGGGAACCAGCACAACGCGATCATGCTGATGAGTAGGTGTGCGGCTTCCTGCGAGTGACCCGCGTCGAAACCGAGTTGTTCCACAATCGCGGCGAGCGCCTCCTGGCCCGCCTCGGCACCGGGATTGGGTCCATCCCACTCGGGGCCATCATCCAACGCAGCCCGCTCCATCAACTTGACGAAAGCGGGCCGAGCGGACAGAAAGTCGAAGTAGTCACGGATCACACCCGCCAGCACCGTCTCCGGAGGTTCATGACTGGCGAGCGCCCTGTCGCGCCCCTCGAGGACGGCCGCCCGGGCACCGGTGAAACTCCGTTCGAGAACCGCGAAATAGAGATCGGCTTTCGAGCCAAAGAAGTACCCAGGCGTCGCTCGCGATACTCCGGCGAGATTGCCGACCTCCATCAGACTCGTGGCGTCGTACCCCCGCTCGGCGAACAGTTGCTCAGCCGCGTCGAGAATGGCCTCGCGGCTGCGGGCAGAATTCCGTTCCCGGTCGGTTCGGGGAGTGGCGGTGGCAGGTCGTGTTGAGGTCATTTGTGCCTATTCCACAGTACTTTAGATGCCTTGCTTGCTGTCTAGCAAGTTACGATGTTTACTGTAACGCGTCAACAGGTGCCACAATTCCCACCAGCGGCCCCCTCGGGTCTATCCTTCCTGGTATGCATCTCCGGAGTGTGAATTCGTGAGCCACCGAGTCCTGCTTGCCGATTGCGACGCCATGTTCTGTGCCGTCGCACGGATGGTGGACCCCGAAGGAGCCGGGAGTGCACCGCTTCTCATCGTTGGAGGCCGTCGAGGATCACGAGGGGTGGTCTGTTCCGCTTCCTATGAAGCGCGCGCCTTCGGGGTCCGGTCGGCCATGCCGATCGCGCAGGCCGAACGACTCTGCCCGGACGCTTTCTTCGCCCCGGTCCCCAGAGGGGAGTGCTCTCGGAAGAGCAAGGAGGTTCGGAGGGTGCTCATGGAATGGTCACCGATCGTCGAACCTGCGAGCATCGATGAGTTTTACTTGGGCCTGGATGGCACCGAGGCGCTCTACCGTCATGAACCGCTGCACGACACCGCGCGGCGCATCCGACACGACGTCCAGGAGCGCACCGGACTCACCCTGTCGATCGGTGGTGGAACGAATCGGCTGATTGCCAAGCTCGCGGTCGAGGTGGCCAAACCGCGTATCGATGGGCCGGGTCAGGGAGTGCACATCGTACCTGCGGGTGAAGAGGCGGCCTTCGTGGCGGGCCTGGACTTGAAGGCCATTCCTGGTGTGGGCCCCCGACTCGCGGAGGAGCTCCGGTGCAAGGGTCTCGTGCGGGTCGCGGATGCGCTGGGAATTGATCGAGAGGGACTCCGATCATGGTTGGGTCCACGCACGGGCGACTGGCTGTACGATCGCATGCGAGGGGTTGCGAGTGCGAACGTCGTGGGACGGTCGGAACCGAAGTCGGTGAGCCATGAAACGACGTTCGACGCCGACATCGATTCCGATGACGACCTCGGCACGATCCTCGTCAGACTCACGGCGGCGGTGTGCCGTGACCTCCGACACTCAGGGTTGAGGGCACGGACCATCACCCTGAAACTGAGGGATCACGATTTCCGGACCCGCAATGCATCACGCACGATTCCCGTGCCGGTTTCCAGTGACAGACCGATCCTTGCGATCGCCCAGGACTTGCTTCGGAAACTCAGGGTTGCTCGTCGTGTTCCCGTGCGGCTGCTCGGTGTCGGTCTCTCTCACCTCACCAGCGCGGACGGACCGGAGCAACTCGGATTCTTCGAAGAGGGTGGAGCGCTGGAGACCGATCGGGATCGACGGCTCGCTGAAACGGTCGACCAGATCCAGAATCGTTTCGGGTCTCAGTCGATCCGGCCGGGCCGGCTGGTCAAGCCCTCGGGAGAGTAGAACGGTTCAGAAGACGTGCACGGCCGTTGCCTTCATCGCCACGGCCACCTGGTCATTTCTCCTCAACCCCTGCTCATGGATCGTGGAGGCAGTGAGGAACGCCCGAAAGTCGGTTTCGCCGGTTCGAAGGTGAACGGTCACAACGGGTCCCTCACGCTCCAAGCGGGTGATGCCGGCCCAGAATCGGTTTCGGGGATACCCCGGCAGTTCGGTTTTCGAGACGAGCACATCCTCGGGGCGAATGAGGACGTGTGCTTCACCGACGTGGTCCGCCACGACATCCAGCTGCAGGTCGGGGGTCACGAATACCGCTCGGAATCTGGGCGGGTTGTTGCCACTCTCAGCGTGCTCGTCCACAGCGGTGTCCAGGCGATCGATGCGTCCGCGAAGGACGGTTCCGGAACCGAGGAAATCCGCGACGAAGGGTGAAATAGGATTGCGAAAGACATGCTCTGGGGGCCCGGACTGGGCCACGCGTCCTCCGGCGAGCACAGCCACCATACTGCCGAGTCGCAGGGCATCGCCGACATCGTGGGTGACGTGGAGTGTGGTCACGCGTTCACGCTCGCGAAGGTCGGCCAGCATGTTGCGCAGGATCCTCCGCATTGAGTGGTCGACCGCCGCGAAGGGTTCGTCGAGCAGGAGGATGCGGGGGCGCGGGACCAAGGCGCGTGCGAGGGCAATGCGCTGCTGCTCTCCTCCACTCAAGCCGGTGATGCCGCGGTCAAGCAGCGCTCCAATGTCGAGGACGGTCGCCAGTTCGTCGACCCGCCGCACGGCCTCGTCTCGGGCGACCCCAGTACGATCGAGCCCGTAGGTCAGATTCTCGCGAACGCTGAAGTGTGGAAACAGGTGATACCCCTGGTACACGAAGCCTATTCTCCGGCGCTCTGGGGCCGCTTTGGTCACGTCCTCGTCATCGAGGAGGATTCGACCGCTCGTGAGCGGGACGTGTCCCGCAATGGCCTCGAGCAGGGTCGTCTTCCCGGAGCCGGTCGGACCGATGATGAGGCCATAACCGGCGGACGGCACCTCCAGGTCGATGCCCTCCAGGCGGAACCCGCCCGTTTGGAGACGCACACCTTCGAGGCGGATCACCGGTGCACTCTCTCCGACGGTCCCAGGACCCGAATGAGGAGAAACACCCCCAACGCGACCAACAGCAGAAGGGCTGCGGCGGGCACGGCGGCGGGGAGACCGGAGAGGGTGAAGCGATCGTAGATGAGGACGCTCGCGACACGAGGGTGATAGGTGAGTATCACGATGGCTCCGAACTCGGAGACACTCCGGCCCCACGCCAGGAGGGCCCCGGCAAGGATCCCGCGTGTGGCGAGGGGGAGTGAGATCCGCCGAAACGCTCCCCACGGTGAATCGCCCAGTGTGCGCGCAACGCGTTCCAGCTTGGGGTCGACCGACGCAAAGGCCTCACGCGCTCCGCTTACCACCAGCGGTGCCGAAACGAAGAGCATGGCCGCCACGATTCCGGGAACGTGGTTTACGATTTCGAGTCCCAGCTTGGCCAGGACACCTCCAATGGCCGAATGGCGGCCGAGAAAGAGCATGAGGGCGATGCCGGCCACCGGATGTGGTATGACGACCGGGAGATCGAGAAGACCGCTGAGGAACCTGCTACCCGGGAATCGTGCCCTGGCGAGCAGGTAACCGAGAGGAATCCCGAGGAGGACCGCGATGACCGTGGCGGCGCTGGCCGTGAGGATCGTGAGGGCCACGGCATCGCGAACCTCCGGGTCGAGCGCCGCCTCGGCGATCGTGCCGGGAGGAGCCTCCCACAGCAACCGCGCCAGGGGCCCCACGACGAGGACCACGAGCAACCCGCCGAGGATCGCACCGACCACCCGGGGGCCAGAGAATGGTTTCCGCACGTGGCAAAGATGGACACCGCATTAGTTTCAGGCCAGGCGGGCAGGTGGGATTGACCGGTGTTGCATGGTGCCAGCACCTTCCGGGGGCTGATCGGGCCTTCATGCCCGCCGCCGAATCCTCTAATTCCAAATACGTCCCAGGGAGACCACGATGAAGTTGTCTACAGCGGTACAGAAGGCGATGAACGATCAGATCGGGAAGGAATTCAACGCCGCCCACTTCTATCTCGCGATGTCCGTCTGGTTCGCCCAGCAGAATCTCGATGGCTTTGCCAAGTGGATGCGGTTGCAGTCACAAGAGGAGAGCAGTCACGCACTCAAGCTGATGGACTATCTCCTCGACCGAGGAGCGGAAGTTTCTCTCCAGGCCGTCGAGCGGCCGAAGACGACCTGGAAGACACCCCTTGCGGCCTTCAAGGCGGCGGCGAAGCATGAAGCGGAGGTGTCGGCGAGCATTCTGTCACTCTACGAGCTGGCTGGCCAGAGTGGAGATCCCACCACCCAGGTGATGCTCCAGTGGTTCCTCACCGAACAGGTGGAGGAGGAGAAGTCCAGCGAGGCGATCGTCGAGCGACTCCGCCTGGTTGGTGAGAGCCCCCCGGGCCTCTTGATGCTCGATCGGCAACTCGGCGAGCGATCCGGGGCCTGACGGTGCGAGTCGGATTCGTCGGCCTTGGTGCGATTGGTTACCCCATCGCGCAGCGGCTCGCCGAGCGGTACCAGGTCGCCGTGTGGAATCGAACCGCCGAGCGCGCCCGGGCGTTTGCTGCCGAGACGGGGGCCGGATTTGCGGCGTCGCCGCGAGAAGCAGCGGTCGGTGCCGATGTGGTGTTCACCTGTCTTCCCAATTCTCCCGAAGTCGAGGAGGTCCTGGCGGGAACGAACGGCGATGGGTTGGCTGAAGGCCTGGCGCCGGGATCGCTCCTCATCGACCTGACCTCGGGGATACCCTCGTCGTCGAGGAAGATTGCCGAGGGGCTCGTCGCCAAAGATGTTGGGTACCTCGACGCCCCCGTCAGTGGTGGAACCAGTGGGGCCGCGGCGGGAACCCTGACGGTCATGGTTGGGGGCTCGGATGAGGCCTTCACGAGAGCCCTCCCAATCCTTCAGGCGTTCGGCAAGCGTATCGAGCATGTGGGCCCGGTCGGGGCGGGGCACGCACTCAAGGCAGTGCACAATTCGCTGATTGCCTTGCATCTCTTCGGACTGGGAGAGGCGCTGACCACGCTTGCGAAGGCGGGTGTCACTCCCCGCAAGGCGCTGGACGTGATCAATGCCTCGAATGGCCGATCGTTCGTGAGCGAACGCCTGATACCGGAGCGGGTGCTTACGCGCGAGTGGCCGCGGACATTCCGACTCGCCCTGCTCGACAAGGATGTGGGCATCGCACGTGATCTGATGGCCGAGGTGGGGATCGAGGCGCCGGTGCTTGGGCTCGTGAGTCAACTCCTGCATGAAGCCGCCCTGACCCTGGGTGATGAGGCGGATCACGTGGAGGCCCTGAGGATCCACGAACGACGGGCGGGAGTCGAGCTTTCGGGATGAGCGAATGGGGGAGCTTCAGTCGCGTGAAGGCCTTGGTCACTCTGGGGGATGGCGAGGTTCTGCCAGGGCACATTCACCTGCTCGGGGCGGTGCCCTATCGCCAAGGCGGTGAAACCCCATTGGAGATGCTCAACCGCTCAGAAGGATTCTTCCCCTTGACCTTTGACGATGGCGGAGTCCTCCTGCTCTCCAAAGCTACGGTGGCCGCCGTGCTGTGCGAGGTGAACGAATTGCAGCAGGAAGGGAACCCTGAAGAGGATGAGGGAGAAGGACCGACCGAACCGGTGTTGTCGCTGGAGTTGGTGCTCACCACTGGGGAAGAAATTCGCGGTCATGCTCGTCCTGGCTTCGGGCGCAAGGAGCCGAGACCGGTCGACTATCTGAACTCGGTTTCACCTTTCTTTGAAGTTCTTACGGAAGGGGGCAGTCGGTTGATCAACCGCATGCACGTCCGTTTCGTGCGGCCGCTCGAATAGACGAGGATTTCATGGCAAGACTCGACCGATTCCTGCAAGCCCTGGTGGTGCACGGTGGTGATAGTCTCCGCCTGACACCGGGGAACCAGGTGCAGATTGAGAGCCGAGGTGCCTTGCGTCCCGTGAGTCGGGAGGTACTCGATCAGATCCAGGTCACGGCCCTCATCAAAGAACTCGCACCCCCCTCCATGGCTCCACTCCTGGGGCCCTCAGCCAGGCTCAACTTCACCTACGAGGGCCCCATGGGTCCCATCGATGTTGAACTCGAGCCCTCAGAGGCTGGGGCGGGCGGGACGGCGGTACTACGACGGCGCAATGGGCAGGTTCCTGGCGACGCGCCCGGGACGGGGTTGCCTTCGGTTACCCCCGCCGAACGTGCCGCTGCGCGCGCGGACATGGAGGGCCTTCTGCGGCTTCTCTTCGAACGGGAAGCATCAGATCTGCATCTTCGGGTGGGTGAGCCCCCCGTGTTCCGACGCGATGGCCAACTGCAGCGTTCGGACGACGAGGCGCTGACGACGGAAGGCCTCACTCGACTCATCCAGGCCATCATGCCTCCGGAGATCGCCTCGACCTGGGCACATTCGGGCGATGCGGATTGGGCCTGGGAAATCCCAGACATCGGACGCTTTCGGTGTAACGCTGGCCGCGACCGGCGAGGCCCAACGGCCGTGATCCGCCAGATTCCGGCTGCCGTTCCAAGTGCGGATGAGTTGGGACTTTCACGTGAGGTCCAGGCGCTGGGTGCTCTGGCGAGTGGGCTCGTTCTCGTCACCGGACCAACCGGGTCCGGCAAGTCCACGACGCTCGCCGCGCTCCTCGATCTCGTCAACGCGACACGAAGCGATCACATCCTGACCATCGAGGACCCGATCGAGTTCGTTCACGCCGGGAAGATGGCACTCGTGACCCAGCGCGAGGTGGGTCCTCACACGCACTCGTTCGCATCCGCACTGAGAGCCGGTCTTCGGGAGGACCCCGATGTGGTCTTGGTCGGTGAGCTTCGTGATCTCGAGACCATCTCGATGACCCTGGAAACGGCGGAGACCGGTCACCTCGTGCTCGGGACCATGCACACGACGACCGCTGCCGGAACCATCGACCGTATCATCGACCAGTTCCCGGCCACCCAGCAGGCCCAGGTGCGCGTACTGCTCGCCTCAACCCTCAGAGGGGTCATTGCGCAGGTGCTCTGCCGCAGGGTTGGAGGTGGGAGGGTGGCGGCCCGGGAGGTCCTCATCGCGACTCCTGCCGTGGCAAACCTCATTCGGGAAGGCAAGACCTTCCAGATTCCCGCGGTGATGCAGACCCAGAGGAAGACGGGCATGGTGACGATGAATGACGCGCTGCTCGCCCTCGTGGACGCGGGGCAAGTCGAGCCGCATGAGGCGTTTCTGAAAGCGACGGACAAGGGAGGCCTGGTGCTTGCCCTCCAGTCGCGTGGCCACGACACGGCCTTCGCCACCTGAGTACTCAGACCTCTCCTCCTCCGCCGATCCTGGTGTTGGTCGAGACGCAGGATCTGGTCAATATCGCCGTTGCCATTCGCGTCGCGAAGAACTTTGGCATCGAGCGCGTCCGGCTGGTCTCTCCCCGGGAGTTCGACGCCTTCCGGATCGAAGGGATTGCCCACAATACCGCCGATATTCTCGAGCGACTCACCATCGTCCACACCCTCGATGAGGCGCTGGCGGACTGCGTGTGGTCCATCGCGCTCACGGCGAGGGAGCGTCGCGCCAAGCGCACCGTGCTTCGGCCTCGGGAAGCCGCCATCGAGTTGACGGGGCAGGCCCTGTTGGGGAACGTGGCACTCGTGGCCGGGAGAGAAGCGGCTGGCCTCACCAATGATGAACTCGACCACTGCCACGCCTTGGTGACCATCCCCACGAATCCCAGCTACCGATCGCTGAATCTGGCGCAGGCGGTCGGGGTGTTGTGTTACGAGTCGTGGCTGGCTCGGACGGGAGGTTCGCAGCCCCTCAAGGGGCCCCGCCGGCACGCCGATGCCGCGACCGGAGACCAATACGAGCGGCTCTTCGCCGATTGGGAGGAAACACTCTGGGCCATTGATTTCTTCAAGACGCGACAGCACAGCCAGGTGATGAGGTCCCTTCGGGAGATTGTCTACCGTGCGCAACTCGACGGTCGTGAAGCGACACTCCTGCGGGCCATGACGCTCGAAGTCGTGCGCTACCTCGAACGTCGCGGGGTGACACCTGAAACCCGCCTGCCTCCCGAAGATCCGGTGAGCTAGCCGAGAGGGTTTGTTTCCGCGCGGCCGGTATCTATCTTTGGGCGGCTCAACCCCCGGTTTTCCGGGTGAACTCCCGTACTCCACACCACGGCAGGGCAGGTCAGGCATGCGAAAACTCGCGGTGCTCGGTACCCTTGCGACGATGGGATTCGCCGTCGGGGTCGTCGTCACCAGTCGCCCGAGCAACGCCCAGGAATCGGGTCGCCCCGCGCCTGATTCGATCGCCGCGCCCATGCTGTCAGCGTCCGACACGGCCTCACTCAAGGGCCCGCGACAACCCATCTTCTTCCGCCACGACATCCATGCCGGGCAGTTCAAGATCGATTGTCAGTACTGCCACTACTCAGTGAGCACCGCGACCGAACCCGGAATACCAACCGTGCAGACCTGCATGGGATGTCATCTCGTCGTGGCAGGCTCAGACAGCGGCGGTCGCGCAGAGATCCGGAAACTGCGAACGTTTTACAACGAGCGCGACAGTACCGATGCCCCTCGGCTGGAATGGGTTCGTGTCCACACGCTCGCCCGCCACGCACATTTTCCCCATATGCTCCACGTCGCCGCCATCGGACCGACGGCCTGCGGCACCTGTCATGGCGACGTGGCCCGGATGCCACAGGTCTGGAAGGTCAACGACGTGAACAACATGGGTTTCTGTATCAATTGTCACGTGGAGCGCAATGTTCCGAGGGACTGCTCTACGTGTCACTACTGATCGGGGTGGAGGCCGATGGCTGAAGTGGACCGTGGGTTAGATCGCCGGAAGTTCCTCAAGGTGCTGGGCGTGACCGGTGTCGGGTCGGCCGCACTGGGAGGATGCTCGACCGACAAGGTCGAGAAGCTCATTCCGTATCTGGTCCAGGACCCGAATCAAGTGCCCGGCAAGGCCACCATCTATGCCAGCACCTGTACTGAGTGCTCAGCGGGCTGCGGGCTCCACGTCACGACCCGAGAAGCGCGGGCGATCAAGCTCGAGGGGAACCCCGATCACCCGGTCAACCGCGGTGCGTTGTGTGCGCGGGGGCAGGCCGCCCTGCAGGGTCTCTATAACCCCGACCGGATCGCGGGCCCGATGGCGCGCAATGAGGCGGGTGACTGGGTCAAGGTCACGTGGGACGATGCCATCGGGCGTCTGGTTCGAGCACTCCTCGCTGCCCCAGGGCGCCTGGCCGTCCTGAGTGGAGCAGGGGCGGGGACCTTCTCCGACCTCTTTCGAGACTGGACTGAGGCCCAAGGGGGGCAGTTCGTCCGATGGGAGCCGTTCGACCACGAGGCGATGCGTGCTGCCAACCGAAGGATCTTCGGACTCGATGAGCTCCCCGCCCACGATTTTGCTCGAGCCAGGCATATCGTGTCCTTCGGCGCAGAGTTCCTCGAAACTTGGCTGGCACCGGTCGAGAACCAGAGGGGGTTCGCGGAGGCGCGCGGCCGGGTCGGAGAGGGCCAGGAGGGGGAGCGGGGGATGGCCAAGGCCGTCTACATCGGCCCTCGTCGCTCATTGACCGGACTCAACGCCGATGAGTGGCACGCGACGACACCGGGGTCCGAAGCACTCCTCGCCCTGGCGATGGCGAATGTGGTTCTCTCCGAACGGTCGGGAGCACCGCCGGACGCGAATGCGCTGCGCGGGGTGTTGTCGGAGTACACCCCTCAACGCGCCGCTGAGGCCGCGGGGTTGGAAACGGAGACCGTCCTGCGGTTGGCGCGAGAATTCGCATCGGCCCAGCCCAGTCTCGCGGTCGCCGGAGGGATTAGCGCGCAGCATCGCGGTGCGGTCGATGTCTGTGCGGCGGTCAACCTGCTGAACTACGTCGCGGGGAACGTGGGCGAGACGGTGCTTTTCGGCGCTCGACTGCAGGCCGGTGACGGGTACGGGGCACTCCGTACGCTTCAGCAGTCCATGACCGCGAGTCAGGTCGGTGTCCTGATCGTGCACGAGGCGAACCCGGTCTACGCTGTCCCCGCTGAGAGTGGTTTTGCCGCAGCGATGGCGCAGGTGCCATTCAAGGTCTCGACCTCAGCGTATCTCGATGAGACCAGCGCCGCGTGTGATCTCCTCTTGCCGAACCACCACGCGCTCGAACGATGGGACGATGCCAAGCCGAGGGCCGGCATCCATGCCCTCCTGCAGCCGGTGATGGAACCGGTCTTCGGGACCAAACCAACGGGTGACGTCCTCCTCGAGACCGCGCGACTGGTTGGTGGGGCGCTCGGGGGATTCAGCGCTGTCAATTTCGAGGCCCATCTCAAGGACGCCTGGGCCTCGGTTGCACAGGCTGCCGGCGCGAGTGACACCGTGGAGTTCTGGCGTGAATCACTCCGTCGCGGTGGTCGATTCGCGACACCGGAACCGACGGTGGTCGGGCTCGCCGCCGGCGTCCGTCTCCAGCTCACCGAGCCTGCGCTGGATGGAGATGGTGAGTTCACCCTGCTTCCCTATCCGAGTCCGATGCTGTTCGACGGGAGAGGGGCGAATCGGCCTTGGCTGCGTGAGAATCCCGATCCCGTCAGCAAGATCACCTGGCATTCCTGGGTCGAAGTGCACCCCGACACGGCTGCACGACTGGATGTCCGGGATGGGGAGCACCTCCGTCTCACCTCCCCGCACGGCGCACTCGAGGTTCCGGTATACGTCTATGCCGGCGTTCGCCGGGATGTCATCGCGCTTCCGCTGGGTTTGGGGCACACCGAATTTGGGGCGTATGCCACAGGGGAAGGCGTCAACCCACTCGATCTCCTGAGCGCCGACGACGGAAGTGGATTCCTGCCCTACCTGTCGACCCGTGTGGAGGTCGAGCGAACCCGTGGCTTCACCAAACTCGCCACGACGCAGGGGAACCCCCGTCAGTTGGGGCGTGGGATCGTGGAGACCATGCCTCTTCCACTCGCCGAACGCGGTCTCACCGTCGCACAGTCCTACGAGGAGCAGGGGCACGCCGAGCACGAGATCAACCCCGAGCTCGAACGCGAGGCCATTGTCGGCTGGGCCGAGGTCCAGCAGGAGAAGCAGCGCTTCGGTGGATACGCGGACCCTCACCCCAAATGGGGCATGGCGGTCGATTTGTCCAGGTGTACCGGGTGCTCGGCATGTGTCACGGCGTGCTACGCCGAGAACAACATCCCGTGGGTGGGGGCCGACGAGGTGCGTCGTGGTCGGGAAATGAGTTGGATGCGGATCGAGCGGTATTGGGAGGATGGTGCGCACGATGGCGGCGCCAGCCACGCCGAATCGGCCGAGGCGCGGTTCATCCCGGTGATGTGCCAACACTGTGATAATGCGCCCTGCGAACCGGTCTGCCCGGTATATGCCTCCTATCACACACCGGATGGCCTCAACGGCCAGGTCTACAACCGATGTGTGGGAACCCGGTACTGCGGGAACAACTGTCCGTATAAGGTGCGCTACTACAACTGGTTCGCCTTCGCCAAGCGTGCTTTTCCCGAGCCGATGAGCCTGCAACTCAATCCCGAGGTCACGGTTCGCGCTCGCGGAGTCATGGAGAAATGCACCTTCTGTATTCAGCGTATCCGGTCGGCGCAACACACGGCACGCCTCGAGGGACGGGAAGTGCAGGATGGTGACGTGGTCACCGCATGTGCCCAGGCCTGTCCTTCGGGAGCCATCGTGTTCGGCAATGTCCGGGATCCGGAGAGTCGGGTGGCCGCCGCACGCCAGCATCCTCGCGGCTACCACCTTCTTGAAGATCTCAACGTGCGACCCTCGGTGACCTACCTGGCCAAGGTGATCCACTCCGTGGAGGCATAGGCCATGACCGCCATTACGCAGCCTGGGCCGCCGCTGACGCAGACCCACGCAGAGGTGACGCGGGACGTCGTCGCAACCCTCGGCACTCCCAGCCGCGGCTATTATCTCGCCCTCTTCGGAGCCGTTGGGATGTTCCTGGTCGGATTGGGAACGTTCGTGATGTTGCTGAAGGACGGATTGGGGCTGGCGGGATACGTCCACCCGGTGATGTGGCTGGTCTACATCACGACGTTCGTCTTCTGGGTCGGCATCGGTCACGCCGGCACCCTCATCTCCGCCATTCTCTACCTGTTCCGTTCGCCGTGGCGGACGGCGGTGTACCGCTCGACGGAGGCGATGACCGTGTTCGCCGTGATGACCGCCGGGCTCTTTCCGATCATCCATATCGGACGCCAGTGGATCTTCTACTGGCTCCTGCCCTATCCGAACCAGCGGATGCTGTGGCCGAACTTCAAGTCGCCCCTGATCTGGGACGTGTTCGCCATCGGGACCTACCTGACCGTGAGTACCACGTTCCTGGTGGTTGGTCTCGTGCCCGACATCGCCGCCGTTCGTGACAAGGTGTCAGGTTGGCGGAAGAAGGTCTACGCGATGTGCTCGTTGGGGTGGACGGGCTCCGACAACCAATGGCGGCACTACACCCGGGGATACCTCTATCTCGCGGCGCTCGCGACGCCACTGGTGCTTTCCGTCCACTCCGTGGTGTCCTGGGATTTCGCCATGTCCATCGTGCCCGGATGGCACGGAACCATCTTCGCTCCGTACTTTGTCGCTGGTGCGATCTACTCAGGAATCGGGATGGTGTTGACGCTGCTGGTGCCACTCCGGAAAGTGCTCAAGCTCGAGCACATGATCACGGAGTACCACTTCGATAACCTGGCCAAGCTCACGCTCTTGACGGGATCGATTCTCTTCTACGCTTACCTGATGGAGTATTTCGTCGGGTGGTACAGCGCCAACACGTTCGAACAGACCACCTTCTTCCGCCGGGCTTTCGGGCCGCAGTGGTGGGCCGGCTGGTCGATGATCATCTGCAACGCCTTTGTTTCCCAACTACTCTGGTTCAGGAAGATCCGCACCAACCTCACGGCGTTGTTCGTCATCTCCATCTTCATCAACGTTGGGATGTGGTTCGAGCGGTATGTCATCATCGCGTCATCCCTCTCGAACGACTACATACCCTACGCCTGGGCGCAGGCGAATCCGACGTGGGCCGACTGGGGGATTCTGGTGGGGTCGTTCGGGTGGTTCCTGATGTACTTCCTGCTCTTCGCCCGCACCTTCCCCATCGTGGCGATTCAGGAAATCAAGGAGATGATTCCCATGCCCCGGCGGAAGAGAGGAGGAGCCCACTGATGGCTGCTCCCGTCCCTGGCGTCTTGGCTGCCTTTGATCACATCGATGGTGCGCTCGACGCCATCCATGAGCTGAAGGCGTCGGGCCACACCGATCTGACCGTCTACTCTGCGGCGCCGAATCATGAGATCGAGGCCGCGATCGGTCATCCCGTCAGTCGCGTACGGCTCTTCACGCTGATTGGGGGCCTCACGGGATGTACGGCAGGGTACGCGATGACAACGTGGATGTCCTACGACTGGCCGCTCCTTGTCGGAGGGAAGCCGATCGCGTCGATCCCGCCCTACGTGGTGATCATGTTCGAATTGACCATTCTGATCGGCGCGCTCAGCACTGTGGCGGGTATGATCATTCTGTCGATCCGACGTTCCGTGCGGGGCAAGCCCTTTCACCCACGGTTCTCCGACGATCAGGTCGGGATCTTCGCTCCGTGTGCAGCCCACCAGGCCGATGCGGTCAGTCGGGTCTTTACCACTCATGGCGCGGTGGAGGTGACCCGTGAGGGATAGACCGCGCGCCATCCTCGCCGTCGTGGCGTTGCTGACCCTGGGCGGGTGCGACTGGTACCACAACACGCTCCCTTCACCGGACGATGCGGTCAAACTCGTTCCGTGGTTCGATCACATGATCACCTCACCGGCGTTCCATCCCTACGAGCGGGGCGACATCCCCAGACGGAGTGTCCCCGGGACCGTACCCATCGATCAAGTGGAGCCCGACTGGGATGCTGAGTGGAACAATGGGGCAGGGACGACGACCGCCAATGCGGTCATCAACCCGACGGACCCCGCAGCGACGGTGGCCGTCGGCGACACGCTCTACCATATCTACTGTGCCGTCTGTCACGGGACGACTGGCGCCGGGGAGGGACCGGTTGGTCGTCGGGTCGGTGCGCCGTCATTGCTCACCCCGCGTGCGATGGGATTCCCGGATGGCTACGTCTACAGCACCATCCGGTATGGGCGTGGCATCATGCCTCGATACGGAGACAAGATCGTGACCGCTGAGGCACGATGGGCCGTCGTCAACTACGTGCGCCGATTGCAGGCGGCCGCGGGCGGAGGAGCACCCTGATGGCCGAGGCTACGGACCGAGAAGGACTCATTCGACAGGCGCTCGCGGGGAGTTTCAGGGGCTTCGTGCGAGTCGGCACGCTCAGTACGGTTGTCGGGCTCGTGCTGTTCGGGATCGCGCTCATGGGTGAAGGGGCCCACCGCGCGTGGCAGGCCTTCCACTGGAACTGGCTGTTTTTCACGGGTCTCGCCGGTGGCAGCCTGGCCCTCGTCGCGGTCCACAAAGTGGCCAACGCCAAATGGTCTGGGTTGATCATCCGTTTCGCGTCGGCCGCGGCGGCGTTTCTCCCCATCGCCTTCCTGGGGTTGTTCCTGATCTTCACGGTGGGGTACGACGCGATCTACGGACACATGCAGGAACAGCTGCACGGTCTGCCCCACGGGAAGGAACTTTGGCTCTCCTACGGCTTCATGTTCGGCCGACTCGTCGTCGTGCTGGGGATCCTCTTCGGTCTCGGGTGGGCGCTGGTCCGCGCGGATCTCATCCCCGACCTCCATCTCGCCAAAGACCAGGCCGATGCTCCACGCCGGCGGCTGTATGAGGTGTGGACGTCACGCTACGACGGATCCCCGGAGGCGAGGGAGCGGCAGCGGGGACGGATCAACCGACTCGCCGCCGCCTTCATCCCCCTGTACGCCATTGGGTTTTCGCTGATCGCGTTCGACATGATCATGGCATTACAGCCGCACTGGTTTTCCAACCTGCTCGGTGGATTCTACTTCATGGGATCGTTCCTGGGCGGGCACATGTTGCTGGCGCTGACGATGCTCTATGGTGAGCGTCACTTGGGGATCGCGCACCTGATCAGCCCGAAGCAACGTCACGACCTCGGAAAGCTGTGTTTCGGATTCACCGTGTTCTGGGCCTACCTCATGTGGTCACAGTATCTGGTGATCTGGTACGGGAATTTGCCGGAGGAAACGGGGTTCGTGTTCGCCCGGCTCTGGGGACCGTGGCGGCCCGTGGGGACGGTCGTGTTGTTTGGGATGTTCCTGATCCCGTTTGCCGGGCTACTCGGAGAGACACCAAAGAAGACCCGTCTCACTCTCGGACTCTTCGCGTCCGTGAGTCTTCTGGCCCTCTGGATCGAGCGCTATCTCCTGGTGATTCCCTCGATATCGGAGCACCACGGACCGACACTGGGGGTACCTGAAATTGGAGCCACGCTGCTCCTCGGTGGTCTGTTCGCGCTGTCGTACGGAACCTTCGCAAGGCTGTTCCCGATGGTGTCGCCCCGCCTCGCCGAGATTACGCTCGAGAAGGAGCGAGGACACTAGGCGAAGTCGTTGGTCGGGCTACCGCAGGACGATGCGCTGAGCGATGGCGTTGAGCGTGTCGAAGGGCAGTGATCCCAACACCGCGAGGACCCGGTGGGTTCGGTGATAGCCCGAGGGGGTCTCCACGTAGTCAGGCGGGGAGCGTGACGGGTCACTGGACACGAACCCCGCGGGTGCGCCCGCCAGTTGCCTGGCGACGAGCTTGGCCACCTCATCCGCCGGGCCTTCCACCGTATAGAGCATGGTTCCCGACTCGTGGAGTTGCGTAACGATCAGGAGGGGTCGCTGGCCCGGGGCGGCATCATGGACACGGACGTCGACGACCGGAAGCCCGGGGTATGTCGGAAGCATACCCTTGGCAACGGCGTTCCTCCCACCGCCGGCGGCGGGACCCGTCTTTCTCCATCCCTCATCGAGAACCAACGGCACGCTGACGGGGGCCACGGCCGGAGCCGTTTCCGCAGGGCCAGAAATACCATCGGCTGCGAGTTGGACCGGAGTCGTCGTTGCTGGGAGAGAGACACCCGCGCGACGCGTCGCTGTGGTCGTGTCGACGGGAGCCTCCAGCACGGGGAGCGCTACAGGTGGCGGATCGGTCTGGGTCAGCATTGGACCGCCGGTGATGGCGTCATGCGGGTCGAGCGCCGCCCGCATGCCCCAACCCGCCAATATGGCGCCCCCGAAGCTCGCCGCCAGGATCGAACGTCGCATCCAGGAACTCTTCCGTTTGGCGTCGGCGCGTGCGAGGAGCGTGGCGAGGGCTGGGGGCGCGCCGATTCGTGGTGCGGTGGTCGCCAAAAGCGCCGTCGTCCTGTCGCGCAGGGCGGCAATGGCGTCACGGTCGTCCCGACAGCGCGCACAGCGTGCAAGATGAGTTTCGATCTCGATGCACTGAGACCGGCTCAGGGCCTGATCCAAGTAGGCGTGGAGTTCTTCATCAGGAATGTGCCGCACGAGCCTCTGCCTCTTTCTTGTCGTACGCCTCGACGAGTCGTTTTCGTGCCCGGGCGAGCGTCGTACCCACGGCACCGACGGCAAGTCCGGTCTGGGCCGCAATTTCGGTGTAGCTGAGTCCGGAATCCCACAGGAGCAGGACATCCCGATCGCGGTCGCTCAAGGTATCGAGTGCTCCATGGACCTTGGCCATCTGCTCGTCGCGCTCCACCAGGTCCGAGGCCGAAGCCATCGGTCGGGAGAGGGTGACCGGATCGTTGGTGAGCAGGGTGAGGTGGCGTTTCCGTCGCACCGCGGCTCGGGCCTCGTCGCGGGCAAGATTGGCGGCCACGGCGAAGATCCAGGCTCGTGGCTTCTCCGGCCGATGGGCCAGCGCACGAATGAAGACCTCCTGGGCAAGGTCCTCGGCGCGGTCCTCATCCCAGACCTTTCGGTACAGGAAGCGAACCACCGAGGAATACATCGTCTGGTACAGGCGTTCGATATCGTCCGCCATCCAGGAACCTCGCGCTCGGGTGGACTACTACCAGCTATGACGGCCCAGAGGCCCAAATGTTACACACTTGCTCCAGAGGCAGGCTGGTAGAAGACACACCCGGGGTGCAGGGTCTCATCCTCAGTCGGGACCGGCCAGCGTCTGCAGAGATCGGGCTTGGCCTGTCGTCGGTCGGGACGTCTGCGGCCATGGAGGCTACAGGAGATATCATCATCGCCGAGGTAATCGCAGGCGGAGATGACCTCGACCTCGAGCGATTCATCGTTGTCGCGCTGGACCTTGCAGAGGTACGGGGACTTGCGTGACCGGATCAGGGCTTCCTGTCGGGACCAGCCCACGTCACACATGATTTCGATCTGGAGGTCGCGACAACATGCCGCTCCTCGGGTATGGTCGGCCGTCCTGCAAGGTGCGGTGGCACAAGGGTTCCCCCCATCAACGACGGGGAGGGTTCGTGGCCGCGGTTTCGGTTTGAGGAGGGTTTCTTCGACGAGCCGTCCCTGGGACACGACACGGAATTGATCTCCTCCAACGCGACGTGGCTGGGCCTTCCGTAACGGCTCGACCGGTGTCCGTCCCTGATAGCCATACACCCGGCAGGTGGCCTTCTTGCCCAGAACATCGAGATGCTTACAGGGGACATGGAGCACGGCCTTGACGAAAAGATCGCCCTTGTGCTTCCAGAGCTTCCCGAAACTCAGACGTTCGGTGTGTCCCAGAAGCCAGGTTGTTTCGTGATCGCCGGCCTTCCGGTCAACTAGATCGGTCGAGGCCCGAAGGGTGACCGACAAGGCGTGACACTGCTTGCCGAGGCCTCGGCAGGGTGGGGGCGTGGGTGCGGGTGGCATAAGAAGCGAAAGATACCTTTGTTACGGGCCGGACTGGTGATATTGCAGGGACATGTTAGATTTGTGAATCTATTCACAAAGTGGCCCAGGTGGCCACGCTGATGGAATACAGAAACTCTCGTGGTTTAATGACTCTCTGAGGAGGCTGGACGACAATGCGGAAGTTTGCGATATGTGCAGGACTGGCGTTGGTGGCGTGTGGTGGTGGTGAGCCCGCGCAAGATCAGGCGGCGGCACCCGAGGCGGCGGCCCCCGAGGCGGCCGCGCCGGCGACTGGTGCGACCCACGATGTCAACATGGTTCTCGAAGGCACGGCATACATGTTCGTGCCCGCCACGCTGACCATCGCTTCTGGAGATCGTGTCGTGTTTCACAACGTCTCCGGTGGGCCGCACAATACCCAGTTCTGGCCCGACAGCATTCCTGCGGGCGCGGCGGATGCGCTGAGTGCCGGGATGCCGGATCAGATGGCCCCTCTCGCCGGTCCACTCCTCATCGCACAGGATGAGACCTACACCGTGACCTTCGCTGGCGCCCCGGCTGGGGAGTACCGGTTCTATTGTTTGCCGCACTTGGCGAACAAGATGGTGGGTGTGATCACGGTGCAGTAGCCTTCGGTAACCTGCAGAGTACGACGGGCCTCGGTGCGCGAACGCGCCGGGGCCCGTTTTGCTTCAACCCATGGCGGGGTCTCGTGATGCCCGACGGGCAAGAAGGATCACGGGTGGAACGAGAAGCAGGGCAAGAACGATCCCGGCGAGAGCATCAACCGCATAGTGCATCTGACAGTAGACAACGCCAACAGTCAGCAGCGTGGTGGGTACGATGAGCAGGGCACCGATGGTTCTCGACCCATGCCAGGTGGCCAATGTTGCGGCGACGGTGGCCGCCACATGAGACGAAGGAAAGGCCGCCCCGTAGGAGCTTCCCTGGGATAGGGTCGCGTACACCAATCGAGCCGCCCAGTTGTCCACGAAGGAAGAAGCCGGCCGAGGAAACTCGTAGTAGGGTCCCGCCACGGGAAACAGCAGGAAAATCACGTAACACACCACGAATGTCGCCACGATCGCCTGTACCGCCACGCGGGCCTCCGCCCGTCTTCTTCTGG
The DNA here is from genome assembly GCA_003246755.1 of Gemmatimonadota bacterium. GTDB lineage: Bacteria > Gemmatimonadota > Gemmatimonadetes > Gemmatimonadales > GWC2-71-9 > SZUA-320. Next base: position 8,036 of record QKDC01000088.1, on the reverse strand, counting down.
CGAGAAAGTAGAAGACCGGAAAGGGGACGATGAGGTAGAATCCGAAATAGGCTGCGTGGAGGAGGGTCGACCAGAATCGGCTGGAGGAGTCCTGCCACCAGGTGAGGCTGACCTGTCCGCCAAAGAGGGTTTGCTCCCATCCTTGCACGAGTGGGTCCCACACCCTGATATCGGTGCCGTTCAGGAGATCGAGCATCCCATACAACACTGGGAGGAGAAGGATGGGGTAGACCTCCTGGAGCCCTCGTCCGAAACGACCGAGACCGTCCCGACGCAGGAGATAGGGCAGCAGGGCGATGAGACCCGCGATCAGGAAGACGGATGCCGCGTGAGGACGTGTGCCGAGTCTTGTGAAGGCGACAACGGTGAGGACGAACAAATACCCGTAGAGCAGGGTGTCGATCGGCTGGAACCGTTGGCGTGCTCCCATCGACCGTCAGAGCCACCCTGTATCGCGGTACCAGGCAAAGGTCTTGGTGGCTCCCGCGAGAAGCCCGTGTTCGGCGGACCAACCTGCATCCCGTCCAAACGCCGATGGATCGCAGGTCCACGCCGCGGCAAATAGCTCGTTGCCCTTATCCGGGTTGAGCAGGGTGGGACGGTCAGCCAGGCGTGCCACGATTCCGGTGAAGTGCAGCAGGGGGCGCGCGAGTCCGATGGGGATTCCGACGATCCGAGCCCGCCGCGCAGCCGCCGTGCAGAGCGTTTCCACGACCGTGCGACTGCTCAGGATTTCAGGATGCGTCGGGTAGTAGGTCCGCCCCTCGATTCCCCCGGTTGTTCCCGCGTGGATCACGGCCTCGGCCAGGTCGGGTCCGAACACCAACGAGAGCTCTTGCGATCCGTCACCGAAGACAGGAGCAACACCGAACGAAACGGCACGAAAGAGACGGAACATTTCCTTGTCCCGCGGGCCGTACACCGCCGGAGGCCTGAGAATGACCCAGGGACGGTCACTCTCCCGTATCACGGTCTCCGCCGCGAGCTTGCTCCGGCCGTAGGCGGACACCGGCAGAGGAGGTTCGGTCCCGGTCAGAGGCATCCCGCGGGGTGAGGGTCCGGCGGCAGCCAGGGACGAGACCAGAACGAATCTCGTGTTCGCCTCCGTGACACGGAGGAGCCCCAAGGTCCCATCCCGGTTGGTGGCCAAGTACTCCGCTTCGCTTCGCGCAGCCGTGAGTCCGGCGAGATGATACACCGTCTCCACACCCTCGGTGGCCTTCCGGAGTGCCGCGTCGTCGGTCAGGGAGCCTTCGATCCAATCGACACCGGAGAACCCGAGGGCCGCTGCCTTGGCCTGTGAACGCACCAAGGCCCGGATGTCCTCGCCCCGTTGGAGCAACGCTGCGATGAGATGGCTGCCGAGGAAGCCCGTCCCCCCCGTCACGAGGACGGTCATGCCGGGCGGTCGAAGAGCCGGAGGGTCTTGTACCGCGTGAACTCCATCTTCTCGAGGGCGAGATTCATGGCCGGGTTATCCTCGAGGATCCACCCAGCTTCCCCCCAGCCTTGTCCCCGCTTGCCCGCCTCGGACCAGATCAGTTGGTAGAGAAGGGCATCGATGCCCTTGCCGCGGAGTTCGGGAACGACCCCAAGGAGGATGATGCGGACTCGATTGTACGATCGGGATCGGAGCCCCCAGAGGATCCGAGGTATGGCGGGAAAGAGTCGACCGGAGCGGTCTCCCCACAAGAGCTGGTTGATGTCGGGGAGGGCGAGGCCGAATCCGACCGGCTCGCCGTCCTTCTCGACGATGGGGACCAGAGACGGAACGACGACCGGCCGGAACTGCTTGGCCATGTGCTCGATCTCGGCATCGGTCATCGGCACGAAGCCCCAATTGTGCTCCCAGCATCGATTGTACAGCGCCTTGATCAGATCGACTTCCTCATCGAATCGCTCCATGTTGAGGAACCGAACGGTGAGTCCCAGGCGCTCCCGAACGATTCGCGTCGCTCGTTCGAGGCGCTCGGGGACTCGGATGACACCGGCCATCGATCCCCCGCGATACACGAACAGGTCCTTGGCCTTGTGAAACCCCGCCGCCTCGACCAGATCGCGGTACCATGGTGGATTGTGGGGCATCATCAGCGTATTGGGGGTATCGAAGCCATCGATCAAGAGGCCGCACTCATCATTGGTCGAAAACGATGCGGGTCCCCGCACAGTGTCGAGGCCCCGGAGTGCGACCCACTGGGCGGCGCGGTCCAACAGGGCGTCCGCGACGGCTTGCTCTCGTACCGTCTCAAAGAACCCGAAGAAACCGACTCGGTCGCCGTGCGTCTCATTGTGCAGTCGGTTGTGGATCGCCGCGATGCGTCCCACCGCCTCGCCACCACGCGTGGCGATGAAATACTCGGCCTCGGCGTGTTGGAAGAACGGGTTCTTCCGGCGATGGAGCATCGCACGGACATCCATACGCAATGGCGGGACCCACATGGGGTCCCGTCGGTGCAATCGATAGGGCAGGGCGATGAACTGGTCGAGATCGCGCCGCGTCTCGACCGGACGAACCTGGAGCGTCAGACGACCCCCAACTCCTTCCCGATCCGCGCGAACGCGTCGAGACAGAAGTCAATCTGCTCGTCGGTGTGTGTCGCCATCACACTGGTTCTCAGGCGGCATTGCGAGTAGGGCACGGCTGGGGGGACCACAGGATTCGTGAAGACGCCGGCATCGTACATCTTGCGCCACATGATCATCGTCTGATCGAGGGGCCCGATCAGGACGGGCACGATGGGCGTCTCGGTTGGCCCGATGTCGAACCCCGTGTGCCGGAGCCCTTCCTGGAGCCGCCGAGCGTTGCGCCAGACCCGCTCCCGGCGATCGGGCTCGGACTGAATGACCTCGAGCGCGGCGAGGACTCCAGCGGTGTTGGCCGGAGGCAGTGCGGCCGTAAAGATGAAAGGCCGGCTGTGATGTCTCAGGTAGTTGATCACCCGCTCGGACCCCGCCACATAGCCGCCCACCGAGGCAAGTGACTTCGAGAACGTTCCGGCGATGATGTCTATTTCATCGGCCATCCCGAAGTGCGCGCCGGTCCCCTCGCCGTTGGGTCCGAGCACGCCGAGTGCGTGCGCGTCGTCGACCGCGAGTGCCGCACCGTGGAGCCGACAGAGTCGGACCAGGTTCGGCACGTCGGCGATATCGCCTTCCATGCTGTAGACGCCGTCGACGACGACGAGCTTCCCTTTCCCGGCGGGTGCCTTTTGGAGCATCCGTTCGAGGGAAGCGAGGTCGCCATGACCGAACCGGTCGGTCTCCCCGAAGGAGAGCTTGGCGCCATCGACGATACAGGCATGATCGAGTTTGTCGAGATAGACCCGGTCGCCGCGCCCGACGAGTCCGGAAATGAGGCCGAGGTTCGCTCCGTACCCCGTGGAGAAGACGATGCAATCCTCTTTCCCGAGAAAGGCGGATAGCGCCTCTTCCAGCTGGATGTGGAGATCGAGCGAACCATTGAGAAACCGGCTGCCCGTGCAGCCTGAGCCGTACCGATGGAGCGCCCGGGTGGCGGCCTCGAGCACCTTGGGGTGGTGGGTCAGGCCGAGGTAGTTGTTGGAGCCAAGCATCACCCTGCGCTGGCCCTCGATAACGACGACAGTATCCTCGGACTCCGAGATCGGCTTAAAGTAGGGGTACAACCCCTGCGCCTTGACCTCATCCGCCCGAGTGAACTGCTGGCATTTTTCGAGTATGGGTACCACGGATGTCACTGTGGGCGCCACGGTCGCTCTCGCTCCGGTCTAGAGGTGTCCCACGGCCATGTCACACAACGACTTAAGTTAACCTCGACTAGCGACGACGACAAGGAAGCCGGGGGTTTCACCGAGCCAGGCGTCAGTAGATATTTGGTGAATGCTCTTCATCTGTGCGGCCCCTCCCTCTGGGGTGCGTCTCCACTGAAACCTGTAATGATCAGGATTCGACGCTCCCGCTCGCCGGTCCTCGTGACGGCTCTGGCGGCCTTGGTGACGTCTGTCGCCGGCCCGCTTCTAGCACAGGAGGCGAGGGGGACCACAGGCTCCTTCGAGGTCCGGGGGCTCGATTTCCGTCCCGATGGAGGGTGGCGACGACGGGCCGCCCTCGTCCGGACGAATCGGCAGGCCATGCTCCGGGCCGGAGACATAGCAGGGCTCAATCGACCGCTGCTGCGGGCGAGTCTCCTCGCGGGTCCGAGGCTGAGCAGTAGTGCGGTGATGGGCACGCTGTACGCCCCGGTGGTCTTGATCCAGTACCCCAATATCACGCCCGTGTATACCACCGCGGATTACGAGAACGTGCTCTTCAGTGCCACCCCCGGGTCGGTCGGCTTGCCGTACTCCCTTGCCACCTTCTTCGCCGAGCTCTCCAACGGACTGCTCCAGATCGAGGGGCGGGTGTTCAACCCGGTCCGCACGGACTCCGCCTCGCAGTACTACACCAACAACTGCAACGGGATCGGGGTCCTCAGCCCGTGTCCCGATGGGGGCCAGCGGTTCGGCAACATGCTCATCGCCACGCTCGACTCGATCTCCAACCGGCCCGGTGGAGACACGGTGTGGAGCCAATTTGACAACGACGGGCCCGACGGCCTTCCCAATTCGGGTGACGATGACGGTGTGGTTGATGTCGTCCAGTTCTTCCAGCCGGGACAGGATGGGGCCTGTTCGGGGTCGCCGGGAATCTGGTCACACCGCTGGGTCATCCGAGCTTGGAATTCCGGTTCGAGATATGTGACCAAGACTCCTCGACGAGACCCGGGTGGGCTGCCGATTCCCGGTCAATTCCTGCAGGTGGACGACTACATCATGCAATCGGGAGTTGGGGGTGCCACGGCGTGCGATAATAGTCAGATCGCCCCGATAGGGACGGTGGCGCACGAGATGGGTCATCTCCTCGACCTGCCTGATCTCTATGACGTGACCGGCCAGACGCAGGGGATTGGGGATTGGGGCCTGATGGGCACCGCGAGTTTCGCGAGACCGCGGAGTCCGGGGAGCTACAGTGCCTGGTCATTAGCCGAACTGGGTTGGGTCACGATCGAGGAACTGACAGGCTCGCGGACCGTCACGACGGGTCCGCGGCAGCTGACCGATACCGTGTTCTTGGCCCGGACGCATGACCCGGCCCAACACATCCTGATCGAGAACCGCCAAGCGGTGCAGAGTGACACGGCGCAGATGAGCCCTTCGTTCACTCGGCCCAAGATGCCCGGTCTGCTCATCTGGCTTGTGGATGAAGCTCGAATCGCTTCGGGGCGGTTCGCGAACCAGGTGAATACGGGGGCGCGACAGGGGGTGTCCCTGATGCAGGCTGATGGGCTGAATCAACTGCGTACCTCAGGGCTCAATAACCGCGGAGATCTGGGCGACTCCTATCCGGGGTCGACAGGGAACATCGCGTGGAATCTGAGGACGTCTCCCGCTTCCCGCACCAATTTCGGCGAGTACGCGGGGTTCATCATCGACCAGATCGAGCAGCTCCCGGGGCAAGCCATGCGGTTTCGGTTCCTCCGACGAGAACCCAGCACTGTCTTCGCCAACCTCCCGGGGGCGGCGGTCAAGGTGAATGGTGCCAGTTACGCTATCTATGAAGACGTGCTTGCAGAAGGCCAGGTGTTCACGGTCGATGTCGACACGGTGCAACTCGTGAGCAGTGGTCGTACCCGGGGCCGATTCTTGGCTTGGAGCGATGGTGGAGGCCGAACGCACGACGTGGTTTCCGGTGCTGCTCCGGATACCGTGACGGCCCTCTTCACGGCAGACCACCGGGTGCGGGCAACGGTGGACGGACCAGGCTCGGTCACCGCCAACGTGGTTGGCGATCTCGCCGCCGGGATCTTCCTCGCTGCAGGGTCGGCGGTCAACGTGACCGCGATTACGCCTCCCGGGTTCGTCTTTGCCGGCTGGGAAGGGGATACGGTATCGGCCGCCACCACCCTGGCCTTGACGATGACCCACCCGTATGACCTGGAAGCTCGGTTTCTGGCGCAGCAGACCATCGCGGTCGCGGATGCCACCGCGGAAATCCTCGGGACACCCACATTGAGTGCGTCGCAGAAGAGCTACCTGGACACCTTCGGGAATCGGAACGGATCGTTCGACCTCGGTGATTACCTCGCGCTCCTCCATCGCTCGGGTTTGGCACCAGGTGCGGCCATCATGGGACAGCTCCGGTCGGGGCGTATAGCGAAGCCATTACCTGAGGGCGCGAAGCCATGATCAGGCGTTTCGCTATCGTTGGGCTCACCATGCTCATGGCGTGCAGTGGCACCCCACCGGAGCCGCCACCTCCAGTTGGAGGTGAGGTCACATTGTCCTTCCAAACGCCCAACATCGATGACGGGGCGGTCTTGATCCGGATCGTGGGTCCCATCACCGAGATCAAGGCGGCGGGCGACTACCTGGTTTCGAGTGTCCCCGTTGGGACGACGGCCACCAAGGTCGTCATCGTGGGGAACCTGGCTGCCGGGCCGCTCCTTCGGGTGAACGTTCCCAATCTGGACCTGCTCGGGACGTACAGCGTGTTCGTGGAGCAGGTCGCCTCGCGCACCGATTTCGTGCTCTACGATCCTTCGGGGTACAGCGTCCTCATCATCCGTTGAGGCTTGCAGTAACGAGAAGGGGACCGCAATGACCCCACTGACCCGCCGAGAATTCCTTCAGACGACAGCAACCGGGGCGGTTTTGACGATGGGCGTGAGTCTCGGCGCCTGCGGTGGGGAGTCCCCGCCCGAGTCGGGAGGGGTGGCGTTCGCCCCCGATGCCTGGATTCGGATCGACACGGAGGGAAATGTTCTCGTCATCGTGGATCGTTCGGAAATGGGGCAGGGGGTGTCGACGTCGCTCCCCATGCTCGTCGCCGAAGAACTCGATGCGGATTGGAGCAGGGTGCGATACCAGTTCGCGCCGGCCAACAAGGCCTACTACAACAGTCTCAACGGTGCGCAAATCACAGGGGGCAGCACCAGTGTCATGGCAGCGTGGGTTCCCCTCCGCGAGGCGGCTGCCAGAGCGCGAGTGATGCTGCTCACCGCCGCCGCGGAAGAGTGGGGTGTTCCGGTGGAGTCGTGCCGAACCATCTCCGGCGAGGTGATTCACGAGGAGACCGGTCGACGCCTCGACTTCGGGGCGGTGGTCGCCCGTGCCGCCCTGATTCCGCCTCCAGGACGCGTCACCCTCAAGGATCCCGCCGAGTACAGGTTGATCGGCCGCCCGGTTGCTCGACTCGATCTCGAACCTCACGTGACCGGGGCGATCACCTTTGGTATCGATGCAGGTCCCCCGGGCGCCTTGGTCGCGGTCGTTGCCCGGTGCCCCGTCTTTGGTGGTCGATTACGGTCGTTCGACGCCACGGCTGCCCTGGGCGTCTCGGGCGTGCACAGCGTCGTGGAGATCCCTGAAGGGGTTGCCGTCGTCGCCTCGACGACCTGGCAAGCGATCAAGGGACGTGAGGCCCTGCAGGTCGAGTGGGATGAAGGACCGCTCGCCAGTCTGGATAGCGCCGCCATCGAGTCCCGCATGCACGCTCTCGGGAATGAACAGGGTCGTGAGGCCCGCCGCGACGGCGCCGGAGCTGCCGGGGTGGGCGATGCGGCCCAGGTCATCGAAGCGCGGTACGATCTTCCCTTCCTGGCACACGCCACGATGGAGCCGATGTGCTGTACGGCTTCGGTCACCGATGAGGGAGTAACCGTGTGGGTCCCGACGCAGGCACAGGCAGCCCCCGCGCTGTTCGGTGGAGGATCCCGCGGCGTCGCCGCCGAGGTGGCGGGCGTTTCTCAAGATCGGGTGACCATTCATACCACGAATCTCGGTGGTGGTTTCGGGCGACGGGCCGAAACCGACTTCGTCCGAGAGGCGGTGGCGGTGGCCAAGGCCGTCGAGGCACCGGTTCGTGTCCTCTGGACGCGAGAGGACGACATGCAACACGACTACTATCGTCCGATCTCACATCATGTCCTCCGGGCAGGGGTATCGGATCGTCGAGAGGTGGTAGGCTGGTCTCATCACATCGTGGCGCCATCGATCCTCCAGCGGTACGTGCCGTCCTTC
>QKDC01000003.1 GCA_003246755.1 Gemmatimonadota bacterium | reverse complement strand
ACCATCCCTGCGTGGATCGAGTACCCGATGCCCACTCCACCACCGTGATGGAGTGACACCCAGCTCGCCCCGCACGCGGTGTTGAGCATGGCATTGAGGAGCGGCCAATCGGCAATCGCGTCCGAGCCATCGCGCATCGCCTCCGTCTCGCGATTGGGTGACGCCACGGATCCGGTGTCGAGATGATCCCTCCCGATCACGATGGGGGCCTTCACTTTCCCATGCTTGACCAGCCAGTTGAATCTGAGCCCCATCTCCGCGCGCTCGCCATACTCGAGCCAACAGATGCGCGCCGGCAGTCCTTGGAACTGCACTTGTTCTCTGGCGGCGCGAATCCACCGGGCCAGGGCCTCCTTTTCCGGGAATGTTTCAAGCACCGCGTCATCGGTGACGGCGATGTCGGCTGGGTCGCCCGAGAGCGCCGCCCATCGGAATGGACCTGCCCCGCGGCAGAACAGTGGGCGGATGAAGGTGGGCACGAATCCGGGGAGATCGAAGGCCTCGGTCATGCCCCGACGATCGGCGACTTGCCCCCGCAGGTTGTTCCCGTAATCGAAGGCCACCGCTCCCGCCCGTTTGAGGGCGAGCATCGCCTCCACATGCACCACCATCGAATCGAGCACCGCCTTTTCATAACCACCGGCGTCCCGCCGGCGGAACTCGGCCGCCGTTTCGACAGAGTGACCAAGGGGGATGTACCCGATCCGAAGGTCGTGGGCCGAGGTCTGGTCGGTCACGATGTCGACTGGGGTCCCTCGCAGGACGATGGCGGGGAGGATCTCGGCGATGTTCCCAACCAGACCCACCGACAGCGGAGTGGCGTCGGCCTTGGCCGCCGTCACCAATGCGAGCGCCTCGTCGAGATCGTGGGTCATCCGATCGCAATAACCGGTTTCGACCCGCCGCGCGATGCGCGTTTCATCGACATCGACCCCGAGGCAGACGCCGCCGTTCATCGTCGCGGCCAGAGGCTGTGCACCACCCATCCCACCGAGTCCGGCGGTCACCACCAGACGCCCCGCCAGGCTTCCGCCAAAGAACTGGCGCGCACATTCGGCGAAAGTTTCGTAGGTCCCTTGGAGGATGCCCTGAGTTCCGATGTAGATCCAGGAACCCGCCGTCATCTGCCCGTACATGGTGAGTCCCAGCGCATCAAGGCGCCGGAATTCACTTGCGGTCGCCCAGCGCGGAACAAGATGGGCGTTGGCGATGAGGACGCGTGGAGCTTCTTCGTGGGTGCGGAAGACACCGACGGGTTTCCCACTCTGCACCAGCAGCGTTTCCGTGTTTTCCAATCGACGAAGGGTGTCGACGATCTTCTCGAAGCACTCCCAGTTTCGGGCCGCTTTCCCACCACCTCCGTAGACGATCAACTCCTCGGGTCGCTCCGCCACCGCGGGATCGAGATTGTTCATCAGCATCCGGAGAGCGGCTTCCTGGTGCCAGCCCTTGCAGGAGAGCGTAGTCCCAGTGGGGGCATGCACGGTCCGGGGAGCAAATACGCTGGTGGTCATCAGGCCTCAAGAAATTGGGGTGACCCGCCTAATATACCCCCCAGAAACATGACGGTAGGGCGGAACGTAGTGTGAAGAACTTCCATTCAAAGGAATTCATGTTGTCCCTCAGGACCGAGTCCATTGGGGTGGCGCTCCTCGTCGTCCTCGTTGTGCCCTGTCACGCAACGGCACAGAGCACGCAGGGCCCATCGTCCAAGCGAGCCATTGCCGTCAGGACGGCGTCACCGATTCGCCTCGACGGCGTCCTCGACGATGCGTCATGGCGCGAAGCCTCGTGGTTTGAGGACTTTCTGCAGAAGGACCCCGATCAGTTCGCCCCACCCGGAGACCGGACCGCGATTTCCTTCGTCTATGACGATGATGCTCTCTATGTCGGCGCCCGGATGTACAGCACCGATCCGGAGAACATTCCTCGCGACGTCACGCGCCGCGACCAGTACGGTAACTCCGAGCACATCGTCGTCTCACTCGATCCCTATCAGGACCGGCGCACCGCCTACAGCTTCTCCGTGACGGCCGGCGGGGTGCGGCGTGACTACTATCACCCCCAAGACACCGACGACTACATGGCTCGGGACTTCACCTTCGACCCGGTCTGGGAAGCAAGGGTGAGCATCGACTCACTGGGTTGGACCGCGGAAATGAGGATTCCCTTCTCACAGTTGCGCTTCAACAGCCAGGAGAACCAGGCGTGGGGGCTCAACATCTTTCGGTGGATGCCCCAGCGCAACGAAGATGCGTTCTGGGTCGTCGTTCCTCGGAACGAGACGGGCTGGTCGTCTCGCTTCGGCACGTTGACGGGTATCGAAAACATCCCCGCGACGCGGCGAATAGAGGTCCTTCCCTACCTGGCGGCCACGAGTCGCTTCACGACCGATCCCGGAGAGGGAAATCCGTTCGACGATGGACAGACGTCCGCCGGGCGTGTCGGAGGCGACATCAAGATGGGATTGGGATCCAGCTTGACGCTCACCGCGACCGTGAACCCCGACTTCGGGCAGGTGGAGGCCGACCCGGCCGAGGTCAACCTCACCGCGTTCGAAACCTTCTTCTCCGAACGGCGCCCCTTTTTCACCGAAAGTCGCCAGGTGCTCGAGGGGCAGGTCAGCGACTATTTCTATTCACGCCGGATCGGCGGGAGGGCGCACGGCAGTGCCTCCGGCGATTACGTCTCCGGTCCGGACAACACCACCATTCTCAGCGCGGCAAAGGTCACCGGTCGGCTCGCGTCCGGAATGTCCGTGGGCGCGCTCGGCGCCGTCACCCAACGCGAGTTCGCGCATTCCTACGACAGCACCTCCGGGACCTTCGGCCGTCAGGAGGTCGAGCCCGCTACTCTGTACGGAGTGCTTCGGCTGCAGCAGGAGGTGGGTCCGAGTAGTTCCGTGCTCGGTTTTTCCTTTTCGGGGATGCGGCGGTTTCTCTCCAAGGGATCGTACCTGCGGAATCTGTTGTCCCGCGAGGCCTTTGCCGGAGGCGCAGATTGGGTGCTGCGATTCCAGGGGGGACGTTACGAGATATGGGGTCACCTGGGCATGAGTTATGTCTCCGGAGATACTGCAGCCATGCTCAGGATTCAACGGAGTTCAGCCCACTATTTTCAGCGACCCGACGCCGTCCACGGTCGTCTGGATCCGTCACGTGAATCTCTCGCCGGTGTCACGGCCGCGCTCACTGCCACCAAGAATGCCGGCAATGTGCTCTGGACCGTGCAAGCCCAGACCGTGTCGCCACGCTTTGAAACCAATGATATGGGGCGACTCCAACGCGCCAACACCCATTCGTTGTTTGGCAAGATCCTCTATCGGCAAACCGAACCCAGCCGGGTGGCTCGTCGGTGGTCCGTTGGCGTTCAGGCACACGGCAATTGGAACTACGATTGGAATCGCACCGTATCGGAAGTCACGGCGACCGCCGATATCACATTCGCGAACTACATCGATACCCGTCTCCGACTCATCCACGGCCCCCGGAATACCAACGACACCTTCAGCCGCGGCGGGCCGCTGATGGGAACGGGTCATTACTATGGTGTCGGCGTCGGGACGAACAGCAACTTCTCCAATCCCAACGGTTGGCGGCTGGACGTGGAGTATTACGGATCTGAATCGGGTACCCACCTTGGATCCCTTCGTGGGGGCCTCTTCTTCCGACCCTCGACGCGTTTCGGCTTCTCGATCGACCCGTTCTATCAACGCCACGTTGACCCGCGGCAGTACATCACCTCGATCGCGGGAGGCAACGAGGCCACCTTCGGCACACGCTACGTCTTCGCCAACGTGGATAAGACCACCTTGTCGGCGCAAATCAGGATGAGCTATACGGTGAGTCCGGACTTGACCATCGAGGCGTATGCCGAACCGTTTACGGCGAGCGGTCGGTACTACGACCACAAGGAACTCCCCGAACCTCGGTCACGGTTCTTCAACATCTATGGCACCGAAGGCACGACCATCGAGCGAGAAAATGAAACGACTTACCGAGTGACCGACTCCTCCGACGGATCATCGTTCACCCTGCCGGTCCTGGACTTCAATAGCTTCTCGTTCAGGAGCAATCTGGTCCTGCGGTGGGAGTGGCGTCGCGGGAGCACTCTCTTCCTGGTGTGGCAACAGAATCGTTCGGCGGCCTGTTCTGCGTTCGCCGACCCCATGGATTGCCCGATTGACGGTACGCCCGGCGCTCTCTCACAACCGGGGTTCCTGGCCGATACGTTCCGGGCCCCCGGCGACAACTTCTTCGCCGTCAAGCTGAGCTACTGGTTACCGGTTCACTGACGCCACACCGCCGCCGCCGGTTGTCAAGGCATCGAAGACCACCCGGCCCTCGAGCATCGTGAAGAGCACCTTCGAGTCGCTGATCTCCTGTGGTGGAATACCAAAGAGATCGCGATCGAGCACGATGAGGTCGGCGTACTTCCCAACCGTGATCGACCCCGTTTCGTCCTCCATGTCCGCCGCTTGCGCCCCGCCCATCGTATAGGCGTAGAGAATCTCCGCCAACGACACCTGCTCTTCGGGAATCCATGCCGGCCCCTCTCCCGCCGACGGTGACCGGCGCGTCACCGCCACTTCGATAGCACGCAGTGGATCCATCGACGAAACCGACCAGTCACTCCCCGCCGCGACGATTGCTCCTGTCTCGAGCACACTCCGGATGGGGTAGAGCCAGCGGGACCGCGCCGGACCCAAGCGAGGCACGGTCAGGTCCGTGATGTAGGTATCCTCGTAGGCCCAAAGCGGCTGGAAACTCGCCACCACACCCAGCTTCGCGAACCGGGGGATATCTGCCGGGTCGAAGAGTTGGATGTGGGCCATGATGTGCCTGGGACCGACTCCGCCATCTCGATCGTGTTGCTGCTCGAAGGCATCGAAGGCGGTCCGTATCGCGCGGTCGCCGATGGCGTGGATGTGCACCTTGAATCCGGATTCGTCGAGGGCCCGGACGATGGCAGCCAGCGAATCGGGGTGGACGTTGAGTTCGCCGAGGTATCCCGGACGGTCGGTATAGTCTTCGAGCAGGGCGGCAGTCTGTCCTTCGATCACCCCATCGAGGAAGATCTTCGCCGCGACCGGCCTGACCAGTCCACCCGCATGGGCGTCACGGAGCATGGCGAGCGAATCCGCAACGGCCGAACCGAGCTTTGGATCGACTCGGAGCGAAACGAAGGAGCGCACGGTGAGGGTGCCGGCATCTCGTTCCGCGGCGTAGGCGGACAGCATGGAGGCATCGGCGCTGGCCTCATGCCAGGTGGTGATCCCGAACCGACCCGCCATTTCCAAAGCGCGTGTCAGGCCCAGCCGGTAATCGGACTCCTGGTACGGGGGAAGCAGTCTCCCAACCAAACCCATGGCCGTTTCTCGGAGTGTCCCCGCGGGGAAGCCGTCGGGTTCCCGTTCGATTCGGCCCTCAGGAGGGTCCGTGACGGTCTGGTCGACTCCAGCAAGTTCCAGCGCCCGTGTGTTCACCCACGCCGAGTGTCCATCGGCGGAGCTGAGGTAGGCGGGTCGGTCGGGCACCAGGCTGTCCAGGAGTTGCCGGGAGGGGCTGCCGCCGGGGAAGTGGGGGAGTTGATACCCGCCTCCCCGCACCCAGGGTTGTGAAGGGTCGCGCGTGGCGCACTCCGCCACCATGGCGACGACCTCGGCCCTCGATTCGGCGGTATTGAGGTCGCACTCGCCAAGTTCGATACCTCCGGTAATGGGATGGACATGGGTGTCGTGGAAGCCCGGAAGGAGCATGCGCCCTTCGAGGTTGACGACGCGTGTCGCCGCCCCGATGAAGCCCTCCACACCCGACTCGCTTCCGACAAAGACGATCCGACCGTCCCGCACCGCAACCGCCTCGCCCGGACCGGCGACCGAATCCATGGTGTGAATCGCTCCGCCGATGAAGACCACATCGGCAGACCGGCTTGGTACGCAACCGGCGACGGCAGCGAGGATGAGCGCGGCGGTTCGACTGAGACCAGTCATGGCGATCGGCTCCGGGGGGTGTCGGGGAATCGACTGCAACAAGATGGCCGAGGGCGGCTCCGGATGGGAGGCCGTGTCTCGGATACACATTCCCACCCATCGGCCGAGTGTCGTTTCGACACAAGAGCCCGGCGGCCGAAAGCCAACCTCATGAGAATACTACACTTCTCGTAGGCCGGGATTTGGCACAACCCGTGCCGCGGTTTTCTGTTGGCTATACCCCTCGTTTGCGGTCATATCTGGAGCGTTCCGACCGCGGTATTTTGAGGGTCGCCAGTTGCAATTCGAAGTGTCCCGTTCGTCGGATGCTACCGGGGGCCCTCCCCCCACTTTTGAAGGCACAGGCCACAGTACAGTTCAGGCCCAACTCTCCACCACCACAATCCAAGAGGTTGAGATGCATCGCTCTATTGGGATCAGAGCGTTGAGGACTGCCGCAGGTACCCTACTCCTGGCCTTGGCCGGAGTTGGCAGTCTCTACGCCCAAGGCGGCACGATCCGCGGGACCGTGACCGACCGCACCACCATCCGCCCCGTCGCCAATGCGGGCGTGATTCTGGTCGACCAGAATCGCGTGACGCAAACCGACGAGAACGGCGCGTACCGGTTTACTGGCCTGACGCCTGGCCAATACACCGTTCGCGCCAGGGCCATCGGATACTCCTCGCAGTCGGCGACCGTGACGGTCACCGCCAGTGGTGAGGTCACCCTCGACTTCCAGTTCGAGCGGGCGATCATCCAGCTCGACGAGATCGTGGTCACCGGCACACCCGGCGCCACGACCAAACGAGAGCTCGGGAACGCGATCACGAGTCTGAGTGTCGCGGACCTGACGGAAATCGCACCTATCGCCAACGTGCAGGAGTTGTTGAACGCGCGGGCACCGGGCCTCACCCTCTACTCCAACTCGGGCCTGGCCGGCGCGGCGTCGAACGTGAAGATCCGGGGGGCCGGGTCGCTCAACGCTTCATACACGCCCGTGTACTACATCGACGGCATCCGCTTCGAGGCCAGCCCCATCACCAACGGCGGCGTTACCAACTCGACGGTGCAGTACGCCAGCCCGATGGATTTCGTGAACCCCGGCGACATCGACCGCATCGAGGTGATCAAGGGTCCGGCAGCGGCCACGCTCTACGGGGCGGATGCGGCAGGCGGGGTCATCCAGATCATCACCAAGAAGGGGAATCGGGGCTCGGAGCGGGTGCAGTGGAACATGAGCTACGAGTACTCGAGCAATGAGTACAAGGCAGAGAACCCGATCAACTACTACCTCTGTAATGCCGTGCCGATGCGGGCGTGGACCGGTAGCTCGACCCTCCGGCGACAGGCCAGTTCGACCTACCCTGGCTGCCAGGATCCCACGACGATCTCCTTCGTCGCCGAAAACGGTGACACCGTGACCGGGATTCCGGAGTCGGACATCATCCGGACCGGACCGGACGGGACGCCCTTCCCCGATGGTTCCTTCGTTCTGGTGGACGACCCGCTGCGCCGTCACCCCGAGGCCCTTCGCGCGGGCGTGGGCAGCGACCTCCGCCTGTCGGCTCGGGGCGGTACCCAGACGTTCGGCTACTACATCTCCGCCGTCCGGTCGACCGAGCAGGGCGTCGTGTTCAACAACTTCAGCAACAAGACCGGTGGCCGGGCGAACTTCAGTGTCACCCCCGCGACCTGGATCAACATGGACGTGAACTTCGGGTACACCCGCTCGCAGGGGCAGATCCCCTTGAGCGACAATGCCTCGAACGGGCTTCTGCGGAACGCCTTCCGCGGCCGAGCCCGGGCGACCAGGGACACCTGGACCTCAGGGTATTTCGGTTTCGGCCCGACCCAGTCGAACGAGTTCGACCAGAAGTCATTCGAAGAGCGGACCACCCTCGGGGTGACGACCAACATCAACCCGGTTTCCTGGTTTACCAGCCGGTTGACCCTGGGGATGGACAAGTACGATCGACGCGATCGGACCTTCTACCAGATCGATCCGACCCTGAAATGGGGCGCCACGAATGGTACCGGTTCGATCACGCAGCGGATTCCAACCACCCACACATGGACGGTGGATTACTCCGGGACGATCAACGCCAAGCTCTCGGAGTCGATCACGTCGAATTTCTCGGGTGGCATGCAGCTCAACTCCCGGGAGTTCCGTCGCTACACCGCGTCGGGTGACGGGCTGATTGCCAACGCCCTGAACCTGGTGGGCTCCGCGGCCAATACCGAAGCCGATGAAGGCTTCGTCGAGCAGACTTCGCTCGGGCTCTACTTCATGGAGCAGCTGGCGTTCAACGACAAGCTGTACGGCTCGGCCGCCGTCCGGTTCGACGACAACTCGGCCTTCGGCGCGGACTTCTCGCTGGTG
>QKDC01000149.1 GCA_003246755.1 Gemmatimonadota bacterium | reverse complement strand
GGCGGCGACGCCCGTGGCACTAAACTGCACTGGGGGGGTGCCTGCCACCTCGGCCACGATCTCGTTGAGGCCAGGGATCACACTCAGGATCCACCCCCCAAGGGCGGCAACCCCGTTGGGACCTGTCGCGACGCTCTCGCCGAGCAGCTTCCCTTCACCCGTGACGATCTTGAAACTGACGACGACGTCGGACAGGGGTGCCCCACCACCATCGAGGGCCAAGACCGAAGGGCTGACGGGCGCGAGTGTTCCCGCGTTGATGATCTGTCCGTTCCCCGCGAATTCCACCACGACGGCCGGTGTCCCGGTGGCGAAGAACTGTGTGGTCAGCTCGCCGCTCTGGGCGAAGACGATATTGGCACCCGCCCCGGGACCCAGTGTCCAGCTCCCCAGCTCCGCGAACCCACCCGTGTCGGTGATCTTGACCGAATCAGTGATGACTCCCGCGCCGCTGGCGACGTGGAATACGACCGTGGCTCCCGAAATCGGATTGCCGAAGGCGTCGGTCAGCCATGCTTGAGGTTTGATGGGGACAGGATTCCCCACGACCGCAAACTGGACGCTCCCGGCGGTGGGGGAGAGTAACACCGCTGGCCCGACAGCAGCCGAGGCGTGGAAGACGACTGGCGTAAGGGATGCCACCGTGGCGCGGGCCTGTTGGGGTCCCAGGGTTCCGCCGAGGGTCCAGGTGGCTTTCGCGATCCCGTTGGAGTCGGTCGTGACGATGGAGGGGGACACCGATCCATGACCGGGGTCCGCGGCGAACGTTACTCGCGCGCCCGGCAACACTCCACGGCTGCTTGAAACCCTCACCGACAGCGGGGCGAGCGCAACGCCGACCTGCCCGCTCTGGTTGTCCCCCCCGACCAGGGTCACCGATTCGGGAGTGGGTGGACCAGTGGGTTTGTCTGAGCCGCATCCCACGAGAAGCAGCCCAACCACGACCGGAAGGAGTCGAGGAACCGGTGGAGCCATTGTATCTCCGGTCGACCGCCCAGGTGGGCGGATTGAAGGTGGCAACAACTGGTTCTGGAGACGAACGAGCCAGGAATTAATGTACTTTGAAGGACGCGTTGCAGGCAGCCCCATGGGACGTCTCGAGTGCCGAAAGACAGGCTTGAGTATGGTTGATAACGTGACCGACCCAAAGCAAGCCGATCTCATCGCGGCGTTCTCCCGAGGCTTCGACGATCCCATCGTGGCGACGGCGATTCACGATGGGCACGCTCTTCGGACGGGACTCGCAGACCTGTTCGCCGTGAGCGAACCGGATCGCTTACGCGAAGAGGACCCCTTCACGTCACACTGGGCTCGGGTCGCCTCAACCCATATCGTGGGCCTGCGTTCGCGTTTCGAGGTCGACCTCAACCGACCGAGAGAGAAGGCGGTTTACCTCGTCCCGGCCGACGCATGGGGAATCGAGGTCTGGAAGGACCGACCTCCGGACGCGGTGGTCGCCCAATCGTTGTCCGAATACGATGCCTTCTACCGGGAGGTGGGGTCCCTCCTGAGGGAAGTCGAGCAGAAGTTCGGGCGATTCGTGGTGCTCGACCTGCATAGCTACAACCATCGACGCGAAGGCCCGACGGGACCGGTCGCCGATCCGTTCGAGAACCCCGAGGTGAACGTCGGGACGGGCACGATGCACCAGCGGTGGCGGTCGGTGTGCGACGGGTTCATCGACCGGCTGCGCGCCTTCGATTTTCTGGGTGGTCATCTCGACGTCCGCGAGAATGTGAAGTTCCGTGGGGGTCACTTCTCTCAATGGATCCACCAGAACTTCCCCGATTCCGGCTGTGTGCTGGCGGTGGAGTTCAAGAAGTTCTTCATGGACGAATGGACGGGTGAACCCGACCCCGCAAAGGTGGACGCGATTGAGCAGGCCCTCAAGTCGACCATCCCCGGCTTGGTCCAGGGGCTATGACCGGTACCCCCTGACATGACTCCAAAGCCGGGCACGATTTCGGACACGCTCATCCATACGATTTGCGAACGCCTTGCCGCCGACAAGCCGGTGCGTCGTTCCCTTCCAGGTTCCGGTCGAATCCACATCGATCGGCAATTGCCCTTTCTCTGTGTCTACCGGACGACGCCCAATCGACCAGACGACGGGACCCGCCGCCTGGTGATGGGCGAGGCGTCCTACCTGATTGCCCCTGGTGATCGATCGGCTCGCGGCCGTATCGGCGTGCTGATCCGGAAGGTCGTCCGGACCCTATCGGGCGAGTTCGGGACGTTCCTCGTGGTCGAAGTCTGGGCGGGCGGTGAGGAGGCCGAGCAGGAGGTGGATGCCGTGGCGCCGGCATTCAGCGTGGTCCATCGTGGCGGGGAGACACCCACCGGTACCTTGGACACCCTGCAGCACGCCCTCCAGGAGATACGCATTCGACGCAAACAGGCCGAGGTGACAGTACGTACGGGCGGGAAAACAGGTCCACCAGGGCTCCCGTCCTTATTGACCCCGGCGGAATTGCGTGACCTGAACTGTCACCTCATCGGCGTGGAGGTACGCCCGATCTACCGAGACGCGAAGACGGGGAAGACCTATCCGCTCGTCAGGCGGGTACTGCATCGAGAACTTACCCGAGCCTTCCTTCGCACCTTCTACCAGTTCGTCCGGGCTGAGACCACCCACCAACCTCGTCATTATCACGCCCTGGGTCGGAGGGCCGTTGTCAAAGCGGTCTGGGAGGTCGACCGCAAACTGGCGGACGTGTCCGCTGCCTTCCCACTCCTCCTGCAGGTTTCGCCGATCAATCCCGACTCCGCGTGGCATGCGTTTCAACGCCGCCGGTTCGAACGGTCCCCGACATTCATCTACCGGCCACGAGAGTTCGATCCGGCGTTACTCAAGCGGAAACTCTGGGAGATCCCGATCGAACGCATCGAGGATCCGACACTCGCGGACTTGTTCCGGGAGAAACGATCGGAGCTCGATACTCAGCTCGGCATGCTCGCCGATCTCGATACCTCGCGATTCCTTCCAGGAAGCCTTCAGGTCTTCGGGCGGCCCGACCGGGGCCTGGTCCGTCTGGCGCGTGCGCTGCTCGATGGGATTCCTCCGAGAGCGCGCGAGGACGGTGGAAAGACCCTTGGGGCTGAGGCATTTGCCGAACAGGCCCGAAGCGAGCTCGCGCATTACCAACGGGGGTACCCCAGCCTCACGGCCCAAGTGTTCGTCCGCCCGGACCTGGCCGGGCTGATGGTCTTTCGAGGCAATCTCCTGGTCGGGCAATCGACGGCAGTGCCGAAGGCGCGCGTGGACGCTCTGCTGCAACACGAACTGGGTACCCACGTCCTCACGTATTTCAACGGAAGGGCACAACCTCTCCGGCTCCTCTCCATCGGGCTCGCAGGGTATGAGGAGCTGCAGGAAGGCCTCGCCGTCCTGGCGGAATACCTGGTGGGTGGACTCAGTCGCCCGCGATTGCGGCTGCTGGCTGGACGGGTTCTTGCCGCCCATGCACTCGTCGAAGGCGCCAACTTCGTCGAGGTATTTCGCGCCTTGAATCGCGAGTGGAGTTTCAGTCAACGGACCGCGTTCGTCATCACCATGCGTATCTTCCGGGGTGGAGGGTTCACCAAGGACATGGTGTACCTTAAAGGACTCGTTTCCCTGCTCGACTACTTGAAGCGGGGTGGGGAATTCGACCCGCTGTTGGTGGGGAAGATCGCGGTCGATCACATCCCAGTCATTCACGAACTGCAATTACGAGGCGTCCTCCGGCCCGCGCCGCTCACACCGAGATACCTGGAGCGGCCCGAAACGGCAACGCGACTCGACCGAGTCCGGTCTGGCCTGGAGGTCATGGATCTAGTGAAAGGGAAAACGCAGTGAGAATCGGATTCCTGGTGAACGACATTCAGACTGAGCAGAAGGGGTACACGACGGTGCGACTGGCCATGGCCGCGGAGAATATGGGTCACGAAGCCTGGTTTATCGGCGCGGGAGACCTGGCCTACGACAGCGACGACTTCGTCAGGGCTCGGGCGCGGCGTGCACCGAAGAAGGCCAAGAAGTTCTCCACCTCCGAAGGCTTCCTGAAGGAACTGCACGGCAAGAAGGCCGTGGCCGAGCGGATCACGGTTGACGACCTCGATGTGCTGATGCTCCGGAGTGATCCTTCGGCCGACATCGATTTCCGGGCCTGGGCCCAAACCACCGGCATCAACTTCGGGCGGGTGGCGATGCGACACGGTGTGATCGTGCTGAACGACCCCAACGGGCTCGCCAAGGCCATGAACAAGATGTATTTCCAACTCTTTCCCGAAGAAGTCCGGCCCAAGACCCTGATCACCCGCGATCGGGAGGAGATCAAGGAGTTCGCGAAGGAGCAGGGGGGGAAGTGCGTCCTCAAGCCGCTCCAGGGGTCCGGCGGCAGAGGGGTCTTCTTGGTGCGGCCCGATGATGTGCCGAACCTGAACCAGATGGTGGAAGCGGTGAGCCGGGATGGCTACGTCATTGCTCAGGAGTATCTGCCCGCCGCCGCGGAGGGGGACACCCGTCTGTTCATGATGAACGGTCGGCCGCTCAGGTACCGAGGGAAGATTGCCGCGTTTCGTCGGGTGCGCACGGGGGGTGACATGCGGAGCAACATCCACGCGGGTGGGGTGATTCGCCAGGCGGAAATCGGGGAAGAGGCACTGCGGATCGTCGAGATCGTCCGACCCAAGCTGGTCCAGGATGGGATGTTCTTGGTCGGGCTCGATATCGTGGGCAACAAGTTGATGGAAATCAACGTTTTCAGCCCTGGCGGTCTCGGTAGTGCCCAGAAGTTCGAGAAGGTCAACTTTACCCACGCCGTGATCGAGGCGTTGGAGCGGAAGTGCCAGTACATGGGCTACTACCGGCGCAATTTTGACAACGTCGAGCTGGCGACCCTCTAGCCCTGGGGAATGGGCCCGCTCGAGGCCCTGATCACCCTCGGGGACCCCCCTAAAACCCTGTCGGTGCGACACTTGACCGCCTCGAAGCGGGCAGGTATGTTTGGCGTCTGCCCAAAAACGGCAGGGAGTCACTTTTTTGGCCATCTGGCAGGGAACGAATCAGAACGCATGCCGACGATCAATCAGTTGGTCCGCCAGGGCCGCAAAGCCCCGGTCTCCAAGGGCAAGGTGCCCGCGCTCAAGCGCAACCCGTTCAAGCGGGGTGTTTGCACGCGCGTCTACACGACGACACCCAAGAAGCCGAACTCGGCGCTTCGCAAGGTTGCCAAGGTGCGGCTCACCAGTGGATTCGAGGTCATCGCCTACATCCCGGGTGAGGGACACAACCTGCAGGAGCACTCGATCGTTCTGCTCCGCGGTGGTCGTGTGAAGGATCTTCCGGGTGTGCGCTATCACATCGTGCGCGGCACCCTTGACGCCGCCGGCGTCAACGGCCGTCGTCGCAGCCGTTCGAAGTACGGAGCCAAGGCTCCGAAGGACAAGTAGGATGAGCCGGCGTGTACGTGCGGTAAAGCGGACGGTTCCGCCCGATCCCCGATATGACAGCCAGACCGTCTCCAAGTTCATCAACAATCTGATGCTCGACGGGAAGAAGGGTCTCGCGGAATCGACCTTTTATGGGGCGATGGAGTTGATCGAACAGCGGATCAACCAGCCGGGCGTCACGGTGTTCAAGCAGGCTGTCGCCAATGCCAAGCCGGCCGTGGAGGTCAAGAGCCGACGAGTCGGAGGCGCATCGCTGCAGGTTCCGGTCGAGGTGCGGCCGGACCGCCGAACTGCCCTCGCCATGCGATGGCTGATCCAGTACTCGCGTGCCCGAACCGAGAAGTCGATGCAGGAGCGCCTGGCCGCGGAGTTGATTCTGGCCTCGCGTGGTGAGGGGAACACGATCAAGAAGAAGGAAGACACGCACCGGATGGCGGAGGCCAATCGGGCGTTTTCACATTACAGATGGTAGAACCCGGACTCCACTCGTAGGCATTTCGCCGCGGGTCGATCCAAAGAACATCGGAGGACGTGACGGGCGGAGCGGCTCGCCACCTCTCCTCCTCCACTGAGAACGCGTGGGGCTCCTACGGGGGGCCCTCGTCTCCAGCGATCGCTGGGACGTGGCGCGGAGCGATACCACCTCGTGCGCGAGGGCTCGGTCGCCCCGCTTTTGTGTTACTAACGGATGGGGCATGGCACGAACGACACCGGTCAACCGCTATCGCAATCTCGGCATCATGGCGCACATCGATGCCGGGAAGACCACGACCACCGAGCGCATCCTGTACTACACCGGGAAGAACTACAAGATCGGTGAAGTGCATGATGGTGCGGCTACGATGGACTGGATGGAACAGGAACAGGAGCGCGGCATCACGATCACCTCGGCCGCGACCACCTGCTTCTGGGAACGGCACGGAGTGCAGTATCGCATCAACCTGATCGATACTCCCGGCCATGTCGATTTCACGGTCGAGGTGGAGCGGTCGCTCCGGGTGCTCGATGGTGCCGTGACGCTGCTCGACTCGGTGGCCGGCGTCGAGCCCCAGACCGAGACCGTCTGGCGCCAGGCCGACCGCTACGGTGTTCCTCGATTGATCTTTGCCAACAAAATGGATCGCGTCGGGGCCGATTTCGATCGCTGCCTGGAGATGATCCGGACTCGGCTGACTCCGCGGGCGTTCCCGATTCAGTTGCCGATCGGATCGGGTGAGTTGTTCACGGGTCATATCGATGTGCTGCGCGAGTTGGAGATCGTGTTTGATGACTCCACGCTGGGCCGCTCCTTCACGGAGATGCCGGTCCCGGACGCCTACAAGGAGGCCGTCGCCAAGGCCCGGCATGAGGTCATCGAGGCCGCCGTCGAGTTTGATGAGGTCCTGATGGAGAAGTACCTGGCTGGTAACGACCTCTCGCTCGAGGAGATCCAGACCGCGATCCGCAAGGCGACGATCGCCAACGGGATCGTTCCGGTCCTCTGCGGGGCGTCGTTCAAGAACAAGGGGGTCCAGTCGCTGCTGAACGCGATCGTCGACTATCTCCCGAGTCCGGAAGATGTGCCGCCCATCAAGGGTCATCTTCCCCTCCATGACGAAACATTCGTCGAGCGGGCGCCGAGCGACAGCGAACCATTCAGCGCTCTCGCGTTCAAGGTGACGACCGATCCCTTTGTCGGACGCCTGACCTACTTCCGTGTGTATTCCGGAGGCATCAGCGCAGGTAGCCAGGTGTACAACAGTACCCGTGACAAACGCGAACGTGCCGGGCGCCTTCTGCAGATGCATGCCAACAAGCGCGAGGAGATCGACGAAGTCCTTGCCGGTGACATCGCCGCGGCCATCGGTCTCAAGGATGTCCGGACCGGTGACACGCTGACCGACAAGGACAAGCCGATCATTCTCGAGTCGATGCGGTTTCCCAACCCGGTCATCGATGTATCCATCGAACCGAAGACCAAGATCGATCAGGACAAGCTCGCGATCGCCCTCCAGAAGCTCGCCGAGGAAGATCCCACGTTTCGGGTGCGAACCGATGTCGATTCCGGGCAGACGATCATCGCCGGGATGGGGGAGTTGCATTTGGAGATCATCGTCGATCGGATGCGTCGTGAGTTCAAGGTCGAAGCGAACGTGGGCCGGCCACAAGTGGCGTATCGTGAGACGGTTACGAAGCGGGTCGAGAAGGTCGAGGCGAAGTTCGTCCGGCAGACCGGCGGGAAGGGTCAATACGGGCACGTTGTCATCAATCTCGAGCCGTCCGCCCCCGGCGCCGGATTCCTGTTCGAGGACAAGATCGTCGGTGGCGTCATCCCCAGGGAGTTCATCAAGCCGGTCGAAGCCGGGATTCGAGAGGCGCTCGAAGCGGGGGTGCTGGCGGGTTACCCCGTGGTGGACGTCAAGGTGGAGTTGGTGTTCGGGAGCTACCACGATGTCGACAGTTCAGAAATGGCGTTCAAGATCGCCGGATCCATGGCGTTCAAGGAGGCCGCACGGAAGGCCAAGCCGGTCATTCTCGAGCCGATCATGGAGGTCGAAGTCGTGACGCCGAGTGACTTCCTCGGCGATGTGATGGGCGACCTCTCCGGGCGGCGTGGGAAGATCGGCGGAATGACGCAGCGTGGAGAAGCGCAGGTTGTGGCGGCCGACGTGCCGCTCGCGGAGATGTTCGGATACTCCACTTTGCTCCGCAGCATGACGCAGGGCAGGGCCGTGTATTCGATGCAGTTCGATTACTACGACGAAGTGCCGAAATCGGTCGCTGAGGCGATCGTGGCCAAGACAACCACTTAGCAACGAGATCGAGGAGCGTCGCGCAATGGCGAAGGCGAAGTTCGAGCGGACGAAGCCGCACGTGAATGTCGGGACGATTGGGCACGTGGACCACGGGAAGACGACGCTGACGGCGGCGTTGACGAAGGTGTCGTCGGAGAAGGGGTGGGGCA
>QKDC01000172.1 GCA_003246755.1 Gemmatimonadota bacterium | reverse complement strand
TCCGGTGCTCGCCCAGCGCATTGGCAAGGGTCCTCGACCTCCGGGTCGCTTCTTCAACGAGGCTCTCGAAACGGGGACTTCCGCGAAGCGGCTCCAGGAATGGACAGTGGGTCCGGATGTACTCGTGAGGGTGAAACGAGTGGAGAGCGTCCTCCAGCATCGCCAGAGCTTGCCCTTCCTCACCGGTAGGCGTGCATCGCGCCCCGGGCGATGAGATGGGGTGCCAGTCGACGGAAGGTGTTCTCGTTTTCGAGGAGTTCGTCTCCGTTGAGGTCCTCGACGATGTCGGGCCAACCGGCCACAGCGACGCGAAGCGAATCATTTCGCAGGAGGTCGAGTTGCCCCGACTGAACCAGCGAGTTGATTCCGCCCAGAACCGGGGCGTAGGTCCACGCTCGCAGGGAGTGCCAAACGAGCTCGGCGGTTCGCTGGTCGCCTCGCGGTTCACCACGCATACCCGCTCGGGCGAGGATTTCGTAGGAGGCCTCCAGCGCTGCTTCGTGCATGGAGCGAATGGTATCCAAGCGGGCGGCGTTGGACCGGAAGTCCGTCGCAAGCTGAGCGATGGCTTCCCGCTCCTCGACTCGAGCTTGCCGGGCACTCCACCAAGCGTCGATGCCAAAGGCCATCAGTATCGACAGGATGATTACGAGCCCTTCGATCGTGATCCCCGACCACGTCACCGCAGTTCGCCGAGAAATGCCTCCCCCTAGTAGCGCGTCCGAACGACGTTGGGTCTCTTCTGCGCTCCAAGTTGCCGACGCAGAGCCGTGAGCGGCAAGGCGAAGGGCTCCGGAGCCCGGAGTCTACGGCGTCGGCACCAGACCGCTGTTGGACGGCACAGCTACCGCGGCCCCTCGATCAGCGAGTCGATCTGGGAAAGGAGCTGCCGGTTTCTGGACTGAAAGTCCCGGCCGAGGCGTCCCATCAGGACCTGGTACTTCGCGAGACGACCGAGCCAGCGATGAGCCCCGGAGCGCGAGCGGAATGCCTCTGCGATACGTATTGCTTCGTTCGGCGGCATCTCGAAAGGAAAGCTCTCAGGGTCTTCAATCGAGCTCAGGTGATCACCTGAGAGAAGGCCGAGCGTCTCGAGCCGGAACCGGTCTTGATCGTCCTCACCAAGCCCGAGCCTCTGTTGCTCATCGATGAAGCCGTAGTAGGTCGCCAAGTCTCGCCGAAGTCCCTCACTCCTGAGGAGAACTGATCTTCCGGTACTTCGGAGCTCGTCGAACGTGCCTGAAGTGATGGTGGGTACGCTCCGCCAGGTCACCTGCTCGAGCGCCTCCGCGAATCCAAGCGGGTCGGTCGCGGCAATCGCGGGATCTCTGATCGCGGCATGAAGAAGTTCGATCTGTCCGAGGCGGACAGTCGTTCGGGAGTTGTTGATGGCGATCTCATCGGAATCGTGCCGGAGGTCCTCTCCGAGGCGAATGAGGTAGCGTTGCTCGAGTTCGCGATCCTGCGATACTTGGTACGCTCGGTCGAGCTGAAAGGCGAGGAGGATGCCGGCGACGACGAGGGTGAGTTCCAGACCGAGGCCGATCCAGTTTTCCGCGCGAAGCTTCCCAGCGAGTCGGCGAAGGAACATTGGTGTGAAAGGCCTCGTCTCGGATTGCCGTCAACGAACTCGAAGGACACGACTGGCCGGGCTGCCCCTCCAAAGAGGATGCCTGACGGCTTCGGCTTTCTGTTGCAGGACCAACTTGCTCGTCCCGAGCTGCGAGGTGCAAGCCGATCAACTCTGGACCCGCTCTCTTCATCGCGATGGGTCTCGCGACTCAAAGTACTCCACGATCCGCGCGGCGAGTCGGCCGATGCGATCTTCGAAGGTCCCGTAGTGCTCCCGAATCTCTGCAGAGAAGAAGGAGATCAGGATTTCACCCGTCTGCGAGTACACGATGCCCACGTCGTTCGCCACCGTGGGTCCGTCACCCGTCTTGTGCGCCACGGGCGCCTCGAGGAAATGAGGAATCCGCCGCTCGCCCCACACCTGGAGCCGCATCATCTGCAGCATCGCGGTTGAGGCATCCTTGGACACAATGGTTGGCCTTGCGATCTCCTCGAGCACACGAGCCGCGCCTCGCGGGGTCATAACTCCGTACCACAACGCAGGGCTTCGGTCGTATCGAGCAATAGCCGAGTCCAGCGCAGCCGGCGTCACGCGTTCCAGGATCGGACCCAAGTCAGCGAGAACGTCATCATATTCCGAGGCTTGAGGCTCGCCCCATGTTCGGTACAACACACCGTGCGCCTGTTCAACGCTCAGTTCTGCGAAGGTCGGATCAACAAGTTCCAGGATCGGCCGAAAGCCCTCGGCGATCGGCCCCGCCCGCACACCTGCGAATCCACTCGCCTCGATCCACGTGTTGATCGGCGTCGCATCGCCAATCATTCGATAGATGATCCGAGTCGCGGTGTTGTCGCTTGTCGCGATCATCTCCACGAGGAGATCCCGAACCGTCCGTGAAGAGCCGGGATCGTGGTATTGGATCATCCCCGAGCCCGGTTCCCAATCAGCACGTGTGATCTCGTAGCGATCGGTCAGGTCGAGCTCACCCGCCTCAGACAATTGATAGGCTCGCAAGAGAAGCGGGAGCTTGATCACACTGGCGGCGTCGAACTCCGCGTCCGCAGCGACTCCCGCCTCGACGCCTTTACCGAGATGCTTGACGAAGACCCCAGTTCGGGCTGGGACCGAGACCAGCTCGGCCTCGAGGATCGCGGTCAGGTCCGGATCCCATCTGACTTGGCAACGAGCGCGCGTCGGAATGCCAACCGTCAGGAACACGAGTACAAGAAACGATTGACGCAAAGCACTCCCCATCGGAAATTCGACTCCCCTATGATCCGGTATTCAGCGGTCGGCGACTCGGGGAGCGAAAGTAGCCCCTCGTCGAGTTCGCGGCGCATGTGCTGGTCGAGCTCGTCCAGGTAACAGCAACCCCACACCGCAACCCGTCGAGGGATCCAGGCACGCCACTCGTCGGCGGCGAGTGCCAGAAGAACACCGGCGGTAATGACCAGTAGCTCGGAGAGGCCTTTGCCAAGGCGAGCGACGGTCCTCGATGAAGTCGTCATTGTGCTCTCAGACCGCCCTCTGACGACTTTGGACTCGACTGCGGGACCACGATGCTGCCACGGAGCGCGAGCTGCAAGGCCAACCAGCTCCCCCTTGGACACCAACGCGTCCCAGACGCGCCTCCCCGATGCCTCCCCCAGGCGTTATTCACCCCCCTTGATCGACCTCGGCCACAATGCGGTCGATCTCGGCTCGAAACCTCGGGGCAAACGTCTCACGTTCGTCGTCCCAAATGTCGCGCCAACCCTGGTAATGCATCATTCGCTGCCATCGGACCACGCGGGCCTGGAACTCCTCCGGAGCGAAGAGACCCTGCTCGTACTGGTAGCGGGAGTTCTCGAACTCCCGAAGGATGCCTGCAACGAGCATCCGGTACATTTGTCGCTCCGGTTCTTCGAGATCCAGGACTCCGATCGCGTTACCCCGCTGGAACACACCAGCGGCATCGCGGTTGAGACCTATCCAGCCGTAATACGTCATCTGCTTTTCGGTGATTGAGTCCCGTGTCTGGCCGTGAATCGCCTGGGTGTTCTGATGGAGCTCGACCGCAAGGAAGGCGATCCCCACCACGACGGACAGGTTTGCTGCCAACGTCAGCCGCTCGTTCAGGTTGCTCATGCGATTCTTCTCGCGCCGGGGGATCTTACGACGTCATGGCAAGGCGCCTCGCAGCGGCGCGAGGTATGACACGTTTGATGCCTGCCAGTACACTTGGAAGTCGTCTAACAGCTCTAGAATTCTGGTTCACCAACCCGGTCAGCAGCAATTCCGTCTTAGGCGGTGCCCCGAGGTTTCGTCACTTGGATCGGATCGAGCGCGAGGGCCCGAACCGCCCAGGGAAGGGCGGCTTCA
This sequence comes from Gemmatimonadota bacterium, assembly GCA_003246755.1. Taxonomy (GTDB): domain Bacteria; phylum Gemmatimonadota; class Gemmatimonadetes; order Gemmatimonadales; family GWC2-71-9; genus SZUA-320. Next base: position 4,654 of record QKDC01000172.1, on the reverse strand, counting down.
AGATGCTGCCGTTGCATCAGGCGCACACCAGGAGCCGTCGGGATATGGGATTTCGCCGCATGGAGGGCCAGGAAGCCGGAGACCCAACGCCGCCACATCCGGAGCGTCGGGCATGACCTCGTCGGAGGGCGGACCACCCTCCGCACTCAGGCCAGGGAGGAAAAGCCCCAGGTCGATGCGGGGGTTGCCCAGACATGCGTGGCTGAGCCCGAGCCGGAGGAACCCGTCACGATCCTCCGCGATACGGCACCACCAATCCTCGTCCGGCCCGTGGACCTCGTGGTACGACCGAAGCGGGGCCGTCGTCCTGTGTATCTGTCCGATGACGTCCAAAGCCTCTGCCACCATCGGAATGGTGTCGGAGCCACACAGTTGGTCCGCAGGTAGCCGACTCACCCTTACGTCTCGCAATTCTGCTGCGCGTGCATGATGCATACATGAGGTTGTGAGGTGCATGCCGAACGACCTCAGACCCTCACAGTCCGCCGCGACGTCAGCAGTTGCTTGTTAGATAGGTCTGCCGCCACCGGTGTACTTCATCCAGTGCTCGTAGACAAATGGGGGGACGACTCCGGAAACCGCTCTCTTCGTCGCAGCTTGGATCGCGTCCCGGTCTCGCGCAGCGGATGTACACAAGAGTGTCGGCTGCGGCCGGATCCCTACCCGAGCCAGATCCAGGCGGTCGGCATCCCAACATGTGCCGATCGTAGGGTCGTCATGCAATGAGCCGTCGGTGTGGTGGGCGCATGCGAACCGAAGCTGCTCTGCTGCCTCCTTATTGAGCCCGGCAATGAGTGAGACGGGCCCCTCGACGAGATGCGAGGACCGCAATCCGTGCCCTCGATCGGTCCCTTCATTCACGCGTTGGCAGTCATGCAGGACCGCGAACAATGCGACTACCAGCGGGTCGGCTTTGGTAAGCTCCGCGAGTCGGAGCCCGTTCTCAAGCACTCGCGCCCAATGGCCGAGTCCATGAGTCCCGAGCGGATCCAGCGCGTAGCCCCCAACCGTTATACGCAGCGCCTCGTGGGAAATCAGCGCGTGTGGATCGTGCAATTGGATTTCGGCTCCTTTTCACCGTCGCCCACGGGCTATCTGGCGGTTGGCGCTTCTAATGCACGAGCACGATGCCGACCCGGAGCGTGAGCTGCAAGGCGCACGCTCAGGATCCTCCGGTCTGCCGCGTCAGTAGCGCGCTGCTCCCACGGTTTCTGCGAACAGCAGCAAACTCCTTGTTCGGAGGCGGGCCGACGTGCAACGGACCAGCCCCTGCTTTCGTCCAATCCTCAGTACAACCCACTGCTCTGATGACGTATTGAATTGCCACTCCCCATGGCTCTCGCAGCCGTGAGTCAGGTTCTGAATGCGGGTGGAGCTCCTTCCGTCGCTGAAGCCAAGATCCTTGGAGCCTTCGATTCCGCCTGGGTTGTGGTCCTCGGCGAGAACCACGGCCATCTCGAGTTCCACGACTTGGTCCTTCGGGTTCTGTCGTCGCCCGGGGCAGCCCGGGCGATTGACGACGTTGCCGTGGAGTGGGGCAACGCCCTGTATCAGGGTGTCGTGGATCGCTACACTTTCTTCGATCCTGGACCTGGCCTCAGGGTGCGCCCGAAGCCTGGCCAGAATCTCTCTTCCCTCCGCGGCGGATACGCGGAACTCGGGAGCCCAGGGAGACGGTCCCCACGTCCCATTCCAGCCGGCGGGCGGAGCTGAGGGCCGGATCACGGACTCCCGGAGGCGTGGCTCGCGAAATACGCGGGGACCGCGAAGTAGAACTGCCGCTCAAGCGCCACCACAAGGTCACCCGGAGCCAAAACCGTGTCCCCGTCGACGGCGCGAAGCACGGCATGACCGAGGGTAGCCCGACTTTCTGCCAGTGCTATCGCAATGCCCAACTGGGCGGTATCCGAGCGAAGGTCGATCTCCAGGTGACTAATGTACTCCTGTTCCAGCGACCGATCTGCTCGCTGCTGCGCCCATCCATCGGCGCTGAGAGCGATGAAGACACCTGCAACCACGATCACCAGTTCGCCGAGCGCGTTCCGCCAGTTCAGACCGACCCTCTCGAAGAGCATGGGTGGAGCCTGGGGAGATGTTGCTGCGCCTAACGCTCCGGAATTCTGCTGGCGCGGCCTGGCTGCGACAAGCCGCCAAGGATCACGCGACTCCAAGGCTCAATCCAGTCCAGTCGTGCTGAAGAGAGCGACGTCGACCGCTGCTTGTGAGGCTTAGACAGTCGGAACCCTATCCTCGAGGTAGGCCGCGGGCATCAAATCCCGGTTGGAAGGCGTCGGCAAGCGCAGTCAAAACTCACTCGATTCCCGTTCGATCAACCTCCGGAGGCCGGCGTTGGCCAAGTATGCCGCGCCGGCGCCGCGGACGCTGACGGCCGCCGTGCCGCGAACAGACGCCAACTGGTTGAAGATCCTTACGTCCCGGATCACCTCCGACCATGGCGACACGAGTGTCGCCCTCAGAATGCCTGCCATCGATAGCGCGCCATCCCCAGGCTCGCCCCACATGATGTGGGGCCACAGGAGATCAAAGAGCACTTCTCGTTCCGTGAATGGTCGATCGATGAGCTGCAGGAGGCTCACCTGATCGCGTTCGAAATAGCGGATGATCGCCGTGCGCAGCTCCTCGTTCTCGACCAGGGTCAGGCCGTGCCCGTCGCGCAGACTCGTGTAGGCTGATCTCTGTAGCTGGACGTGATACCACGGCAGGAACGCCGTGACGCCGAGTCCAGTCGCGCCACTGGGCTCTCTGGATCGTCCCACAGTGACTGAAGTTGTGCTGCGGCGGCGGCATGGCGCCCTGCAATGGATAGGACCCTCCGGGTTTCGAGCGTATCCACGGCGAGGTCGACAAGAATGAGGCGCAAGGCGTCACGCTCGATCTCTCGGTCTTGGCGCGTCTGCCACCAAGCGTCGGCGGCCAAGGCGAGTAAGATCGAGGCTACGATCACGAGCCCCTCGGCAAACACTCGAACCCAGGGAACCTTGGCGACCAAGACCTGACCTCGTATTCGAAAGACGCGTTCTAACGGATCGGAGTTCTGCTGCCGGAGCTTCGCGTCCGCCAGCGAGCGTGGCGAGCTGTCCGCACAGCTTTCGCGGACAGCACCAATTCCTTGTCCGACGTCGACGCTGCGACGGTCCTAAGGCAATTCGACGCTATCCCCGGCCGCCCGGCGACGCCAGTAGGCAATGTCCGGGGTCCAATCACGTCACCCCGCCGAAGATAGAGATCCTCCAGATAGGTGAGGAGCGCCTCCGCCCCCGCCCGCAGTCCGAGCCGCTTTAGCGCCCCACCAGCACGCGGTCCACTTCGGCGATCAGCACACCGGTCGCGGTATACAATTCCTGCGTCTGCTCCCTCTGCGCCTGTGCCTGAAGCGCCTTCCGGGCCATGATCGCCCGGACCTCCGGGCTCTCGGCCAGCCGACGCAGCGTCTCCGCGTCGATCGGGTTCTTCCACTCCACCTCGTCTGGAACGGCACCATCGTAGCCGGCGAAGAGTCTCTGGACGGCCGGGTCCAAGGCGAGGAGTTCCAGGGTGGACGTCTCCGCCTGCACGATGGTGGTGCCCCGTTCAACGACCTCTGAGCGGTGCTGCTGCCACGCGGTCGTAGCGGAACGGATGCGGTCGTCCTGCAGATCCCGGAGCCTCGGATCAGCCAAGACGGCCTCGATCCCCGTCGCATTGTCGTCGGCGGTGTTGGGCCGGAAGACAGCCTCCACGACATCGCCGTAGGCGCCGGGATCGGTCCGCTGGATGACCGCCTCCGGGTTGGCAAGCATCGTCCGCAGGGCCTGGAGATCGAAATCCACCCGCGACAGCGTGACCTCGAGCAGGGTCCGACTCTCCTGGAGTTCGGATCTAAGCTCGACCAAGGCGGCTTTCCGGGCCGCGCGTTCGTTTCGCGTGTCCCAGGCTGCGTCGAGGGCGAAGGCGAGGAGGATGGACATCACGATCACGGTGCCTTCGCCGAGGATGCGGGGCCAGGGGATGCGGGGGGTTGGGCTTTCGGTCATCGGTACCCGAGTCGGATGTCGGTGAACAATGACGTACGGGTTCTGGCGCGGGGAAGACTCGTCAGGTCCACGTCGAACACCGGCAAGAGCCATGACTGGCGTGCTCTTTGGCGGACCGAATGATGCCGACCTGAGGTTGTGAGATGCAAGCCGAACAACCTCGGCGCGTCTGAGTCTACCGCGTCGGCAGCAATTGCCCGTGAGATCGTGCACGCGAACAGTTGCCGGTGCCGCGAGCGCCATCGATGGCAGGTTGCGACGTCGATAGGGTCTGCAATAGGTCGCCAACTGGGATCACAGCGAGCAGGAAGAGGACGATCGAGTACGAGACGAGGAAAAGGTAGAGTCCAAGCGTCCAGGTGGGATTGAGCTCGGAGAATCGGAACTCCCACCACCAGAACTGGATCGTCCAGAGGAAGACGTAGCCCAACCAAAACGCACGCGCCCACCCCAACTGAACCTTGGCCCCCTCGGCCCACCGATCAATGAGCCGCCCCACGCTTAACAGGACGTGGGCGATGCTCAGGCCCACGATGATCGACACAAGCACCAGCACGTACTCGAAGCGATCCATTGTTTGGCCAGCCGCCCTTCAGGATGAGTGGGGTGCGTTCTAAGGG
>QKDC01000050.1 GCA_003246755.1 Gemmatimonadota bacterium | reverse complement strand
CGAGGTAAGCTGCCACTGGTAGTCCGGTGAGACCGCGATGACATCTCGCATGAACGCCCGGACATCTGCCGGACCTTCCCCGCGAAATCCCCAAGCGAAGTCCTCGTGCACACCCCCGGGGGCCAACAGACTGTCGAGCGCGAGCGAGTCATGGCGATTCCATGCATCAACGTACGCTTGAAGCACGGCCTCCGGCTTGTCGGTGACCGGCTTCTGAGTGGCCGGTGCACAAGCGGTCGCGACCGCTCCAAGAAGGACAGCCCCCGCAAATTTCATGGCGATGCTCCTCAACGATGAAAGGGTGGCGGTGCAGCGGTCTGTCGCTCGGGCCACCTAACGGATCGCACATCAGCTGCGGGCGGCAAGCCCCGCGGAAACGAACTCTATGGTCCACCCCGCGCCGGTGCTCCGGCGCGGCCGGGGCGCGCGTCAGGCGAGCGCCCGCCAGCTGCATGCGATGGTTAGGCCGCGGCTAGGCCGCGTGGCCATTTATTCAAAGCAATGACCGCGCGCCTTTCACGAGCCCCTTAATAGCCACGACGATGCCGAGCACCAACGCAATGTATTGCGTCCATCCGACCAATGACTCAGGGGGCGGTGACATAAGGCGCTCCTGGATGAAAGGTTGCCGGCCCTGGCTGTGCGGCCGTGCGGCCGGATCTACCTGACTCTCACGTCATCGATCTGGAAGGCGAATGGTCCAGGATCAGGCCCACCAGAAAAGGTGATCCTCCAGAAGGCCCTGACATCAATTCCGGAGAAACTCGATAGGGGGTATCTGAACTCGGCCCAATCGGGCCCGGCAACGAAGGTCTGGACAGCCGGGCTGAACCTCTGGTCTTCGGAGAACAGAAACAGCCGATAGGTGTCGCCTTCGCCTCTTGCCCAGAAGGTGATCTCCGACTTCGCCGAAAGATCGACCACCCCGATAACGAAGTTCGGCCCGGCGAACTCACCCCAGTATCTGGGGTTGTCGCCAGCTGACTCTCCCGGTTCTGCGATCAACCCTCGTATGGCGAGAGATCGGGTGGATCCTGCTGCTCCTCCGTCGACGATCGCGATATCGGCCGAGGACTCGACTCCAGGCGAAGCACCGGAAAACACACCGAAGAACTTTCGCGAACTGCCCGGCTTGAGAGCTCTCAGTTCTCCGCTCTCGAAATCAGCGATCACGAGCTCGACACCGGGTTCCTGCACCGCTCGCCGGAGCGCGGCAGCCTCTTCTTGAACGGCCGCTCTGTCCGTCGCCACGCCCTGCTTCCATACACCCACGATGTCACGGGTCGCCGTGATGTCGACCGTTGGATCTCCCCGAACGAGCACGAGGTCGGCGCGCGCCCCAGGCGCAATCCGACCCCGGTCATCAAGGCCAAAGATCCGCGCGGGCACGGATGTCGCCGAAGCAAGCGCCTCTTGCGGGCTCAGGCCGGCGAACACCAGCGACTCGAGCTCCCGGTGCAGGGTCACACCGTACCCCGACCCGCCGGTGACGCCGGCAATGTCGGTTCCTGCCAGGATGGGCACGCCCTTCCTGTGCAGCGCTCGCACCGACTCGACCATGTTGAGCCACAGCTCGTATCGACTCTGGTTGTCATTCCCCCCGAGCAGGCTACTTAGGTCACCAATCTCGGCCGGCTCGAGGTACGGCATCACCCTGGGATCGTTCGCCAATTCCGCGCCCCAAGGTGACGTGCCCCACAGCCCCTCATAGACCGTCAGCGTTGGGATAACGAATACGCCCTTCTCGATGAACAGGTCAGTGAGTTCTTCGTCCGCCACCTTGTCGGTGAAAAGGTGAGCCAACCCGCTCGCCCCGCCCTCCGCTACCTCCCGTGCCGCCTCATAAGTGTTGACATGAACCACCGAGAGCTTTCCGTGTCGACGGGCGGCGGCCACAACCGCTCTCATCGTCGGCTCCGTTAGCTGATCCGCCCCATCACCGCGTCGCTCGGAGCTGCCAATCGGATACGCAATCTTGATGTAATCGGATCCTGTTTCCACGAGTGATGTAACGAAGGCGTCTGCATCTTCCTCACGATCAAGGGTGGGCAGAGCTTCGTAGTACTGTGTCCCATAGCCACGGGAAGACGTGACCATCGAGCCGGAAGAGAACACATCGGCATAGTTGTGGGCACCGCCCTCGAGCATCCCCGACTTGATTGCGGCCAATCGCTTTGGTTCTGCGCCCATGTCGAGTCCGGTCGTGACTCCGAACACGAGGGCAACCCGAGAATTAGCCGCTGAGCCAGGGTGGGCATGAGCATCGATCAAGCCGGGAAGCAGCGTTTGCCCTTCGCCTTCGATGACGTGCGCTTTCGCAGGGATGCGGAGATCGGTTCCGACGTCCCGTATCAGGCCGTTCTCGACGATGACCCGCACCCGTTCGCGGGTCTGCTCTCCGTCGAAGGCCCGCACGTTGTTGAAGACGAGGATTCCAGGGGCATCTGGCTCAGCGCATCCATATCCCACCAGCAGGAGGAGCAGAGCTAGAGGCACCATTCCTCTTGGCTTGGACACTTCCTACCTCCCTGGGTCAAGGTCCGTATCGCCCGCAGAACTAGATGGCGGCAGAAAGCGTTCTAACCAGCATTGGGCAGCACAGGAACCGTACTGCTTGGAGAAAAGCCCTGCAAGCGGCCGCTGTACAACTCCGGTCAAATGCCGTGGGCCGTCAACTGCTAAGACATAACCAGCGCACAGCTTACCCGTTTGGGCGAGGCCCTGCTTGTTGGTGTAGTGCTGCGATAGCCCGCAGCATAGGCTAGCCCATACCCCCGGAGTGGTGAAGCACTCGATTTCGCTGGAGGGAGCGAATGGTTTATCCCAACATTGAGTGAGCCAAACCACAGCAATCTTTGACATCCAAGCCGGGTTTTCTAGCAAAGGGTGACACGAACTCGCGGTTGAGTGTACAACAAGCCGAGAAGGTGGGCTCAGCGTCTCAGCTCGGCGGGATCGTAGAAGACCCCCCCCTTCACGATCCGGTGGATACGAACGGTGTTGCGGATGTCGGCCACCGGGTCGGCGTCCAGGATCAGAAGATCGGCGAGCTTGCCCACTTCGACGGTGCCCCACTCGTGCTCCCGACCGAGCATTCGGGCGGCGTTACGCGTGGCGGCTTGGAGGACGTCAGCCGGCGGGATTCCCGCCTCCACGTGAAGCAGCAACTCCATGTGCGTGGCGATTCCCGGGACCAGCCCCGGGTCGGCGCCCGTGTCGGTCCCGATGACGACTGGAATGCCAGCCTCGAACACGGCCTTCAGGTTGGCCCGAGCCATCGCAGCCTTGGATACGCGGTTCGGTCGGGACCTGAAGCGCTCGTTCGTGAGCAGCTCCTCATAGACCGGACGTTCCGCGAGTCCGTCCGGGCCGATCTCGATGAGCCTCCGAACGAACGCGACCCGGTCGGGCGGCGCCTCGAACAACGCCTGCGTGGACATATAGACGGCTCCGCTCTCCCGCAGGAGCGAGAGGAACTCCCCGTCCACCTCGGCGTCCACGACGGCGTGTATCAGCCCGTCTGCGCCTGCTCTCAAGACCTCCTTGGCCGGCTCGAGTTCCAGTGCGTGCACGAACGCTTTGAGTCCATGCTCGTGTGCCGACCGGATGATCGCCTCCATGATCTCGCGGCTCATCATCGGCAGCGACCGAGGGAAGACTTGGCTCACGTCATCGTACACCAGCTTCACCGCATCAGCGCCGCGCTCGGACAGCTCGTCCATGGCGTCATGCACATCGGCGAGGGACTCCGGGGCATAGCCGTTTCCGCCCCAGCCCCCCGGCGCCCCGAAGATCTGGCCCACGTGATAGATCTGCGGGACGGGCAGGCCCGAGGCACTGACCTCACGGGCGTCGTCATACTCGCTCCACACGCCCGCCGGGTTGAGCACGGTCGTCAGCCCCCAGCTCAGCAGCTCGGGAGCGATCTCCGAGTTGACCGCCCGGCCGAACCCTACGTGTCCCATATGGTTGTGCATATCGGCAAGGCCGGGGATCACGTATTTCCCGGAGGCATCGAAGACGAGTGCGCCGGGCGGAACCGTCACGCTGGGGCTCGGGCCGACGGCTATGATCCGGCCGCCCCTGATCACGATCGTCGTGTGCTCCACCGAGGAAGCACCCGTGCCGTCGAAGAGCGTAGCGCCGACGATGGCCGTCGTTTCCTGGGCGGCTGCGAGACCGCCGCTCGGGAAAGCGAAGAAGGAGACGACGATGAGGAGGTGGGCGTGGCGCCGGCCAGCGGTCTCGCGCACTAGGGCGGAGAATACGCAAACGAGGAACGCCACTTCCCAGAGAATGATCAGCAATGTCATGGCGACCGCGCTGGAGGTAGGGGCGCCGCGACTCCTCGCCCTGGCCTGGGCTGGAGACTTCCCCTCAGATATCTCCCGATGAAGCCCAGCGCCTGGAGCAGTCGGCTACGAAACTCGCCGACGTGGCCGACTCCGCGCACAAGACGGTACTCGTGCTTCACACCAGCATCGAAGAGCATCCGATGGAGGACCTCAGCACCCCGGAACAGTCCGAATTGATCCAGATCACCCACTTCGACGTAGATCTGAAGCTCGGAGGCAGCCAATTCCTCAATCGTCGCCCGGGCAATGGACAGGGGGTGGTTCGCCTCCCAGTACTCCTCGTCTATAGGATCGCCGAACTGGCGGGCGTAGTCCTGGTCAGATCGATACTTGCGATCGACAGGGTCGATGTCCTGAAACCGGAAGGCCGGTTCGAAGGCGGGTGCCAGCGCGGCCACGGCTCCAAACACTGTGCTGTGCTTGAACCCCAGCCTCAGCGCGCCCACTCCGCCCATCGAGAGCCCGGTGACGACCGTGCCCCGGGCATCGACGGCAAGTGCGTACTCGTTCCGGAGGTGGGGGATCAGCTCATCCATTATGAACGTTTCCCAGCGCTCGCTCCCGTCCCGGAAATCCATGTAGAACGTCCGCCCCGTTGCGGGCGTGACGAACACGGCTGGAGGCAAGTCCCCACGCGTCCACGCGAGCTCGATCAGGGGTCGTGACCCTGCCAAGTAGTCCCAAGAGCCCCCTCCGCCGTGCAGGAACAGAACCAGAGGATACGGGCCCTTCAACGGGTCGTACTCCGGAGGGAGAAGGACCCCAACCTCCACGGGACTCGGCACAAACTCCGACTCGATCTCGAGCACAGTCAGGTTCGACGCCTGACCTGCCGCTAGAACAGGCGACAACGCCAACACCACGAGCGAGTGGAACGCTTGTCGGTACACCGCACTTCCTCTGCTTTGATGCTTCATCAGGCTTGTTGAGACATCTAACTAGTATTGGGCTGCACAGGAACCGTACTGCTGAAAAAAAAGCCCTGCAAGCGGCCGCTGTACAACTCCAGTCAAATGCCGTGGGCCGTCAACTGCTAAGACATGACCAGTGCACACCTTACCCGTTTGGGGAGATCCTGCGTTATTAGGATTGTTCCGCGCTGGCCTGCAGCATATTCGAGCTCACCCTACCTCCGGTGGGGAAGCACCTCCCTTTCGCTGGAGGGATGGTTATCCCAACATTGAGTGAGCCAAACCCCTACAAACTCTTGCATCGAGACTTCATTTTCTAACAAAGGGTGACACGGGCTCGCTCGCTTGACTCCGTCTGCGCGGCCGATCCCAGGAGGGGCCACTCAAGACGCGATAGCTGCCTAGCAGTCGTCGCTCGGGCCGGGGGATTGCAGTTCCTACCCCCCAGCCTTCTCAATGCAGCAGCGACCCCGAACACGGATGGCTGCTTCCATCAACCGGGCCCGTGCAGAATAGAATCGTTGCAGGCGCGCATTGCCATTCGCCGCCTTTTGGCGCAAACGCCCGACTCCCTCCCTCCAAGCCTGAACCGCACTCTCCGGCACCTCCACATTCTTCTCCGCTGCGTTCGCGATAAGGACGCCAGGCTCGTCGATCGACAGTCCGGTGGCCCGCAAGAACGCCACCAGTTCCGGTCGATGCAGGGCGCCGACGAAGACAGCAACACGCTTCGCATCGTGCCGCGTGATGGCAAGTCTCGCATGGTGATGCATCCAGGCTTGACGCTCGTGCCACTCGGCCTGCCCACCGAAGTACCGATCTTGGATGTTCAACATCAAGGACATCAGTTGGTTCGCTTCAGCACCATTGACCGAAGCGAAGTCGACTGACTGATACAGACCCTGCGCCGGAATACCGTACTCTTCCTGGAATCTGCTTCGCGCCTCGGCGTCGAGTTCTGCTAGCGGGTCCCGCACGGTATCGGCCAGCCACCACCCTTCGTGCCACCAGTCGATACCCTCTGCGGGGATCCCTGCGCTCGCTGCCACAGATGCGATGTAGGTCATCTCCAAGGGCCCTTCCTCATATTGACCCTTGGCGAAGGCCTCCGGGCGAATCTCCAGAAGGATGAGGTCGGGTCGATATGCGTCGACAATCTCCGAGAGAACTCCCAGGGCATAACCTGGCGTGGTCAAATGGGAATCGTGGATCGTCCCGACGACTACGGCTCTAGGTGTCGCAGTCGTATCTGGTGTCGTCGTGCGCCTTGGAGGCTCGCTACCTGAAATGGAAGTCACCATCGCGACCACGAAAACGGTGCTCAGGGCGCCGAGAGCAGCAAGCGTTCGCATGTGAGTTGTCCTCCGTTCGGCGTGTGACCCCCATTACCACGGCCTAACTAGTATTGGGCTGCACAGCAACCGTACTGCTTGAGGTAAAGCCCTGCAAGCGGCCGCAGTACAACTCCATCCAAGTGCCGTTGGCCGTCAACTGCTAAGACATGACCAGTGCACACCTTACCCGTTTGGGGAGGTCCTGCGTTGTTTAGGGTAGTTCCGCGCTGGCCCGCAGCAAATTCTGGCCTACGATATCCCCGGTGGTGAAGCACTGCCATTTCGCTGGATGGAGCGGAGGGTTATCTCGGCATTGAGTGAACCAAACCAGAGCAAACTTTGACATCCGAGCCGGGTTTGGAGCAACTCTCGCTTATTTGAAGAGTGTGTGAGTCGGTGTGTGAGTTCCCTACGAGCTGTGCGGGGAATGTTTCGGGATCGGGGGGGTCGTCGAATTCAATGACGGCCCGCATAGTGCAAGATTCCGGCTGTTGACATTGCATCAGCGTGCGGGTGCCCCGCCAACCCTGTTAGCAGCAAACCCTTGTTAAATGGCCACAGGCACAGTAGTTGCGGCCCCTCATCTCTGTCCCGGCACGTGCAGGATCACGGACCCTCTCTCAGGCGGACGAATGCTCGTGAAAGCACATTCCTCGGCGCCCTCACCCCGGTACCATTTCCTCACCGTGGCTCTTCTGGTGGTTGGTTGCACGACCAGCAATCTCATTGGACCGGAGAACCAACTCGAAGTCAACAATGCGCCCGACACCTTCCAGTGGCAGGTCTCGGCGTTGTCCGGTGTCACTCAAACTCTGACGTACACTTGGGTGAACAGTGGGACAGTCGCGAACGTGAATCAGTCTTCGAGCATGGGGAGCGGATCCGCGGATCTCCGGATCTTGGATGCCCAAGGTGTCGAGGTCTACTTACGGGACTTGACGCAGAATGGGACATTCCAGACTAGCCCTGGGGCGCCAGGGAGTTGGACTGTGACGGTCACACTGACAAAAGTGAACGGCACCCTCAACTTTCGCTTGCAGAAGCCATGAAGCGCAGGAGGGCCATCTAACGGATCGCGCTTGAGCTGCGGCGCGATGCCAAAGGATTCATTCCACAATCTACCCGCGCCGCCAGCGAGGCGGCGGCAAACATGTGGAGAGACCAAGGGCCAGAACGAACCAACCTGACAACGTGACCAACACGGTCCGATCACGCGCCCACCGATTGTGAGCTCGTACCTACGCCCCGGTCATTACAGAATCTCTGGCCATTCCTCGTCTGGATACCGGGGCGGTGCCTGATTCTCACTCACGTTCGACAGGTCGATGTCGGCAAAGACGAAATTCTCTGGCGGGACCGGGGAGCCGTGCAGTCGACGCAGCATGGCGAGTTGGCCAGCGTGGGTCATCGCATCGGAGAATGGGCCCTGCAAGAGGCGTTCGGGCGTCATGTCGGTGAGTGGGTCGTTGCGTTCCAGATGACCGACGAGGTCTCCCAGCATGGCATGGAACCTCGTTACCTCCTCGTCCAATGTGTCGAGCGGTTCAGGCCGGTATTGTCCGCCCCGGAAGAAAGTCCTCGCGTATCCGAGGACACTCGTCATGTGACGCACTAATTCTTGGGGGGTTCTAACCAGGTTCCCAGCAGAGAAGTTGGAGAAGTCCTTCGGCGCCCCTCGGAGCGCCTTCTGCGTGCGGTAGGCAAGTGCGGCAAGGAAATGGCTCAGCAATGTCTTATCTTGGGCCTCGGCCATTGCGCCTCCCGTTGGTTGCTCGAAAAGGGGCGGGGGGTTCCTGCCTCAGCCAGGTGACGACAAGGTCGCAACCAGTTTCCCTCAGGAGGCCTCGGTCAGCCGCTCGCTGAGGTAGTCATTGAGGAGGACCGGCGAAACCAACGGGGCAAACCGGTCGATCGCATAGTTCTGCTTGACGAACGCATGGTCCATGAAATTGATCTTTCCCCAGTGACCCTTGAAAGCGATCCCAGACGCCATGAGGTGATTCCACAATCCCTGTAGATGATCACTGATGGCTTGCTTTCCCGCCGCATCACACACGTCAGTGAGATACTGAAAATTCATCTTCGCGAGGTAGTCGTATCCACTCCCCCAGTTCCAACTCGACATCCAATAGCTGTCCGTCTTGACCAGCTCGATTTCGAT
>QKDC01000184.1 GCA_003246755.1 Gemmatimonadota bacterium | reverse complement strand
AGGTGACCGCCGCCGAGTCATGACGTTCGACCGGTGCATCGAGAGAGAACTCCGTCGAGGTCATCCGCCGCGCGGCCCGGATACTGTCGACGCTCTGATCGAGAGCGGTTGCCGTCTCGACATCGGTGGGAGTACGACCGAGTTCCTGAGCCAAGAGTCCTTCGATCTTCCCCAGTTTGACGAGGGCGGCGTTCTGGTTCACCGGAATGCGGACCGTTCGGGTTTGTTCGGCCAGTGCCTTCAGCACGCACTGTCGGATCCACCACACGGCATAACTGATGAACTTCACCTGATGCGACGGGTCGAACTTCTTGACGGCCTTGAGCAGTCCTTCGTTGCCGATCGCCACGAGTTCCGAGAGATCGAGCCCGTGGCCTTGGAATCGTTTGACGTACGAGATCACAAACCGGAGGTTCGCGGTGACCAGTCGTTCGGCCGCGAGCCGATCGCCACGCTGGGCGCGCAAAGCGAGTCGTCTCTCCTCGCGAGGGTCGGTGATCAACGGCAACTTGCGGATGTCGAGGAGGTATTGATCGAACGCACTCCCAGCAACGGCGCGAGGCCGCGTGCCACCGGCGCGATGGCTCGCCTGACCCATAAAACCTCATGAGGTACTGCGAGTTGTGAAGAAAAAACTGACGAGGAGTCTTTCCCGACCGTCCCTCACAGACGGTCAAGGGTTGCCAATATAGGATTCGAAAAATTCAGCGTCAAACGAGAAAGCGCGATCCACATGGGAACCTTCGACAGGGCACCTGCTTGCGGATTTCTGCCAGATTCTCCACGAGACACTTTTCCACAGAGATGTGAATGAATACTGATATCGTGTTATCCAAGAAGTGATTAGAAGGGGTGACTCAGCCGTTCAGATGTGGAAAGGAGCGCGTCGGTTCACCGAGGGAGGGACAAGAGCTCTCGCATGAGGGAGAGGTCGACCTCTTGGGTCCACCCGCCCCCCCCAGCGCCGACCATGGTGCCAATCCCCGCCACCAGCGCGCACCGTATGACTCCACCTCTGTTCTTCTTGTCGAGCTTCATCCGCGCGAGGAGGGCGTCTGCCGTGAGGGCAGGCGGGATGGTGACCGGCAATTGAAACTGCTCGAGGAGGACAGCGACTCGCGTGGCAGTCCCCGTTTCACAGAGTCCCATCCGTTCCGCGATCCGACATTCGAGAACGAGCCCAATCGCAACGGCCTCTCCGTGAGAAATGGCATACTCGCTTTGTGCTTCTATGGCGTGCGCGACGGTGTGACCGGCATTCAGGACGGCCCGGCGACCCGCTTCCCTTTCGTCTTCCTCGACTACTGCCGCCTTGACCGCGACGCATCGTCGCACGAGTTCTTCCAAGTGCGCTGGATCGGGCGAGAGGATATCGGACGCGTGTGTTCCAAGCCAGGCGAACAACTCGGCATCGGCGATCAGGGCGTGTTTGATCGCCTCCGACAGCCCGGTCCGGAACTCCTTGGCAGGCAGGCTTTCCAGAACCATGGGGTCGATCACCACTGCCACGGGTTGATGGAAGGTTCCGACCAGGTTCTTTCCCGCAGGAGTGTCGACGGCGGTCTTTCCACCGATGGAGGCGTCGATCATCGCCAACAGGGAAGTGGGGACCTGTAGAACCGGGAGACCTCTGTGATATGTCGAGGCGACGAATCCGGCGAGATCTCCGGTCACACCCCCGCCGAAGGCAATCACCGCTCCATCCCTCCCGATCCCGTGATCGAGCATGGCATCCGTCACGCGCTCCCACTGGAGTCGAGTTTTTGATGCCTCTCCTGGTGGAAAAGTCAGGCGCGGGATCCCACTCAGGTCCTGCGGGATCAGCCGGGCGACCGTCTCATCCGCGATGATGATCGGCACTCGGTCGCCACAGTGACGAGTCACGAACTTCATCAACGAACGGTGGGAGCCACGCTCGATATACACCGGGTACTCTCCGCCGGTGTGGCGGACACTGAGCGTGGTTACCACTGGTCGTCCGGACGTCCGACCCGGTGGTTGGCCAAACGGGCCAGGGTGAACAGGAGGTCCGAGAGCCGGTTGAGGTACACCACGAACAGCGCGGGCACGGTTTCATCCTGCGCCAGACCTACGACCGACCGTTCGGCGCGGCGGCAGATGGTGCGGGCGAGGTGGAAGGCTGCCGCTTTCGTCGTCCCGCCGGGCAGGATGAAAGCGGTAAGGGGCGCCAACTCACGGTCGGCCGCATCGATCGCTTCTTCCATGAGGCGGACTCGATCTTCGGAGAGCGATGCCTTCTCGAGCGCCTGGGCGACCTTGTTGGGATCGGGTGTGGCGAGGTGACCTCCAATCGCAAAGAGGTCACGTTGGATTCCGTCGAGGAGTTCGTCCAGGAGGTCGGTTGGCGGAGTCGACCGTGCGAGTCCGATCGCCGCGTTCAGTTCATCCACATCGCCGTAGGCACAGACCCGGGGGTGATGCTTGGACACTCGGCCGCCGCCGAAGAGTCCAGTCTCTCCCTCGTCGCCGGTCTTGGTATAGATCTTCATGGCGGGAAGATACTCCGCGTTCAATCGATGCGAAGAGGGGGGCGAGTGCCGTGGTTCTGGTCAGGGAAGCCAGAAGGCGTTCGGCTCTAGTGGCGTAAGACGGTCACATTACTAGATTTAGACTGTGCTGTCATCTTGCCGTGCCAGGGGGCTACCGGCGCGTTTCTTGGTTGTCGGATGCGCGCTTCTATACTGGGGCGCCGCGCCGGCCATCGCCCAGGACGGGGCGGTGGTTCGTCAGCTGACTTTCCGCGGGAACCGGTCAATCGACAGGCTGACCCTGGCGGCGGCGATCGAGACCACGAATTCGAGCGCCTTCGCCACCCTCCCTCTCCTGCGGGAAATCGGGTTGGGGGCCAAACGACACTTCGACCAGCGAGCGTTCGAGCGTGACGTTGAACGTGTCCGCCTACTCTACCGGATCCATGGGTTTCTCGAGGTTCAGGTCGACACCCTTGTGCGGCGTACGGCGGAGGACGTCTACATCACCTTCATCATCGATGAGGGACTCCCGGTCATCCTGCAACATCTGGCCATTACCGGTCTCGATTCACTGAGCGATCAGCCTGCCTTGGTGCGCGACCTTCCTCTCGAGGTGGGTGACGCCTTCAACCGGTTCCTGCTCGGCGCCAATGCCGATACGCTCCGCGACCGGCTCCGCAACCGTGGGTATCCCCGGGCGGCCGTCTTTCTCGCGGACCGATCGGTCGACTCGGCGTCACGGTCGGCGAGCGTGGACCTCCGGGTGGTGACCGGAAACCACATGGTGGTCGGTTCCATCATCGTGGAAGGGGCGGCCGATGAAAGTGATTCCCTCTTCGTCCAGACATTTCTCGCGACCCAAACAGGGAGGGAATACCGACAGTCGGATCTCTTCGATAGTCAGCGCAATCTCGCGCTCGCGGATTTGTATCGGTTCGCCTCGGTAGAGATCGACAGCGCCAGGTTCGCGGAGTCCGAGGATGCCGTGCCGCTTCTGGTTCGCGTCGTACCGGGACCGCAGCAGCGGATCACCGCCTCCAGTGGCTTTGGAACGGACGACTGCTTCCGGGGATCATTGGGTTGGACGGGACGGAATGCACTCGGTCGAGGTCGGATTCTCGATGCCTCCGTCCGGTTCTCGAAGCTCGGGGTGGGTCGGCCAACCGACTTCGGTTTTGATGGCAACCTGCTCTGCGGGCATCTCAAGGAAGATTCCATCGGCTCCGAGCGGATGAACTACAACGCCGTGGTATCGGTGCGCCGTCCGGGCTTCTTCGGTGCCAGAACCAGTGCGTCCCTTGGTCTGTTCGCGGAACTCGCGTCGGAGTTCGCCGTCTATGCGCGAGAGGCGCTCGGGGTCAACGTTTCGGTCACCACTGAGACGAAGACTCGGATCCCTCTCACACTGGGCTATCGTCTCGCATATGGGACCACCGATGCGAGCGATGCCAGTTTCTGCGCCTATTTCAATGCCTGCACACCGGATGACATCAGGGTCCTTCGGTCGCGCCAGCGTCAGGGCCTGCTGAGCTTCGGTCTTTCCAGCCTCAACGTCAACAATCTCCTCGACCCGAGCCGTGGGCGGTCGATTGGACTCAGAGTGTCATACTCGGGGGGCATCACCGGCTCGGATTCACTCCAGCGGTTCATGCGCGTGGCCGGCGATGCGGCGATCTACCACTCGCTCAGTCGCGATGTGGTGCTGGTCGGCCGGATCCGTGCCGGGCTGCTCTTCTCACCCAAGAGCTTTCAGCCGGGGGGAGGGGAAGCCGTCTCGTATGTACCGCCTGATCAAAGGTTCTACGCGGGCGGGCCGAATGACGTTCGCGGATACGACGGTAACCAGCTGGGTCCGGTGGTTTACGTCGTACTCGACCCGACCCTCAGTCGAGATTCGATCGATGCCGTGCCTTCCGTGGTCACCGTCTCGCCGATTGGGGGCAATCGTCTGCTCGTGGGAAACGTCGAACTCCGCATCCCATCTCCAGTGTTGCGAACGGTGACTCGACTCGTGGTCTTCCTTGACGCCGGCACGGTGTGGGAGAGCAGTCTCGATCAGACCTCTACCCTGGGAATCCGGGTGACGCCAGGGGCGGGTGTGCGGTTCGCCACTCCACTCGGCCCGGCACGGATCGACTTTGCCTACAATCCATACAGCTTTCCCCCCGGTGACCTTTTTCAATCCCGGCCTGACGGCAGCCTGGGGTTGCTGGAGCGGAATTACGTCAAACCGGGGGGAGCTGGGCTGACTCTCCATTTCGCGATTGGGCAGGCCTTCTGATGTTCCGCCTGATCGGTCGGTTCGGATTCGTTCTCACGATCGGCGCGTTTGCGACCGTTCTGGGGTTTGTCACGGCTCTCACCGTTACCCCACCTGGACGCGATCTCCTTGCGAGGACACTGACCGAGCAGTCTCACAACTTCGTCCGGGGTGAGATCTGGATTGGTGGGATTCGTGGGAACTTCATTCGCTCGATTGTGCTTGACAGTGTCGAGATCCGGGATACGACCGGGTTCCCGCTCGCCATCTTCAGTGAAGTCCACATGGAGTACCGGCTCAGTAATGTCCTGAGTCGACGTATCCTGCTCGATCCCGTTCGTATCACGCGCCCACGCATTCACCTGCTCAAGCATCGCGAGGGGCGGCTCAACCTCGAAGAGATTCTCAGGCTGGGGAGTGGCGAGGTCACGGACGACGAACCCGGTTCACCTCCTCTCATCGTACTGCGTAATGTCACGATCACTGACGGGATTGTGACGATCCGAACCCCCTGGTCGCCACCGGGGCAACTACACACGCCGTCGGCTCGTGATTCGGCTCTGAGGGCACAGCGTCAAGTGCCCGGTCGGCGGATCGAGGACCTTGGTCCAGAGGGCCTGTTTCAGGTTCGGTCGGTCGAGGGACTCAACGCCCGATTTGCGGAATTCAGAGTCGTCACACCAGACAAACAGCCGATTCATGCGGTCATCGATTCGTTTGCCGCTCAGGTCAGCGATCCGCTGGTGAACATCCTCGAGGCTCAGGCCGAGCTCAGTACCGCCAACGATTCGCTGCAGTTTACTCTCGCCCACGCTCGACTCCCACGCTCGGTACTCAGCGGGGAGGGTACTCTGTCCTGGCCCGCCGATACGCTCCTCTTCGACTTCGATATGCTGGCCCCGGAAATCGCGCTGGAAGATTTCCGGTTTGTGTCGGATCGGTTCCCGGATTTTACCGGGCGTGGGCGGATCGAAGCGCGGTCGCCAAGTGGTCTGGAGACCCAATACAACTTTCCCGATCTCGTGCTGGGTGACGAATCCAGCAGTATCCGAGGCTCGATGGTCGCGCGGGCCCACCGGCTTCGCGGACTTGGGTTCAGAGGCCTCCGATTGAATCTGGACAACCTCGACTTCGATGTGATCCGGCCCTACCTCGACACGATCCCTTTCCAGGGGCGACTGTCGGGTCCTCTCCAGGCCGATGGGTTCTTCGACGCGATGCAGGTGAGCTTCGACTGGTCCTTCTTCGACCACCGGATTCTCGGACTGCCTCGAAGCCAGATTGCGATGACTGGTGCGGTCACTCTTGGAGGTGCCGAGGGGATGGAGTTTCACGGCACTCGGGTCACTGGGTCGGATCTCGACTTGGAGACCGTGCGGCTGGCTGCACCGAGCGTGATACTCGAGGGTCGGGCACAGGGAACCGGTGTCCTCGAGGGTCCATGGCGGGACGTGGTCTACTCCGGTCGGATCGTCCACAACGACGGCGACCGGGGTGAGAGCATTGGGTCCGGCCGCTTCGGTCTCAATACCCGAGATACGCTCACGGCCTTCGACGCCGAGTTTTCGTTTTCCCCACTCGACTTCGATGGCATCCGGAGGAGCTTCCCGTCGCTCACCGCCATGGGGAAGATCTGGGGACCGGTGCGACTTCGAGGTCGGATGGACGACCTTTCGGTCGAGGCCGACGTCCAGGGCGGGATTGGCCGACTGCGTGCACTGGGGAGGATTGCGGCCACTCCTCCCCGGTGGGTGGCGGACACGCTCTGGCTCGGTTTCGAAGATCTCGACCTTCGTCTGTTGCGCGGAACCGGTCCCCCGACTCGCCTCAATGGCGAGTCAGTGATGATTGGGGCGCTCGATTCTGCCACCGCGCCTGCGGGCTCGATGCGGTTGGCTCTGGGGTCCAGCTGGTTGGGGGCCTGGGCCATCGATTCGAGCGAGGCCATCGTCAGTGTGGTCGACAGTGTGATCACGGTGGACACCGTGACGGTCGGGTGGGCAGGGGGTACCGCGTCCGTCAAAGGAACTCTCGGGTGGAGGGCCCCCCACACGGGTTCTCTGAGTTTCCATTTCGGAGCACCGACGATTGCCGCCTTCGACTCAACGCTCACCACCTTCCTCGGTGTCGACTTCGACTCACTGAATGTGAGGGAGCGACTCTCGGGTACCGCGGTTGTGGACGGAACTGTTGCAGGGGCGCTGGATTCGCTCGATCTGCTCTCCCGATTCACTCTGGGGTCGGTTCGGTGGAACGGAATGGCGGCTGGGACCATCACCGGGGATATGGATTGGCGTACCGGAGGAGAGGCCGGGCTTTCGACCCGGATCCGGATCGATACGCTGCAAGTGGGCCGATTCGGGTATGGTGACCTCAGGTTCGACACCTCGGGACAGCATGATGCGGTGACCTGGCGCGCGAGTGGTCGCGATGGACGGTCTTCACTCGACTCGAGGGGGGTCTGGTTTGGACACGATTCGACAATCGCCCTCGAGCAGTTCCAACTGGCCGTTGGACCCGATACCTGGCAGCTCAGTTCGCCGACACGAATCGGGGTCGGCGAATCCCTGGTGCTGGAAACACCGCTACGCCTGGAGAGTCGATACGGCGGCGCCCAGATCGTGGCTGAAGGATCGATTCCCCACCGGGGGCAAGGGGATCTCGACCTCCGAATGTTCGGCGTGGAATTGCCCAGAATCGCGACGCTTCTCCAACGGGACACTACAGAATTGCGGGGATCCCTCATGGCCGACCTTGCCATCGGGGGTACCGCCAGAGCACCAACAATTCGCGGAACCGCAGCCCTGACGGGTCCTGTCTTCGGTGACTTTCGCGCTCCCCTGAACCGGGTTGCGCTCAACTACCGCAATCGTCGATTGGACGCCAACGTGACCTTCTGGCGAACGGGCCGGCCCGTCATGGAGGTGGGGGCGTCGCTGCCGATCGAATTGGCGTGGATGGGAGTGGAAGGGAGCCGCCAACTCGATGGCGATCTGGCCATCCGTGCTTTCGCCGACAGTATGGATCTCGCCGTTCTCGAGGCTTTCAGCCCGAACCTCAGACAAGTGACCGGGACCGTGCGTATGGATGCCATGGTCCAGGGGTCGTGGGATGCACCAACCCTTGGCGGGACGGCCACCATCACGGGTGGTGGGGCGACCGTTCCGCCACTCCGGACGAGGTATGGCCCGATTGATGGCCGAGTTCACCTGGCAGGGGACTCGATCGTGGTGGACACCGTTCATGTTCGC
Source organism: Gemmatimonadota bacterium (assembly GCA_003246755.1). Classification (GTDB taxonomy): domain Bacteria; phylum Gemmatimonadota; class Gemmatimonadetes; order Gemmatimonadales; family GWC2-71-9; genus SZUA-320. The sequence goes on along the minus strand of QKDC01000184.1, from coordinate 22,761 downwards.
GGTGAATCGGGGTCGCTCGATGTCACGGGCCACGTTCGTCTCGACCGCCTCACCCATCCCGTTCTCGGCCTCGACCTGCGTGGCGAGGGTTTCAAGGTGCTGGATGTCCCCGACTTCCTCCTCCTCGAGGCCGATGGTGATGTCCATCTCCGCGGGCCGGTGACGCAGCCTGTCATGACCGGCGTGGCGACCGCCAGGAACTCGGTCCTGTATTTCAACGACCTGGTCTCGAAGACCATCGTGAATCTCGAGGATCCTCTGTACGCCGATCTCGTTGATACCGCGGCGATTCGCCGTGGGAGGCTCGGGGCGGCCTTTCAGAGTCGGTTCCTCGATTCGCTGACCATTCGTGATTTCAGATTCCTCGCCGCGGAGAGAGTCTGGTTGCGGTCGAATGAAGCCAATATCCAAATGGAGGGATCGGTCACGGTGGACAAGACCCGCCGAACCTATCGGTTGGAGGGTACCTTCAGTGCGGCGCGTGGGACCTACACCCTCAGGCTGGGTCCGGTGACGCGAGCGTTCGATGTGACTCGTGGGGTGGTTCGGTACTTTGGAACACCAGACCTGAACGCGGCCCTCGATGTCGAGGCGCGCCACGTGATCCGCGATGCGGATGGTGGGGCGGGGCAGGAACTCGCCGTGATCGCGAAGATCACCGGTAGCTTGCTTACGCCGAGCTTGGCGCTGGAGTCGACCATCCGCCCGCCGTTGTCGCAAAGCGACCTCATTTCGCTTCTCTTGCTGGGTCAGACCGTGAATGCACAAGTTGCGGCCGATCGTGGGCCTGCATATCAGACGGTGGCGGTCGTGCTGGCCGGTGCCCTCACCAGCGAACTGGAACGGTCTCTGATCGCCAGCCAGCGCGTCGGGATCGACATGATCGAGATCCGACCGGGACTCTCCTACGGGGGCATCGCATCCGGAACCTCCCTCACACGGCTTGCCGCCGGATGGCAAATCGGGAGCAAGTGGTTTGTGTCGCTCAACGCTGGTTTTTGCCCGAACCTCCAAGAGTTCAACTATCAGAACTTCGGTGCAGGGTTGGAATATCGCTTCAACCGTCACATCAGTTTCACGGCCAGCGCCGACCCGGTGCAGGTTTGCCTCAACGGGGCTCCAGGGGTGACATCCGTTCGCCATCAATTCGGAACAGACCTCCGCTGGACCAAGGAGTATTGATGGCGTCTCGGGCACTCATCATCTACAACCCCGTTGCCGCCCGCTCGCGGCAGTCTTCACTCGAGGTCGCGGAGAACGTCTTGCGTCGCGCAGGGTGGGAAGTCGAGGTGGCTGCCACCGAGGGTCCGCAAGATCCTCGGCGTCTCGCAGCTCAGGGACGAGTGGCCGGTGTCGATGTCGTTGCCGTCCTCGGGGGTGATGGCACCACCGTCCGCGCTGCGGCCGCACTCGTGGGGAGCGAGATCCCACTCGCACTTCTTCCCACCGGCACCGGGAACCTCCTGGCGGGGAACCTCCGGATTCCACGATCGACACAGGCTGCGGCGGAGTTGATCGTGAAGGGCGAGCGTCAACGTATAGACCTGGGAAAGATGGAGCGTGGCCAGGAGACGGTGTATTTCTCGGTGGCCTGCGGGACAGGGATCGACGCCGAGGTGATGAGGCATACAGATCCTGAACAAAAACGCCGTTGGGGAATCGGAGCGTACATCGCCACGACATTGAGACTGCTGCCCGGTCTCCAGAGCCACCGGCATATCGTGACGGTTGACGGGGTCGAGACCGAGTTCGATGCCGCGATGGTGTTGGTCATGAATTGTCGGGAAGTGATCCCTCCCGTTTTGAGGTTCAAGCGCCCCATCTCACTGAACGACGGGTTGCTCGACGTGGTGGCGGTGCGAGCAGATAGCGTGATCGAGGGATTTCGTGCTGTGTGGCAGGCAGTCAGGAATGATCCGACGGAGGACGATGGCGGTTTGATCCGCTACGCCCGTGGGCGAGTGGTTACCGTCGTGACCGATACGCCCCTTGCGGTGGAGATGGATGGTGATCCAGATGGTGAGACGCCTTTTACCGCAGAGGTGGTACCCGGAGCCATAACCGTCATTACTCCCAACGGGGGGAGGGGGGATCTCGATGAGTGAAACCGTCCTGTTGGTCGATCCGGATGTTGAGGTGCTGCGAGTTCTCGGCGCACACCTCGAGGCACATGGGATGGAAGTCGCGCGTGAACTGGACGCCGAAACGGCAATGGAAGCCCTGCAGAATCTCGATCCGGATGCAGCAGTGGTGGATTCAGCAACTCTCGGCGCTCAAGGGAACGCCCTTCGGGATGCGTTTGCTGACCAGGGTGTCCCGTTCGTGGCCGTCCTCGATGATGCCAGTGACGTCGCAGCGACACAAGCTCTCCAGGCTGGGGCCGAGCGAGTTCTGCTTCGGCCGCTGGACCCGGAGCGCCTGCGGTTGGAGCTGACCCGAATCTGTGCGGCCTGGCGTCGCCATCGCCCCGCCCCCACCTTCGCCGATCAGACCACTCCCCAGACCAGCCTCCAGCGCCTCGGGAGTTCGGACCCGATGCGCGAAGTAGCTCGGGAGCTCGCGTCCGTCGCGGAGTCCGATCGAACCAGCATTCTCCTCACCGGCGAGTCCGGCGTGGGGAAGGCTTGGGCCGCCCGGCTCATTCATCGCATGGGCCCACGTGCTCCAGCCCCTCTTCTCGAGTGCACCACGGCGGGAATTGACCCGGCACGCTTCGAGGTCCTGTTAGTCGGTGCCGAGCGGTGGGCGCGTGCGGGAGTCAACGGCCGAATGCGCGGGCTGATGGAAATGGCGGGCCAGGGCAGTCTGCTGATTCGCGAAATCGGTGGACTCCCCCGAGAGTTGCAGCCGGCGCTGCTCCGCTCGCTCGAGGCGCGCACCTTCCGTCGAGTCGGCGGGGACAGGGACCTCGTGGCGGACGCGCGCCTGATTGTCACGTCGAGCACGGACTTGGCCAAGGAGGTCGAGGCCGACCGGTTCAGCGAAGATCTCTACTACCGCCTGAGCGCACTCATCATTCACATTCCCGCAGTCCGTGAGCGTTCACGAAATGATCGCATGAGCCTGATTCAATCACTCCACGACGAGGTGCCTCCACCGGCGTCCCATGGCGCCCCAGCGTTGAGCCCGGAGGCCCTGGAGCGGCTCCTCGACTACCCCTGGCCCGGGAATGTCCGAGAGATTCAACAGGTCCTGGTGAGGGCGAGTTTCATGGCTACGGGACAACCTGCGGTGTTGGTCGAACATCTCCCCGCTGAGCTGAGGGCCCGACCGGGGCTCGGTGATCGCCGACATAACCCGGTGAGCCTGGAGGAGGTGGAACGGCGACAAATTGAATCCGCGCTCCGTTATCATGGGGGGAACCGAACGCGAGCGGCCAAAGAACTCCGGATTTCCAGGGCAACGCTCATCAACAAGATCAAACGCTACGCTCTGACTTAGCCATGCAAACCGACCCCCCCGACCCCCCCGATCCCCGCACCCCCCCCGGCCGCACCGAACGTGATGCGATGGTGTGCCGGTCCTGCCACCGAGAAGAGAGGGCATCCGAAGGGTACCCCTGTAGCGCCTGTGGGACCTTTATCTGCCTGATCTGTACGTTCCGGGGCGTAGTGCTGTGTGAAGCGTGCGCGGCCAAGGACAAGACTGCGTGAAACGACGGCTCGTGCTCTTCGACATCGATGGGACGCTCCTTGCCAGTCGAGGAGCGGGTCGGCGGGCGATTCTCGCCACCATTACCCAGTTTGGCTATCCGGCGGGCGGGTTGGACACCGTGCGCTTCGATGGCAAAACCGATCCGCAGATCGTCGTCGAGTTGTTCGAAGCCGCGGGCGTTCCCGACCCAGATGATCCCGAGCGGGTCAGCTTGGTACTAAATCAATACGTGGCGGCGCTCGAACGAGAGCTCGCGCTCCCTGCTCGGGCGGCGCGGGTCATGCCGGGGGTGCGCGAGCTCCTGGGTCGTTTCGATGGTCAGGACCGCCCGGTCCTGGGTCTCTTGACCGGCAACGTGCAGGTTGGCGCGACTCTCAAGCTCCGCTCGGCAAACCTCGACAGCGACATGTTCAGGGTTGGGGCATTCGGGTCAGATCATCGTGATCGATCGGAGTTGCCGGCCATCGCCTCCCAACGCGCGGCATCGATCTTCGGATATGCCCCCGTCGGAGAAGACGTCGTGATCATCGGTGACACACCCGCCGACATGACCTGTGGGATCGCCCTCGGCGCACGAGCGATCGGTGTGGGGACGGGTGCCTATTCTCTCGAGGAACTCGAGGCGGCAGGCGCCTGGGCGGTGTTCTCCGATCTGAGCGAGCTGGATCGTGTCTGGGAGTGCATCTGCCATTGAACGCGCCTTCTCAGACACCATCCGTCAGCGTGGAAGTGCCCGAACTAGGGCCTCTCCTCGGTCGTCTCACGAGGCTGGGCGACAACAGGTCCGCAGTACCGGGTCTCGCGCCGCTCCGCCTGGAGATGCTGTCTGAACTCTTTGAGACGGGGGGCCGTGCCCGCCGGGCGTCAGGTGAGGAGAGCGGGGAGGCGGAGGACGCGCGGGCCGTTCTGGGTTCCGCCGTTTGGCTCGACCTGTTTCGCGCCGCGGCTCGGAAGGCCGCGGCGGCCACCATCGCCGAGATCGAGAGACGTCTGGAGGAAGCCAGGCGGAGTTCGCGAATGCCCTCGCGCCGCTTCCGGAGGCTCGCGCTGGCAGACGAGGACCGGGAGATCATCGTGAATCGGGCTCTCGCTGCAGCGATTCCGATGGAACGGGCGACCCCACCAGAGTCTCTGGCGCCGGCGCCATGGTACGATGGCATTCGAAACCTGGCCGGCGCTTTGGAAGAATCGTGGGACCGACTGGACCAGGTGATGACGGAAGAATTGATGAGGTGGTCCATGACTGCCCATCGTATCGCGGCGTGGAGGCGTCCACCGGATGTGTTCTGGTGGACACTCGGGTTGCTCGTTCTCATTGCTCTCGTCCTGGGTCTGTCCATCGGCGGATACCTTCCGGCTCCCGGGCCGCTGGCAGCGATCAGAAGTTGGTGGTGGAGTCTCCCATGGCCCTGATCGGGATTGGCACCGATTTGGTGGATATCGATCGAGCAGAGCGGATCCTCGAGCGTCACGGTGAGCGGGCCCTCCGGCGGTTCCTGCTCCCTGCCGAACGGCACTATGTCGAGACAACCGCGTTCCGCGCCAGGCACTTCGCGGTGCGGCTTGCGGCCAAGGAAGCCGTGTACAAAGCGCTGGCCAGGCTGAGAGGGTCATCCACCGTCAGTTGGAAGGATATCGAGGTCTTACGGGACCGCCGCGGCCGACCCGGCGTTCTGCTTCACGGGAGGGCCAAGAAACTCCTGGAGCCCTATCGGGAGGTGCGTCTGCACCTCAGCCTGACGCATACGGCGCGGACCGCCGGCGCCACTGCGGTGATCGAGGGGGAGCCTTCCCCCAGGAGTTGAGCCGGTCTATGTTTTGAGGTGCCAAATTACTTGAGAACGATTCTCATCCGACTGATGGCCTTCCTGGCCGTCATCCATCTCTGTCCCACCAAGGCAAACGCCCAAGATTCGATCCAGGTCGTCAGACGCGTTGCTGCGACGGCGCACCTTGCTGCTCAGGAATACGCCCTCGGGTTCGAGAACGGTCGAGTTGTGGCGATCGCCGAGGTCGAAGAGGCGGCTCTATTCCTGGCCGAGGCGGAACGTGCCGCTGGCGGTCTCCCACCGGGAGGGCCCGATCGCGAGGAAGTGCTCGCGGCGATCGAGGAGGCACAGGCGCTGGTTGAGCGCCGCGCTGCCCCGGATTCGGTGTCGGGCATCGTGGAAGCCCTCGTCCAGCGCCTGGTCGATCGGTTTGGGGTCGACCTTGAAGAGGTGCCCCTGGTAACCCCCTCTCTCGAGTTGGGAGGATCACTTTACCGGGCCAATTGTGCCGGCTGTCACGGTGCAACGGGTCGAGGAGACGGCCCTGACGCGGCAGGACTCGAACCCGCACCCACCAACCTGACATCATTCGACCAACTCGAGAACACATCACCTCTTGATTTCTATCGGCGCGTCACGATTGGGGTCACGGGGACCTCCATGCCTTCCTTTGAATCGGCGCTCACTGCGGAGGAGCGTTGGGCTGTTGCTGTCTACGCCTCCACGCTGCGTCTGTCCTCGCTCCCGTCAACGGCTGGTTGGGTCGTCCCGGACGAAGTGAGTGCTTTTTCGGTCACCGCCCGGATGAGCGACCGTCAGGTGCTCGATGTCCTTGGCCTCGAAGCCACTCCTGCCAGACTCGCCGCCGTGCGGATGAAGGCGTCCGAACGCGGCAGTCCGGCGGAACTCGCTCGGATCGTGTTCTCGAGGGTTCGCAGACAACTCGATTCGGCGAGCGATGCGGCGGCCAGCGGGGACGCCGAGGCCGCCAGGAGGATCGCGTTCGATGCCTATATGACCTTCGAGAAGGTGGAACGGCAGATCCGCGTGCAGGACCACCAATTGGCAGGGGACATTGAGGCGGCGTTCGGCAGGTTCCGCGACCGCGCCGCCACAGGGGCTCTGGACGCGGAGATCGTCGAGTCCCGCCGCCAGCTGGACGACGCACTTGCCCTCGGCGAGCAGCTGTTCAGCGACCGACTCACTGGCATCAGCCTGTTCGTACAGTCGTTCGTCCTCCTGCTCCGAGAAGGCCTCGAGGCCATCCTGGTGGTTGGAGCGCTGGTGGCGTTCCTGGTGAAGACGGGTCACCGGGAGCGCCGCCGCGACATTCACCGCGGGGTAGCGGCCGCCGTGGGTGCTAGTCTCCTCACCGCAGTTGCTTTGGAAACCGTCTTCCTGATCTCTCCGGCGCGTCAGGAGATGCTCGAGGGGATCACCCTCGCCGTGGCTTCCCTGATGCTGTTCTACGTGAGCTACTGGCTGCTTTCGCGAATAGAAGTCGGAAGGTGGAGCAGGTTCGTTCAGACCAAGGTCAAGGCCGCCCTGACGAGGGGATCCGCATTTGCCCTCGCCGCCGTCGCGTTCCTCGCCGTGTACCGTGAGGGATTCGAGACCGTGCTCTTCTACAAGGCGCTGATGCTCTCTGCAGGTCCAGGGGGGTGGGTCCCCGTCCTCTTCGGTGCCGTACTTGGGGTCCTGCTTCTCGTGTTGGTCTATCTGCTCGTCAATCGGTTTGGGGTGCGGCTGCCGCTCCGGCCATTCTTCGGAGTCACCGGTGCTTTCCTCTACTACATGGGGTTCGTTTTCGCCGGGAAGGCTGTCGCCGAGTTACAGGAAGGCGGCGTGTTGGCAAGTACACCGGTTGATTGGGCTCCACGAGTGCCGGCCCTGGGGATGACCCCGAACGTGGAGAGTCTCGTGGCCCAGGGGTTCTTTGTGGCCCTGGCCCTTGTGGCACTTCTGTGGATCTTCGGGATTCAAAAGACCAGGGAGCGGGGAGATCAGGAAACCCCTCTCGCTCCGACCGCGGAAGGTCAGCTCTAACCAGACGCCCGTGCAGCACGGCTGAGGTGTGGGCCCACCTCAGGGTCGGGTAGGGGGCGGAGTTGGAGGATGAGGAAAGCTCCGACCATGATCAGCCCGATGCTTGTGGCCTGGGCAATCGTGAAGGTCCCCAAGAGACGATCGTCTTTCGCTCGCAGGAACTCGATGAGAAACCGTTCGGTCCCGGCGAAGACGAGATAGAGACCGAACAGCCAACCCGCTCCTCCCACCCGTGTCCGCAGCTTCCACAGCACCATGAACGCCAAGAGCATCAGCGCGACTTCATAGAGTTGAGTGGGGTGGACGGCGAGGACCGTGGTCGGATCAACCCCCTCGGGCACCGCCACCCCAAATTGTGCCAGTCCGCTGGCCGTCGTGGGAGGGAGGCCTTGGGGGAACTTGACACCCCAAGGCACGGTCGTTGGAATGCCGTAGTCGTCCCCCACCATGAAGCACCCTATTCGCCCGAGTGGGTACGCCGCCGCGAGTGCGGGTGCGACGAGGTGCGCGGTCCAGCGGGTAGGGACTTTCAGCCGCCAGCCGTTGATGATCACCGCGAGTGTGCCTCCGACGAATCCTCCGTACCAGACGAGGCCGCTTCTGGAGAAGAGGGATCCCATGTCACCGGTGAGTGCAACCCACCACAGCTTCCCCCCGATGATCCCACCGATCACTGCGGCAACCGTCATGTCCGCCGCATAATCTGTGTTGAGCCCCCGGCGTCTCAACTCACGATCGACGAGCCAGCCTGCCATCAGGAAACCAACCATCATCATCAACCCGTACCCGGTGACTTCGATGGGACCGAGCGGGATCTTGAACGGGGGGATCGAAGGGTTCATGCCGTCATCCGCTGAGAGTGTTGGTGTTCCGTGCTCAGCCCTGGGAGGGGCATGCGGTCCGATGCTTCGAGCGACCAGGCACTGGTTTCACCGCGACGGAGCCGCCACGATCCGGCGGCCGCGATCATCGCCGCGTTGTCGGCGTTGAGTCGCGGAGATGCATTGACCACACGTGTCGCTGAACCCGCCCGTTCGACCATCGCTTCGGTCAGTGCACGGTTGCAAGCAACGCCACCCCCGAGGACGATGGTGTCGAGATCAGACTCCTGCGCCGCGGCGATGGTCTTTTGCGTGAGCACATCGACGACGGCCTCCTGGAACCCTCGTGCGATATCGCGGCGGTCATGGTCGAGGTTCCCGCTCGTGGCGACGGCTCGACGGACGGAGGTCTTGAGTCCGCTGAAGGAGAAGGCGAAACGATCGGGGCCTTCGGCTCCCAGCATCGGTCGGGGGAATCGGAACTGCCCCGGAGTCCCCTCGCGCGCCAGACGCTCGATCTCAGGTCCAGCCGGGTAGCCGAGGCCCAGGAGTTTCCCGACCTTGTCGAAGGCTTCCCCCGCGGCGTCGTCACGAGTCTGACCGAGGAGGCGGTAATCGTCCCAGGCCCGAACCTCGAGCAGGAGGGTGTGTCCCCCACTGACCAGCAGCGCGACAAACGGGGGAGCGAGATCGGGGTGCTCCAGGGTCGGCGCGAAGAGGTGCCCCTCCAAATGATGGACCCCGATCATCGGAAGCCCGGCGCGCCAGGCGAGTGTCTTGCCGTAGGTGAGCCCCACGAGAAGCGCACCGATCAGTCCGGGACCGGCAGTCACGGCGATCCCATCGATGCCGTCCACGGTGGTTCCTGCGTCGCTGAGTGCGCGATCCACGACCCGTCCCACGGTTTGGAGATGTGCTCGGCTCGCCAACTCAGGCACGACACCGCCGAAAACGGCGTGGACATCCTGCGAGAGAATGACGAGGCTCTCCAGCGCCAAGCGGCCGTCCTGGAACGCAAGGACGGCCGCCGAGGTTTCGTCACACGAAGTTTCGATTCCCAGGACCCGCTCACCCGCCATTATCAGATCCCAGCAATTGCTCGACGATGCGCTGGTTGCCCGGGGAGTCCCAAGGGTGTTCGCCAATGATCTTCCTGACGATGATGCCGTCGCGGTCGATGACGAAGCTCTCGGGAACGCCGGTTGTCTGATACACCTGCTCAATCTTGCCGGACCGGTCGTGGAGAATGTCGAACGTGAGGCCAAGGCTATTGGTGAATTCGAGCACATCATCAATGCTGCCTTCGTCGATGCTCACGGCCGCGATCCGGAGTCCCTGTGGCCCGAGGGTCTCGTAGAGTCGTTGCAGGGCGGGCATCTCCGTACGGCACGGGACGCACCAGGTGGCCCAGATGTTGACCAACGTCACACTACCGCGGTAGGCGTCGAGGAGAGAGACCGAGTCGCTGGTCGCGAGATCGAGGGCACGGAAGTCCGGCGCCCGGGTGCCGACTTCGACCCCTTCGGGCACGGGGCCGAACCGTACCAGCCCCCATGCTCCGAGCATGAGGCCACCAACGATGACCCCGACAAACGCCCACTGCTTTGTTTCCTTAGCCATGATCACGTCCTTATCAGACAAGCCTTCTTGAGTGCGCGGACCGCATCGGCCGGGTGGGGTTGGCCGAACACGGCCGTCCCCGCAACAAACGTGTCGGCTCCCGCCTCCCACGCCTGTCGGATGGTCTCGCTGGTGATGCCACCATCCACTTCCAGGGCGGCGGCCGATCCCCTCGCATCGAGCAGCGCCCTGACTCTGCGAATCTTTTCCGTCGCCGAAGCCAGGTACCGCTGCCCTCCGTACCCCGGGTTCACCGACATCACCAGCACTAAATCTACGTCATCGACGACCTCTTCGAGGAAAGCCAGCGGGGTGCCCGGATTGAGGGCCAGACCCGCCTGCATGCCGTGCTCCCTGATCGAAGCAAGGTGGCGCTGGACGTGAGTGGTGGCCTCGGGGTGCAGGGTGAAGACCGAGGCTCCGGCCTCGGCGAACTCTGCAATGTAGTGCTCCGGTTGCTCCACCATCAGATGCACGTCGAGTGGTCGCTCACATACACGGCGCAGGGCCCTGATAATCGGCGCGCCAAACGTCAAGTTGGGGACGAATCGGCCGTCCATCACGTCCACATGAAGCCATTCGGCACCGCCTTCGACTACCTGGGCGACCTGCTCCGCCAACCGGTCGAGATCCGCGCTCAGGATGCTGGGAGCGATGCGAACGCTCATGGTCTCCTCGCTTCGCGTACCGTGAGGTCGACCCGACCGCCATGGGCACGGAGGACGCCGGGCCGGGGACTCTGCTCAACGACCGTTCCAGGAGCACCTGTCCGGCGAACACGCCTGACCGTGCCGATGCGAAGTCCACTCGCCTCGAGCAGGTCCCTGGCTTCCGCTTCCGGAAGGTCCACGACGTTGGGGACACGAATCGCCGCGGGTCCCTGGCTCACGACGAGATCGACACCACTACCGGGTGTCCGCGTGGATCCAGCGGGGGGCCGCGTCGCGACGACAATGCCGTGCTCGGCCTCGGCAGGCACGGAGTCTACCGCGCTGACCGTCAGGCCGCTGGCCATGAGGACCTTTCGGGCCTCCTCGGACTCAAACTGGAGGACGTCGGGAACGGTCACGGCCGCCGGGCCGCTGCTCACCGTGAGTTCGACCTGACTTCCTTCGGGGAGAGAGACATACGCAGGGGGCTCCTGCCAGGTGACATATCCCTCGGGAAGAGTCGGGTCCTGTTCCCGGGCCGGATCGATTTGAACCCGAAATCCCTGGGCGATGAGTTCCTTCTCCGCTTCCTCCGAAGGGAGTCCGATAACCAGGCTGACACGCTGGTCGCGGGCGACGAGCGGGGCAGGGTACATCATCAAGGACACCAGGTAGCCCGCCACCCCCGCACCGAAAACGAGCCCTGCGTATCCCAGCCTCCGACGGCTCTTGACCGAGCGGAGGAGCTTCGCGGCAGGAAACAGCTTCACGAGCGCCCCCGCCTGAGACGTGCCGCGTACGCCCCATCCGTCCCATGGCGCTGGGGGAGAAGGATCAGATCACCACGATCCGTCAGTGCCACGTCCGGGCCTTGACCTGGCTCACGATGAAACCTGCCGTCGCGCTCGAGAAAGGCTTCGATCTGTTCCTCGTTCTCTTCCGGTTCGAGTGAACACGTAGAGAAACATAACAATCCACCCTGGCTGACCCGAGACGCAGCGGCATCGAGAAACGAGGAGGCCTGGGCCACCAAGCGCCCCAGGGAGGACGGTTTCCGCCACCGTGCATCCGGGTTCCGCGCGAGGACTCCCGTCCCGAGACAGGGCACGTCGAGCACGACAGCGTCAACCTGCCGCACGGGAGGCCATCCTGCGTCCGAGGCGATGGCGAACTCTCTGCCAGAACCCGCCCGGCGAATGTTCTCCCGGAGTCGCGCCATCCTGTCGAGCCGACTGTCCCCGGCTATGACCAAGCGGGCATCACGGCCGAGCAGGATAGTCTTCCCCCCGGGTGCGGCGCAGGCGTCGAAGACCGTCGCCCCCATGGGAAGTCCAAAGAAGTCGACCACCAGTCGTTGTGCCGCATCCTGGACGATGAACCCACCTTCATCGTATCCGGGGAGATCGGCCGGTCGGGACTCTGCCGGCATCAGTCCCGCGCCGAAGGGTGCTTCTTCCACAGCGATACCGGCCTCGGTCCACGCATCGCGGAGCCTTTGTTCTGACCATCGTGCCGATTGGATGATCAACTTCGGGCGAGTATCGTTCCAGGCCAGCAGCTTGGCGGTCTCCTGTGGTCCAAAGCGCCCGGTCCATCGACTCACCATCCAGCCCGGGTGTGAACCCCTACCCGGCACGATCTGCGGCGGGTGCTCTGCGACTCGGCGGAGGATGGCATTGACGAATCCCGCCGAGGACGGGTAGCCGACCGTCCGCGTCAGGTCGACGCTCGTGCTCACTGCTGCATGTGGGGGAATCCTGTCGAGGGCCGCCAGCTGATAGGTGCCAAGTCGAAGAAGGTTGCGGACTGGCCAGGGAACTCCATCCAGACCCCGACTCACATGGGGGGCAATCTCACGATCGAGGACGGCCGCTGTCCGCAGCACACCAGCGGCAAGCTCATGCGCGAGTCGCCTGTCGGGGCCCTCCAGTGGTTCGAGGACCACATCGAGCGCGAGATCGAGAGGCTCACCGGCGCGCACTCGCTCGAGGGCCTCCCAGGCCGCTTTCCGCGGACCAAGGCCCTGAGGCTCCTGGGGTACCGGTGTGATGGGGTGGTCAGGCAAGCATGCCCGCTCGCGGACTCGATGGTACGGCGATTTCACGGCGCTCCATGCGACCGGAGAGGTATGCCAAGCGCCCGGCTTCCACGGCGTGTCTCATGGCAGTGGCCATGCCGGCAGGATCCTGGGCCTCGGCGAGGGCAGTGTTCATGAGAATACCGTCGACCCCCTGTTCCATGACGAGACAGGCATCGGAGGCCGTGCCCACACCGGCGTCGACGATGACGGGTACGGAGAGGCGACTCTTGATGGTCCTGATGTTGAACGGGTTGATCATCCCGAGTCCGCTCCCGATGGGTGAGGCAAGCGGCATCACCGCGGCGCAGCCGCAGTCTTCGAGTCTCAAAGCCGTGATCAGATCGTCGTTGGTGTAGGCGAGGACGGCGAATCCTTCTTTCACCAGTTCCCGTGCGGCGCGCAGCAACCCGTCGACATCTGGGAGGAGGGTCTCCTGATCGCCGATCACTTCGAGTTTGACGAATTCGTTGAAGCCGGCTTCTCGCCCGAGACGAGCGTAGCGGATCGCCTCTTCGGCCGTGTAGCACCCAGCCGTATTGGATAGGAGGAAGAGTTTCTTGGGATCGAGGTGATAGAGGATTCCCTCTTCTCGTGATCGGTCGAGGTCGACCCGGCGAACGGCGACGGTGACGATCTCGGCGCCTGAGGCGGTGTGGGCGGCCACCATCTCCTCGTTCGTCCGATACTTTCCAGTACCCACCATGAGCCGGGATCGGAAGGTCCGGCCAGCGATCGAAAACGGGGTATCCATCTCACCCTCCTCCTACGAAGTGAACGAGCTCCACCACATCGCCTTCTGTGAGGGTCGTCGATGTGAGGTCGGGTCGGCGGATGATTGTGCGGTTGACCTCGACGACCACCGCTCGGGGATCAAGTGAGAGGTGATCCAAGAGCCCCCTGAGACTCTGTTCCGCCACCACGGCCGTTCGTTCTCCGTTCAGGGTAATCGTGATTTGGGTCATAGCTCACATCCACGGTTGCAGCATACGGCTCGCGGCTTCAGCCGGTTTGACGGTCTTCCAGAGGGCGGAAATAGCAGCGACTCCCCAGGCACCCGCCTCGAACACTTGCTGTGACCGTTCCGGTGTCATGCCGCCGATGGCAATGACTGGAAGATCGAGTCGGGAGGCCTTCTGGATGAGGGCAATGCCCCACGGGGTCATCCCGGGATGCGTTGGGGTTTCGAAGACCGGTCCGGCCACAACGTAGTCCGCGCCCTCGTCCGCCGCGATCCTCGCCTCGTCGACCGAATGCACTGATCGGCCAATCCAACCGACCGGGAACACCATCCTGGCGTCGGCGGGTGACAGGTCCAGGGCTCGGAGCTGGATCCCCTGGGCACCAAGCGCTGCTGCGATGTCGGGTCGACTCGAAACGATGAGGGCCGCTCCCGCGGGTCGGGTGATGACATGAAGAGCGGCAGTGAACTCCGTGAGTTCGGCACCGGTCGCCGCATGGTCTCTCGCCACGAGGGCAACGGGGGCACCCAGGGACGCGATGGCTCCCGCGCTCGCCGAAGTCCTTCGGCTGGTCCGAACGGTCTCGTCGGTAAAGGCGAAGAGGCGAGGAAGGGGCCTCATTCCAACCGCTGCCCCGGTTTCGGACCCCCACCGCGAACCCACTCGGAGGCGAGCATCCGCCGACGCCCCGCAGGTTGCACCTCCCTCACGGACACGCTTCCTTCTCCCGCGCCGACCACCAATTCGGGTGTGGCGGAGAGGATCACTCCGGGCTCGCCCTGCGCCAGGAGCGTCGTGGGGGTGAACAGTTTGAGGTCATGCCCACCCAACCTGGTCCACGCACCAGGCGCCGGGTCAAACGCTCGGATTTGCGACGCGACCTTCATCGCGGACGCACTCCAGAGGATTCTGGCATCTGCACGGCCGAGCTTTGGAGCGTAGGTGGCCTTGGAGTGATCCTGAGGCTTGGGGTGGATTTGCCCTTCACGAATCAACGTGATGGCTTCCACGAGGGTCTTCGCTCCCAGGGCCCCAAGACGCTCGGTCAGTTGTCCCGCTGTTTCGTCTGGACCGATCGTCGATTCGGCAACATGGAGGATTGGTCCCGTGTCCATGCCGGCATCCATCTGCATGATCGTGACTCCAGTCGTAACATCCCCTTGGAGAATAGCAGCCTGAATGGGCCCAGCGCCTCTGTGCCTGGGCAACAGGGACGCGTGGACGTTGATCATGCCCAAGCGTGGAACGGATAGCACCGTCTCCGGCAGGATGTGCCCGTAGGCAACCACGACGCCGAGGTCTGGCGCGTAGCGCTTGAGGCTCGCAACGAAGAGGTCCCCGGTGGGTCGCTCGGGCTGCAGGACGGGGAGGCCCAGAGCCTCGGCCTCGAGCTTGACCGGAGGTGGAACGTAGACGGAGCGGGATCTCCCCTTGGGCTTGTCGGTCTGGGTCACCACCGCGGACACACCGATACCTTCATCCAACAGTGCGCGGAGGCTCGGCACCGCAAAGGCAGGCGTTCCAAAAAACACCACTTGCATGGACTACGACCGGGCGGTGACTGGGCCCAGGGGTTTGATCAGGTCTTCCCCTCGGTGGTCCTTCTTCCAACGGGTGACGAGGAGCTTTCGCTTCAGCGGGCTCAAGTAGTCGACGAAGAGGATTCCGTCGAGGTGGTCAATCTCGTGCTGGATCGCACGGGCCAGGAGGCCTTCCGCCTCCAGTCTGTATTTCGCCCCCTCCCGGTCGAGGGCCTCGAGCACGATACGATCGGGGCGGGTGACATCGGCGTAGAGATCGGGAATGGAGAGACACCCCTCTTCACCTTTCGATTTCCCCTCAGCCGACACGATGACCGGATTGACCATCGCAAGCCTGGTTCCCTGCGTGTCCACCACGGCCACCCGGCGCGCCACGCCCACCTGGTTGGCGGCGAGACCGATCCCCTTGGCGGCGTCCATGCTCTCGAAGAGGTCGTCAATGAACGTCCGGACCTCCTCGTCCACTTCCTCGACCTCCTCACTCTGCGTGCGGAGGACTGGCGATCCGAGCAGGTGAAGGTCGAGCAGGCTCACTGCGCCGCGGCCCCCTGGGCGACGGTATCTCCAACCCGCACGATGCGGCTCCGTTCCACGATGAGGGTCGTCCCGCCGCTTTCGATGGTGATACGATCGTCCTTGAGGTCTTTGACCTTGCCGATGATCCCACCCGCGGTAGTGACATCATCGCCACGCTTGAGAGCCTGCAGCATTGCTGCGTGCTTCTTCCGCGCCTGGCTCTGGGGTCTGATCAGCAGCAAGTAAAAGACACCCCCGATGGCGAGCATCTGGAAGAGTAGAATCGACATGCCTCCGGAGTTCCCCTCCGGGGCAGCGAGCAGACTCAGTAAGAGCGTGGTCATACTTCTCCCCTATGGTGGTAGTGACGGAGCCAATCCTCTCGCCACCGATCGAATGTACCGTCCAGAATGGCGTTGCGGGCCAACTCTCCCAGCCGAACCAGAAACCTGACATTGTGAATGGAAACGAGCCGCAGGCCGAGCATTTCCTCCACCACGAACAGGTGTCTCAGGTAGGCCAGAGAGAACCTGGTGCAGGTCTCACAATCACACTTGGGGTCCAGCGGCGCATCCGATGTCCGGTTGGTTGCATTCCGAACATTGACCTTGCCGGAATGGGTCCAAGCACTGCCGTGCCGGCCATTTCTCGTGGCAGCGACACAGTCGAATAGATCCACACCACGCGCGATCCCCTCGATCAGGTCATCCGGGAACCCGACACCCATAAGATAACGTGGGAGTGTGGCCGGTATTTGCGGCACGATCTGATCGAGCACCCCGTGCATCGTCTCCTTGGCTTCTCCCACCGACAGGCCCCCAATGGCCACTCCCGTCCAGGTGTTCTGCGCAAGGGTCCCCTCGAGGGAACGGAGACGGAGATCCGGGAATGTCCCCCCCTGCAGGATCGGCCACAATGTTTGCTTGTCATCGCTGAGATCGTGGTGACGGTTCCGGCACCGCTCGAGCCACCGGAGGGTCCTCTCCATTCCTTCCTCGGCCAGCGCAAACGAGGCCTGCCCCGGCACGACGTGATCGAATGCCATGGCAATGTCGGCTCCGAGAGCGCACTGGATCTCGATGGCGGACTCCGGTGTAATCGTGCGCAGGCTCCCATCGATGTGGCTCGCGAACTCCACCCCCTCTTCCTCGATCGTTCGCAGGCCTTCCAGGGAGAAGACCTGAAAGCCACCCGAATCGGTGAGGATGGGCTTGGACCAGGTCGTGAATCGGTGGAGGCCGCCCATCTGGCGGATGACCTCCTCTCCGGGTCGAAGGTGGAGGTGGTAGGTGTTCCCCAGGATGATCTGCGCTCCCGTGCGGTCGACCTCATCGGGATGCAGGCCACGGACAGTGCCGTGGGTGCCGACGGGCATGAACGCGGGGGTCTGAATGGTGCCGCGGGGGAGCCGCAGTTCTCCGGCACGGGCGGCCCCCGCGGTGGCTTCGAGACGGAACTCAAACATGGGGCGAAAAGCTAACGGGGTTCATGGCCACGGCCACGCACGGGGCGTGGTCACACGATCAGCATGGCATCGCCGTAGGAGTAGAACCGGTATCGCTCCGCAATGGCATGCCGATATGCCTCATGAGTCGTGTCCAGACCGGCAAAGGCGCACACCAGCATGAAGAGTGTGCTCCGAGGGAGGTGGAAGTTCGTGAGCAGGTGGTCGACGACCCGAAATGGAAAGCCCGGAACGATGAAGAGGTTCGTCTCGCGGGTGCCCGATTCCAGGTACCCCCTTCGGTGGACCGACGACTCTAACGCGCGTACGACGGTCGTGCCAACCGCCCAGACGTGACCCCCGGAGGCCCGCACCTCCCTCATGGCGACCGCGAGGGGTTCTTCGATGGTATAGCGTTCCGGGTGCATCACGTGGTCTCGGAGATCCGGTGCCTCGACGGGTCGGAAGGTTCCCGGGCCAACCTCGAGATCGAGCGATCCCAGCCGAACCCCCCTCGCGTGAAGTGCCGCGAGGATGTTAGGAGTGAAGTGCAAGCCGGCCGTCGGGGCCGCCACGCTGCCCTCCCGGTCGGCGTAGACGGTCTGATATCGGTCAACGTCCTCGTGATCTGGCTTGCGCTCGATGTAGGGAGGGAGGGGCAATTGACCGTATCGCGCCATCGTCTCCTCCGCGCTCGCGCCATGAAATGTCACGACCCGGTTCCCGTCCTCACGGACCGACAAGGTCTCGACGTAGATGCCGTCCCCAATCTCGATCTTCTTTCCTCCCCGCAGGGCACTCCCGGGTCTGCCCATGGCCAGCCAGGTCCTGCCGTCGTCGATGGGGTGAACTAGCAATACCTCCGCCGGTGCCCCCGAGGATCGCCTCCCCAGCAGCCGTGCGGGCCGGACTCGAGTGGTATTGAGGACCAGGAGATCACCAGACGGAATGAGGTCGACGATATCGGAAAAGGTTCGATCCCAGAGACGGGATTGGTCGCCGGTTCGATCGACCACCAACAAGCGACTCGAGCCCCGATCGGCGAGCGGGCGCTGCGCAATCAGGTCGCTGGGGAGATCGTAATCGAAATCGGCGGTGCGAACTGATACTGGGTCAGGCACGGCGGTCAGGCATCGAAGATCGAGGCCTGCCCGGTCGCAGGTGTGATCCCTAACCGCTTGTAGGCCTGTCGGGTTGCGACCCGGCCCCGTGGCGTCCTGTCGATGTATCCCTGCTGGAGGAGGTAGGGCTCGTAGACCTCCTCCAGGGTACCAGCATCTTCGCTCACCGCCGCGGCGAGGGTTGCCAGGCCGACGGGACCACCCGCGAACTTCTCGATGAGTGTGGAGAGAATGCGGGTGTCCATGTCATCCAGCCCGAATTCATCCACGTTGAGGCGAGAGAGAGCCTCTGCGGCGACCTCGGCGCTGATCCGACCGTCGGCCCGGACCTGGGCAAAGTCGCGCACCCGCCGTAACAGCCGGTTTGCGACGCGTGGCGTCCCTCGGCTGCGTTTGGCGATTTCCATGGCCCCGGCCGCATCGGTGGGGATGTCGAGGATTCCCGCCGAACGGGTGACGATCCGGGCCAGGTCCTCCGGGGGATAGAAGTTGAGGCGCTCGATGAGCCCGAAACGGGCCCGCATGGGCGGGGTGAGTTGGCCGTAGCGGGTCGTGGCCCCCACCAGAGTGAATTTCTCGAGGGTCATGGGAATGGTCTGGGCGTTCGGACCTTCGGCGATCCGGACATCCACCCGGAAGTCTTCCATGGCGGGGTAGAGGAACTCCTCCAAGATCGGCCGGAGGCGATGGACCTCATCGATGAAGAGGATATCGCCCTCTCCCAGACCGGTGAGGAGGCCCACGATGTCGCCCGGCTTCTCGAGAACCGGCCCCGAGGACGTGCGACACTGCACACCCATCTCCTTCGCCATCAACATCGCGAGAGTGGTCTTCCCGAGTCCTGGGGGACCGAAGAAGAGCGTATGGTCGAGCTGTTCACCCCGTCCCTTGGCGGCGTCGATCGCAATCTGGAGAGACGCCTTGACCTGATCCTGTCCGACGAACTCGTCGAGTCGGGATGGTCGGAGGGTGCTCTCGGCACTCCCCTCATCGGGAAGAGCGTCGGGCGTGGTGACTTCGACCCGGGTCACGGGCGCTTGCCTATCGAGCCGTGGCGGCCCAGCGGACCGGGCGGGGTCCGGCGGTGATCCGGTGCTTGGCTTTGCACGAGACGCAACGGTCGAGGGCCTCGACCGCGCCCATGGGAACGAGTCTCCGATTGGTGGTATCGCAGCTCGTGCACTGCCATTCAGCGGTACTCGTAGGGGGTCGCGGGATCAGTTGCTTCAACGGCGTCCTCCGTGGGAACTGGTCAGGTGTTGAAGGGCTCTTCGCATGACCCCGGCGGTATCGGCCGCGGGGTCTTCCTCGAGCGAGAT
The DNA here is from genome assembly GCA_003246755.1 of Gemmatimonadota bacterium. Lineage (GTDB taxonomy): Bacteria > Gemmatimonadota > Gemmatimonadetes > Gemmatimonadales > GWC2-71-9 > SZUA-320. Next base: position 3,221 of record QKDC01000184.1, on the reverse strand, counting down.
ACGTACCGCCTCCTCGGCGGCGGCGGCGGTGTAGCCGAGTCCTTCCAGACCTCTGACCGCGGCGGCCGCTCCTCGCGTCACTGGGGCGGAATCTATCTCGGTATCTGCGAAACGGTCGCGCAATTCAAGGATGAGGCGTTCGGCCTTCTTCTTCCCGATGCCGCTCACCGTGCTCAATGCGGCGATATCACCGTCACGAATACTGCGGACCGTCCGTGACGGTCCGAGTGACGACAACACTGCGATGGCCAGACGAGGCCCGAATCCGGTGGCGTGCAGAAGTTGCTGAAAGACCGACCGTTCTGCGGGCGTATCGAACCCGAACAGCATCCAACCGTCCTCACGGACCACCAACTCGGTATGGAGGGCGATAGTCGTCCCGGTAACGGGAAGCCGTTCGAAGACACCGAGCGGGACGGTGAGCGCGTAGGCCACGCCGCTCTCGGTTTGGATCACGATCGCCTCGGGGCTGCGGTGAGTCAGGACCCCTGTTACCCCGGCGATCATCTGCTCACTCGCTTCAGGCGTTGCGCGGGAGCGAGCAAGAGGTGGGTCAATGCGACGGCCACACCATCCGCGGCATCCGCCGGCTTGGGCGGTGTCTTGAGATTGAGGAGACGGGCCACCATATAGCCGACCTGAGGCTTTTGGGCGGCCCCTCGACCCACGACGGCCTTCTTGACCTGTGCTGGGGAGTATTCGATCACAGGAAGGTCACAGTGGGCCCCCGCGAGGAGGATGACGCCACGGGCGTGGCCGAGGACAACGGTGGTACGAACATTGGTGGCGTAGAACACTCCCTCGACCGCAAAGACATCGGGTTGAAGACGAGCAGCAATGTCGCGGATCCCGTCATAGATCTGTTGCAGACGCTGTGGGAGTGAATCACCGGGCCGAGTCCGGATGACTCCGCACTCGATCAGTCGGCCGGGACGGGATGGGGTGCTCTCGACCAGGCCGTACCCGGTGACCGCGGTGCCGGGATCGACGCCGAGGACGCGCACCCGCTAGTGTCCGCTCACGCCTCCGCCAACGTGGCGGCGTCGATATCAAAGTTCGAGGAGACTTTGGACACGTCATCGAGTTCTTCGAGCATTTCGATCAGCTTGAGCAGGCTCTGTGCTTCCGATCCCGAGACTGACACCGTGTTTTGCGGAAGCATCGCGATCTCCGCGGACTCGATGGAAAGCCCTTTGGCGATGAGGGTGTCCTGGACGGTTTGCATGGTGTTGGGATCCGTCGTCACGACGAAGACGCCGTCTTCCGAGGAGAAGTCCTCCGCCCCTGACTCCAGGCTGGCCTCGAGGGCCTGGTCCTCTTCATTGGCAGTGGCGTCGAGGACGATCTGACCCTTGCGATCGAACATCCAGGCGACCGAATTGGTCGCGCCGAGATTCCCGCCGTTCCGACTGAAAGCGTGTCGGATTTCCGCGACGCTCCGGTTCGGATTGTCGGTCGTGACCTCGATGAAGATCGCTGCTCCCCCCGGACCGTATCCCTCATAGGTCAGTTCTTCGTAGACAGCACCTTCCAGCTCTCCGGTGCCCTTCTTGATGGCACGTTCGATATTGTCGTTCGGCATGTTCACGGCTTTGGCGGCATCGATCGCCGTGCGCAGACGTGGATTGCCGCCAGGATCGCCTCCCCCGGCGCGGGCGGCGACCGTGATCTCTCGGATCACCTTGGTCCACGCCGAAGCCCGCCGGGAGTCGGTGACGGCCTTCTTGTGCTTGATTTGCTTCCACTTACTGTGACCAGCCATGCTCTACTCCCGCCCACTCTCAATGAGCTAAATCTAGTTTTTACGCACAGTTGCGGCAACGCGGGCCTTCACTTCCCGGGCCGCTCCGTGCACGCAATCGCCGATATCCGGTCCGAGCGTCTCCCGGGCCGTCACCGTGAGTTCGACCAACGAACGAGCGGCGGCGTCGGTGGTGCCAAGACGGAGATCCTCGAGGGTGCTCTGGAGGGCCCGCCTCAGCGGCATTGGAAGCGCAAGGCTCGTCAACCGCTGCTCCAAGGCCTGGACCCGGCGACGGTGGTTGCGCTCCGAAGAGAGGGAATCCGCGATGTCGGTAGCGACCCGAACCACGAGCCATAGGGCAAACACTCCTTGCTTGCGGGGGCCACGTGCACTGCCTGCTAGGTGGCGCAGCAGCTGGTGGGCGGCGTCGGGCGTCGAGGGTGCATTCATTGGGGGAGTTTACGCAGCGCCTCGGCGACTTCGCTGGGGAGGATCAGTTCGAGGCAGTGGTGATGGCCGAGTGGGCAGGCCGGTCCACCGTGGGCCGTACAGGGGCGACAGACCAAGTCCTTCTCGAGGACGGTGGCCCGGGCGCCTTGCGGGAGAAACCCAAAGGGTCCAACGGTGGGCCCTAGGAGCACCACCACAGGTGTCCCGACCGCGGTTGCCAGGTGCATCAACCCCGTATCGCCCGCCACCGCGGAACGTGCCCGCCGGAGAAGAGCGGCTGACCCCTGGATGTCGAAGAGACCCGCAGCACTCGCCGCGTGGTCGCCACCCGTCTCGGCGAGCCGGCTTGCCACGGCTTGTTCGGCTGGCCCCCCCAGGATGACGACATCGCGTTTCGCGTTGACCAGGATGCGAACCAACTCGTGCCAGTGACGCTCCGGCCAACGCTTCGTCGCGTGGCCGGCACCGGGTGCGACGGCTACCAGGGATCGATCCCGCGCGAGGGCAGACTCCTTGAGAAACCGGTCCGCTCCCTGGGTGGCCTCGGTGTGGAGGAAGATCTCCGGAGGCCCACCGTCAGGGCTGACATCGAGCCCACGGGCGGCATCGAAATACCGTTCGACTACCGGTCGTGTATCGCGGTAGAGATTCCGTTTGGTGCGGATGAGCACCCACCGCTGAAACCGGTGCTTGGGGTACCCGGTCCACTTTCCTCCCGCCAGCAGGCGTAGCGCCCTGGATCGCAGGCTCTGGTGAAGGTCGAGGCGATGAGTCCATTCCCCGGCCTTCAACCGTTGGGCCAGTGACGTCAGGGGCTGATCGGCATCGTACGAAATCACCTCCGTCAGCCGGGGGTTGTGACGAAACAAGGGCAGGTATTCCGTCTTCGTCACGAGCGCGAGGTGGGCCTTGGGGTGCCGAACCCGAATTGCCCGGAACAGTGGCGTGGTGAGCACCAGGTCTCCCAGGGCGCTGAATCGGACAGCAAGGATGCGTGGTGAGTCGGTGGTCGGGGATGGCACGGTGA
>QKDC01000124.1 GCA_003246755.1 Gemmatimonadota bacterium | reverse complement strand
GGCCGGAGGCCGAATCTACCCACGGCAGGGGCCGAGCCACACCCCAAACAGGGCGTATGCCCGCCAACCACCTCCTGTGTGCTACACTTAACCGACCAAGATGACTTCGGAGACCAATATGACGATTCGCCCCGCATGCTCAATCGGTGACTTCGCTCCGCCGTTGACCCTTCCCGACGAGGATGGGAACGAATTTGCGCTGAAGGCGCTGAAGGGTCGACCGATTCTCGTCACCTTTCTCAGTCACGCTGCCTGACCCTTCTGTCGCGTTCACCTGGTCGAGGTGATTGAGCAACAAGCAGAGATTGACCAAATCGGCGGGGTCGTCGTCCTTGTGGCGTACGACCGTCCTGGGTTGATCGGTACGAGGATGATGCGAGGACTGGAGGTCCCGTTCCCGATCCTCTTTGATCCGGAACGAGTGGCCTACCGCGCCTGGGGTCTCGGCCGTACGGGTTTGTTCGGTGCGATGCTCTCACCGAGCCTCAACTGGCGCTACTTGAAGCTCCTCATCAGGGGCGAGCGCTTCCTCGGGTTCGCGCCAGACATGTTTCAACTTGGCGGAGATTTCGTGCTGGATCGGAGTCATCGGGTGAGGTTTGTGCACCGGATGCGCAACAATGGGGATCGGGCACCCGTGGCACGACTGATTGCGGAGTTCCGCAATGCCGCGCAGGCGCCTGCCGACACGTCGCTTTCGGAGACCTCGACGACGGAGTTAGGTTAGCCAGCAGTTGGGCCGGACGAGCTCCACGGGCTCGCTCCATTCGACTCCGCCGCAAAGTGCCGCGACATATGACAGTGAGATAGACATGAAACCGAAAGCCAAAGCCAAGAGCGCAGGCAAGTGCCCGTTTACCCACATTGCCGGCGTCGGTCGGACCAACCGCGACTGGTGGCCCAACCAGCTACGGCTGGAGTTACTGCACCAGCATTCCGCGAAGTCCGACCCCATGGGCGAAGGCTTCAGCTACGCGAAAGCATTCAAGAAGCTCGATTACAAGGCCCTGAAGAAGGACTTGGTCAAGCTGATGACCACCTCCCAGGACTGGTGGCCGGCAGACTTCGGCCACTACGGCCCGTTCTTCATCCGCATGTCCTGGCACGCCGCCGGTACCTATCGTATCGTCGACGGCCGCGGCGGTGGCGGCCGGGGGCAGCAGCGCTTCGCGCCTCTCGGGAGCTGGCCAGACAACGTCAACCTCGACAAGGCGCGGCGCCTGCTCTGGCCGGTCAAGCACAAGTACGGCAAGGCGATTTCCTGGGCTGACCTGATGATCCTCGCCGGCAACGTCGCCCTGGAGTCGATGGGCTTCAGGACCTTCGGCTTCGGTGCAGGACGTGCCGACGTCTGGGAACCCGACGAGGATGTGAACTGGGGCGAGGAGATCGCCTGGCTAGGCGCCGACAAGCGCTTCAGCGGCGACCGGGACCTGGGACCGTTCGGCGCGACGCACATGGGTCTCATTTATGTCAATCCGGAAGGCCCAAACGCCAGCGGCGACTACATGGCAGCCGCCAAGGACATCCGCGCGACGTTCAGCCGCATGGCGATGAACGACGAGGAGACTGTTGCCCTGATCGCCGGAGGTCACACGTTCGGCAAGTGTCATGGTGCCGCACCGGAATCGCACAAGGGTCCCGATCCCGAAGGTGCACCCCTGGAAGCACAGGGCCTGGGCTGGATGAGCGACTACGGCAGCGGGCACGGGGCCGACACGATTTCGAGCGGCCTCGAAGTCACCTGGACGACGACCCCGGCGCTCTGGAGCAACAGTTTTCTCGAGATCCTGTACAAGTACGAATGGGAGCAGACCACGTCGCCCGCCGGCGCCAAACAATGGGTGGCGAAGAACGCGCCGGAGATCATTCCCGACGCACACGTCCCCGGCAAGTTCAACCGGCCGACCATGCTGACCACGGACCTCACGCTGCGCTTCGATCCGGAGTTCGGCAAGATCTCGCGTTCATTCCTCGAAGATCCTCAGGCGTTCGCCGATGCCTTCGCCCGCGCTTGGTTCAAGTTGACCCACCGTGACATGGGCCCGCGCGTCCGCTACCTGGGACCGGAAGTGCCCAAGGAAGAGTTGATCTGGCAAGATCCGATTCCCGCGGTCGACCATAAGCTGATCGGCAAGAAGGAGATCGCCGCGCTCAAGAAGAAGATCCTCACCTCGAAGTTGTCCGTCGCGCAACTCGTGTCGACGGCGTGGGCGTCGGCCTCTACCTTCCGGGGCTCCGACAAGCGCGGCGGGGCAAATGGAGCGCGCATCCGGCTCGCCCCCCAGAAGGACTGGGTGGTGAATCAGCCGGCGAAACTGGTCAAGGTGCTGAAGAAGCTCGAGAGCATTCAGGCGGACTTCAATAAGAAGGCTTCAGGTGGCAAGCGCCGGGGTACCAAGGTGTCGCTCGCCGATTTGATCGTGCTCGCGGGTGGCGTGGGTATCGAGCGAGCGGCCAAGAAAGCTGGCGTCAGCGTGAAGGTGCCTTTCAAGCCCGGTCGCATGGACGCCTCGCAGTCACAGACGGATGTCGAGACGTTCGACGTGCTGGAGCCGATCGCCGACGGCTTCCGCAACTTCCTGAACGGCGAGTGTCCGGTCTCGGCCGAGCAACTACTGGTCGACAGAGCGCAACTGCTCACACTCACGGCACCCGAGATGACGGTGCTCGTCGGCGGCATGCGCATGTTGGGCACCAACGTCGGTGGCGCGAAGCACGGCGTCTTCACTTCACGGCGGGAGACGCTCTCCAACGACTTCTTCGTCAACCTGCTCGACATGCGCGTGTTCGAGGGACGCGACCGCAAGACGGGCAAGGTCAAGTGGACCGGCACCCGCGTCGATCTGGTGTTTGGCTCGAACTCGCAACTGCGGGCCCTGGCCGAGGTCTATGCGAGCGCGGACGCGAAGGAGAAGTTCGTCCAGGACTTTGTGGCGGCCTGGACCAAAGTGATGAACCTGGATCGCTTTGACCTTACCTGATGAGTAGGCAGGGGGGACTTCGAACACCCTGTTCGCTGGTGAGACGTACATGCGTGATCCCCGCACCGGGCCCAGATGAGCAACATGGTTGAACTCATGCATCGGCTCACGGTGGCCCTTGCCGAGCGATATCGGATCGAGCGCCACCTGGGCGAGGGCGGGATGGCGACCGTATACCTTGCTCACGACCTTCGACATGAGCGCCAGGTCGCCCTCAAAGTTCTTCGCCCCGAATTGGCCGCGGTCATCGGGGGTGACCGGTTCCTCAACGAGATCAAGGTCACCGCCAACCTCCAGCACCCCAACATTCTCCCTCTCTATGACTCGGGGGCCGTCGACACGTTCCTCTACTACGTGATGCCCTACGTCGAGGGAGAATCGCTGCGGCAACGGCTCGTGCACGAGAAACAGCTCTCGGTAGAAGAGGCGGTGAACATCGCGCGGGATGTGGCCGACGCCCTGCACTATGCCCACGAGCTTGGGGTCATTCACCGTGACATCAAGCCCGAAAACATCCTGCTCCAGCGCGGCAAGCCGGTGGTGGCAGACTTCGGGATCGCGCTGGCGGTGCGCCAGGCCGGCGGTGCCCGAATCACCGAAACCGGCTTGAGTCTCGGCACGCCACAGTACATGAGCCCCGAGCAGGCCATGGGCGATCGTGAGCTGGATGCTCGCTCTGACGTGTACGCTGTAGGGTGCGTGCTCTACGAGATGCTGACGGGTGAGCCGCCGTTCACGGGCCCCACGGCGCAGTCCATCGTCGCGAAGCTCCTGACGGAAAGCCCGACCCGTATCACCGTTTCCCGCAGGTCGGTTCCCCCCCACGTCGAGGCCACGGTCGCCAAGGCGCTCGAGAAGCTTCCCGCCGACCGCTTCAGCTCCGCCGCCCAGTTCGCGGCGGCCCTGAGCGGTGCCATGCCTGTGACGATGCCCGTGACCGGAGCGCGTCCTGCGGTGAGCGCGTCGGCAGGGCAAGCGTGGGGAGGACGCATGGGATGGGTCCTGGCACTCATTGCAGTCGGGTTCGCCGGCTGGGCACTCCTGAGCAGGCCGGCGCCCGCGAGCGACTTCGATGGCACGCGCTTCTTCATCACCCCTCGATCGGTGCCCGTCGCGGACAACATCGGGGTTGCGGTAACCATCTCGCCTGATGGGCGCACCATCGTCTTCGTGGGAACGGATGGCGGGAAGACGCGCCTCTACAAGCGATCCTTGACGGCCTTCGATGAAACACCCATCCCCGGAACCGAGGGAGCGAATCAGCCCACCTTCAGCCCCGACGGTGCCTCGGTTGCCTTCCAGGTGGAAGGAAGGATCAAGAGGGTGGATGTGGCCGGCGGGCCGAGCCTGACGATCGCGTCCGCCGCCGGGGATGTGCGTGGCCTCAGTTGGGGCCCGGACCACGCGATCGTCTTCACCCCTGCGAGCGGCTGGGGTCTCTCTCGCGTCCCGGCGTCCGGGGGTGAGCCCGAGAGCCTGGCGGTTCCGGACTCCAGCAGCGGGGTGGACTATCGCTGGCCCACCGTGCTCCCCAATGGCAAGGGGGTCCTCTTCACGGAGTTCTTCGGCGCGCCGGAGGCATCGTTCGTGTCGGTGCTCTCACTCGAGACGATGAAGATCACGCGACTCACCAATGGCACCGCCCCGCGCTACGCGGACGGATACCTGCTCTTCGGTCGCGTGGACGGTGGTGAGGGGTTCCTGATCGCCGCCCCGTTCGATCAGGGCGCCCAGCGGATCACCGGGGCTGAGTTTTCCCTCGTGGAGGACGTGTACATCAAGGGTGGGGGCGCCGGTGAGTTCGACGTATCGGGTGAGGGCTCACTGGTGTACAAGGCTGGCATCGCCAGTGGAGATCAACCGCTCATGGTGGATCGTTCGGGCGTGGAGACCACGTTCGGCATGGGGCCGGGACACTTTCACGATCCACGGCTCTCGCCCGATGGGTCCATGCTGGTCTATACGACCCTCACCGGCGCGGGCCACGATCTCTGGACGTTCGACTTCAGGTCCCGCATCGCGTCCCGCTTCACCTTCGACGGCGCCAACACTGCCGGTCTCTGGTCACCCGACGGTGAGCGCATTCTGTTCGAGTCTGCCGGCCCCAACCGGAGCGGCATCTTCACCAGACGACGGGACGGGAGTGGGGAGACGGAGCGCGTTTCGGATGGTGATCTGTACCCGGCCGGCTGGACCCCAGAAGGGTACCTCCTGATCCAGCGCGTGCGGGGAGCACGTGACATCCTCATCGATTCGCTCGGGGACGGTGGTCGGGGCCCGATCCTGGCCGAGCCCTACAACGAGATGCAGCCCGCTCTCTCCCCGGATGGTCGCTGGCTCGCATACTCGTCAGACGAATCGGGACAATTCGAGGTCTACCTGAGGGCCTGGCCCGGCCTGGACGGCAAGCGGCAGGTCTCGCGCGGCGGAGGCATGGAGCCGATCTGGTCCGGCGACGGGAGAGAACTCGTCTACCGGTCATCCGACGCGGTGGTCGCGGTGCCCGTGCGGCGTACCGACCCGCTTGAGCTGGGTGCGCCGGTCGCGCTGTTCGTCGACGTCTATGCACGGGATGCGGACCTCGCGAACTTCGCCATACACCCTTCGGGCGACCGCTTCCTGATGGTCAAGTCCGAGCCCTCCTCGCAGGAGCTGGCCGTGATCGTGCGGGCATTGCGCAGGAGAGCTGGCGGAGGAGGGTAGTCAGCGTGATCAATTCCCGCTTCGTAGCGGCAGCGGTGGCCGGCATGTTGACGATCGCACTGATGGGCGGCCTGCTTTATGGAATCGTCTTCGTCGACTTCTTCCAAGCGAATCTGGGGACCGCCACCGGCGTCATGAGGGATCCGCCCGACCTGCTATGGGTCGGACTCGCGCACATTCCATTTGGCCTCCTCCTCGCACTCGTGGTTTCCTGGCGCGGTGCCCCCTCGGCTCGGCGCGGTGCGGCGACTGGCGCGGTGGTTGGCCTGCTCATGGCAGCGAGCTACGACTTCTCACAATACGGCACGACGAACCTCTGGAATCTCAGGCTGACCCTGATCGAGCCCGTGATCACTATGCTCCTGGTGGGGACGGCAGGGGCCGTCGTGGGGTTCGTGCTGGGCCGTCATCTCCCCGTCGCTGATGACTGAGGAAGAAGGGGGAGGGGATGAATTCCGTCCCCCAACGCCGGCCCGAATACCGACTCTGGGACCCGGGAAAAGAGGGGGGAAAGCCGGAAGAATCGGCTAGCCATATCCGCTCGAGGCAATTACTGTTCGGCGGTTTCGCACCCCATACCTTGAGCACCATCCGAGGACGCGGGTCAGATCCGACACCCCGGCGGATGCCGCACGACCAATACCGTGCGGTTCCGCCTTCGAGCCGGCTCGGCCCGACTGTGCCTCGCACCATGCGGCGGGATGCGGTTCTTCATTGACGGGACCTGACAGGATGAATGATATGGCACGACGGTTGAGTGGGGTGCTGCTGGTTGGGACTCTCGTGGCCTGTGCGGGAGCGCCGGAGCAGGGCATCGCCCGCGGGCAGGAACTCTTCGACACCTGTGTGCCGTGCCACGGAGACGACGGTGGCGGCAACCGCGCGCTCGGCGCCCCTGCCATCGCCGGCCTTCCCCAGTGGTACATCGAGGCCCAACTGGCAGGATTCCAAGCCGGACACCGGGGCTACCAGGCCTTCGACACGGTGGGGATCCGGATGAAGTCGATGTCCTGGTCTCTGGACCTCGAGGGTGATGCCAGCTCGGTGGCCGAGTACGTCGCCGGCATGGCTGGAGTGCGTCCGGCCCCGGTGCTGACCGGTGGTGACCCGACGGCGGGCGGGGTGATCTGGGGAACAGTCTGTGCCGCGTGTCATGGACCGGACGCAGCCGGCAACGAGGCGCTGCATGCCCCGCCGCTCACAGGGCATGCGGACTGGTATGTGGTCACTCAGCTCCGGAAGTTCCGGGACGGCTGGCGCGGAACGCACAGCGGCGATGGGTGGGGTGCGGTGATGCGTGCCAACGCGATACACCTCGACGACGCGGCCATCGACAACGTGGTCGCCTATATCCAGACTCTCAGGTAACTCATGACCGATTCCCACCCCGCCACCGTTGCCGGGCAAGAGGACGCGGCCTTGGCGCCGCCGCCAGACGATCAGAACATTGCATTGATCGATGCCCGGACGACCTTCATCGGCACCGTGATCGGCGCCGCGCTGTTCATCGGCGCGGTCGTCGTCTTCATCCTCTGACCGGGGGACCCGGCATGCATTGGCTTCCTGAAGCCTCCTCGTTCGCCGGCAGCATCGACGGCGTGATTCTCCTGGTGACAGTGTTGGCCGGAGCCTGGCTGCTGCTGTCCGAGGGCTTCTTCTTCTGGTTGCTGTGGAGGTTCCGGGCCAAACCGGGCATCAAGACCCAGTATCTCGACGGCACGGAGAAGCACGTCAAGAAGTGGATCAACATCCCACACGGTCTGGTACTGGTGTGCGACCTGTTCATCATCGTGGCCGCGGTTCGGGTGTGGGTGGACGTCAAGCAGAACCTTCCCGAGGCACAGAGCACGATCCGGGTAGTCGGACAGCAATGGGGCTGGGTATTCCAGCATCCGGGCGCCGATAACCAACTCGATACGGCGGACGACATTCTCACCACCGATGACCTGTATGTAGAGCAGGGGAAGACCTACCACTTCCAGCTCCAGTCACGGGATGTGATCCACAGCTTCTCGGTCCCGGTATTTCGGCTCAAGCAGGACGCCATTCCGGGCAGGACCATCACGGGATGGTTCGAGCCGACCCAGACCGGGACGTTTGACGTCCAGTGCGCGGAGATCTGCGGGATCGGCCATGGGGTGATGGGTGGCCGAATCCATGTCCAAGACACGGCCGAGCATGCGGGGTGGGTTGTGAACAACACCCCCGTCGCCACGCAGTAGGAGAAGACGCCGAATGGCCACAACCCACGACGCTCACGCCGATCACGGCCCTCAGGGCATCCTGAAGTACCTGTGGTCTACCGACCACAAGATCATCGCCCAACAGTACCTCTGGACCGGAATCGCGATGGCGATCATCGGCGGTTTCATGGCCTACGTGTTCCGGATGCAGTTGGCCTTCCCGGGGGTGGCGGTGCCAGGATTCGGCGTGGTGTCACCCGGCGAATACAACTCCCTGGTGACCAATCACGGCACCATCATGATTTTCTGGGTGGCGATGCCCGTCTTGATCGCCGCTTTTGGGAACTTCTTGATCCCGCTGATGATCGGCGCGGACGACATGGTGTTCCCCCGGATCAACCGACTCTCCTATCAGATCTTCCTGCTGAGCGCCATCCTGATCCTTGCCTCGCAGGTGGTGGATGGCGGAGGGTTCGGCGGGGCCTGGACGGCTTATCCACCGCTATCGTCGACTGCGGAGTACAACCTGACCCCGCTGGGTTCGACCCTTTGGGTCGTGGCGGTTGGGCTCGAGTTCGTGGCGTTCCTGCTGGGCGGTATCAACTTCATCACGACGCTGATGAACGCCCGGGCCCCGGGCATGAAGGCCTACGACATCCCCATCGTGTGTTGGATGATCGTGATCGCCAGCATCCTGTTCATGCTGTCGGTGGGGCCGCTGATCGCGGGGGCCGTGATGCTGGTGTTCGACCAGACCATCGGGACCGGATTTTTCAATCCCGCCACCGGCGGTGACCCGATCCTGTGGCAACACCTGTTCTGGTTCTTCGGGCACCCTGAGGTGTACGTGGTGCTGCTCCCCTCAATCGGGGTGGTGGTCGAGGTGGTGGCCACCTTCGCCCGGAAGAAGCTGTTCGGCTACCGGTTGATGCTGTGGACCGCGATCGTGACTGGTGTGCTGAGCTTCTTCGTGTGGGCGCATCACCAGTTCATCGCCGGGATCGACCCGCGGATGGCCAACATCTTCACCGTCACGACCCTGCTGATCTCCATCCCGATCGCCGAGCTGTTCTTCGTGGTGTTCGCGACCCTCTATGGTGGGTCGATCCGGTTCACCACCCCGATGCTCTGGGCGTTGGCCTTCATCGCCACGTTCATCATCGGCGGCATGACCGGGATCTACCTGGGGTCGAGCGGCGCTGACATTTACCTGCACGACACCTACTTCGTGCTGGCCCATTTCCACTACACCTTCTTCCCGATCACCATTATCGGGGGCTTCGCGGCCTTCACGTTCTGGTTCCCGAAGATGTTCGGAAAGATGATGGACGAGCGCCTCGGCAAGATCCACTTCTGGGGTACCGTCATCCCCTTCAACTTCATCTTCATTCCGCTGTTCATCCTGGGATTGGGCGGACAACACCGAAGGATCTACAATTTCCAAAACTTCCCCGAGTTGGCCGCCATGCAGCCGGTCCGAGTCGTTGCGACCACGGCGATGCTGGTGATGATGGGGTTCCAGGTGTTCTTCTTCTGGAACCTGATCAAGACCTTCCGCAAAGGGCCGGCCGCGGGGAAGAACCCCTGGCAGTCCAATACCCTCGAGTGGACCACCGAGTCACCGCCACCCCATGGCAACTGGCCCGCTGACCGGATGCCCAAAGTGTACCGGGGACCCTATGAGTATGGTCATCCCGATCGGGATGACGACTACTGGCCCCAAGACCTCCCTCCAGCCCGAGGCGCCTGACCGTGTCGAAGCCCCTCGCCACCACCCGCAGTGCCACCGGGATCCCGACCGGCCGGTTGGCCGTCTGGTGGGTTCTCGCTTCCGAAGTCGTGATCTTCGGCGGTTTGCTCGCGTCCTACCTCATGCATCGGGTCGGTCACCCCGAGTGGGCCGACGCCGCAGCCGCGACGAACACCTGGATCGGTGCCTTCAATACCTTCGTACTGCTCACCTCGAGCTTCACGGCGGTTCTGGCGCACAAGGCCGCGGAGCACGGAGACGGCAAACGGGCCGCTCGGCTCCTGATGTACACCATCGGGGGAGCTGCCACCTTCATTGGGGTCAAGAGCTTTGAGTGGGCCACCGAGATCAGCCACGGGTATACCATCACGTCCAACGGATTCTGGTCGTTTTACTACACCGCAGCAGGACTCCACGCCCTCCACGTGATCGCCGGGGCCATCATCATGGGTTTCGTTGCGCGGGATGCCGCGCGGAACAGGGAACTGCACCGGGTCGAGTTGATCGGGATCTACTGGCACTTCGTGGATGTGGTCTGGATCTTCCTGTTCCCCTTGCTCTATATCGCCAAGTAGAGGCGCGATCATGACCGAGTATACCCACCCCAACTACCGCAAGATTTACGTCACGCTGCTGTTTCTGTTGGCGGTCAGCGTGGCCGGTCCCTTCCTCGGCATCAAGTGGGTCACCCTGATCACCGCCTTCGGAATTGCGGTGGTCAAGGCCAACATGGTGATCCAGAATTTCATGCACTTGAAGTGGGAAAAGCGGATCGCGAAGTATGTGCTGGCGGTCTCCCTGCTCCTGATGGCGTTGTTCTGGGGCGGTGTTGCCCCGGACGTCATGAAGCATGCCGGACTTCGCTGGACCAACGACGCGGCGATGGCTGCCACGGCGCGGGGGATCGGTCCGGCCCACGCCGAGAGCTCAACGGAATCTCATGACCCCGCTGTGACGACGGAGCACGATGCTGTGCCAGCCGAGGCGGCCGGGGAAGAGGCGCCTTCAGTCCCATGACGCCGATGGCGCTGAGAGACGGGCTCGAGCCCGTGGCCCGCCGGCCGGTCCTTCCCAGCGGGGTGCTGGGGATGATGCTCTTCGTCTTTACAGAAGTTATGATGTTTGCGGGGATGATCTCGGCCCACACGATCGCGAAGGCAGGGGCCCCTGAGTGGCCCCCCTTCGGGCAGCCTCGACTTCCCGAGCGGATCACGCTGGTCAACACGGCGATCCTCCTTTTGAGCGGTGCCGTGCTGTTTTGGGCAGGTCGCGTTGCGAAACGGAAGCCAGCGACCGCCGCACCCCCCCTACTGCTGGCGCTCTTGCTCGGCGCTTTCTTCGTGCTGGCCCAGGGCCGCGAGTGGGTGGCGTTGTTGAATGAGGGGTTGACCCTCACGTCGAGTACCTACGGCGCATACTTCTACCTGATTGTCGGAGGGCACGCGCTCCACGCCCTTGCGGCGATCTTGGGCCTTGCTTGGGCCTGGCGGCGGCTCCGGGCAGGCGTTCTCACCCCGGCGCAGTTCGGTACCGTCCGGATTTTCTGGTACTTCGTGGTCTTGGTGTGGCCCGTGCTGTACGTGACGGTGTATCTGTGACCGCTGCTCGCCGGTTTCTCCCTCTTCTGGTGGTGCTGATTCTCGCGTTCCCCGAGGTCCTGCACGCCTGTCCGGTGTGCTTCGATCCCCGGGAAGAGAACCGGCTGGCCTTTATCGGTACCACGGTCTTCCTCAGTCTGCTCCCGCTCGGCATGGTTGCCGGAGCCGGGTTCTGGTTCCGCCGCAAGTATCGAGAAACCGACTCCCCCGAGGATTTCACGATCCGCTAAGCTCCCCGTTCGCCGTACCGCTCCCTCAGCCCTCCGGGGCTGCCATCTTCTCATGGTCACTTCACCCCCGCTTCAGAGCTAGTTCGTTTCCTTGGCAACGTTCTTTGGACCAGCGCGCCATTGATCCAGTGTTTGCCGCCAGAACCTCGCGGGGTGCGATATGGTACAGCAGGTCCCTCGTCTTGCCATCGTCTTCACCATCGCCGTGGCGATCCTGCTGGGTGCTCGACAGCTACTCATACCCCCGACCTTCGGGGAAGACGGTCACTACCGTGCAGCCGCCGTTGACTCGATTGCCGCCCATCCGATCAAGTATGCCGGAAGGCAGGCCTGTGAGCTCTGCCATGCGGAACAGGCCGAAGTTCGGTTGGCAGGCAACCACCGGGGCGTAGGCTGCGAGACCTGCCACGGTCCGGCCGCGCCACACGTGCAGGGGCCGCTCGATGTCAAACCAGTGATCCCCGATACGCGCGAGTTCTGCGTCACCTGCCACAGCTACAACGCATCTCGCCCCACCGGATTCCCCCAGATCGAGCCGGCGCGCCACAACTTCCCACGGCCCTGCAAGGATTGCCACGATCCCCATGCACCAGTCCCACCGGTGACCCCGGGGGAATGCTCCGCCTGCCACGCCCAGATAGCCAGGCAAAAATCCCTGTCCCACCACGCCGAACTGTCCTGCGCGGTGTGTCACGAGGCACCCGACACCCACAAGGACGCCCCGCGAAGCGTGCGGCCAACCAAGCCACAGACCCGGGCGCTCTGCGGAACGTGCCATGCCGCTGGTATCGAGGAGGGCCCACCGCAGATCGACCTCGAATCGCACGGCGTTCCATACATGTGTTGGGACTGTCACTACCCGCACTTCCCGGAGACCCGATGAGTCTCATTCCGTCTGACTGCCGTGAATGCCCTCCGGGCTCCGTCGAGCCGGAGGGTGTCGATCGCCGAGACTTCGTCAAGAAGATGGCTGCCGCGTGTGCCGCCGGAGTGCCCGTGGTGCTCGGTGTCGTGGGAGTCCCAGGGGTCAACGGCCAAACGGTCGACGGGGAGCGATACGATCCGACCATGCACTACTACGGCATGGGAGTCGACCCCGCCAAGTGCATCGGCTGCGGTCGCTGCGTCAACGCCTGCAAAACGGAGAACGACGTCCCCCGCACCGAAGGAGCGTTCAATACCTGGGTCGAGCGGTATGTGATCCGAAATGACGGTGAAGTGATCGTGGACAGCCCCGACGGTGGAATGGAGGGCTTTCCCGAGTTAGCTGACGAAGCCGGGATCCGAAAGAGCTTCTTCGTCCCGAAACTCTGCAACCACTGCGCGAATCCGCCTTGTGTGCAGGTCTGCCCGGTCGGCGCGACCTTCATCACTCAGGATGGTGTGGTCCTGGTGGACGATGACTACTGCATCGGCTGCCGGTACTGCATCCAGGCCTGCCCCTACGGCGCCCGCTGGTTCAAAGAAGAGAAACGGGTGGCTGCCAAGTGCACCTTCTGCTACCACCGGATCGTCAAGGGCTTGGTCCCCGCCTGCGTCGAGGCATGCCCCACCCAGGCGCGGATCTTCGGAGAAGTCGAGGGCCGGGCCACGCCGCTCGCCCGGTTCATCCGGTTCAATGAAATCGATGTCCTGAAGCCTGCCCTGAACACCAGGCCGAAAGTGTACTACGCCAACCTCGACGGGGAGGTTCGCTGACCGTGCAAGGCTTCATCTATCCCAACGAATTCGAGCTCCACTGGAGCCTGCTCATTGTCCTCTATCCCTATCTGACGGGGCTGGTGGCAGGGGCCTTCATCCTGGCCTCTCTCGAACGCGTCTTCAACGTGAAGGAGGTTCAGCCCACCTATCGCCTGGCCTTGCTCACCGCCTTGGCCTTCCTGATCGTGGCGCCGCTGCCGCTGCAGGCCCATCTGGGTCACCCCGAGCGGTCCTATGAGATTTTCCTGACCCCGAATAGCCGGTCGGCCATGGCGATGTTTGGTTTCGTCTATGCCTGGTACCTGGCGGTGGTGCTGCTGCTCGAGGTCTGGTTCGACTATCGTCGCGACCTGGTAGGCTGGTACCAATCCGCGAAAGGTCCCAAACGCTGGTTCTACTACGCGCTGACCCTCGGAGCCACCGACCTGTCGGAAAAGTCGCTGAAATTCGATGATAGCGCCGGCCGATGGATCACCGTTCTCGGGATTCCGTCGGCCTTCCTGCTCCACGGCTATGTCGGCTTCATCTTCGGGTCGGTCAAGGCCAACCCTTGGTGGAGCAGTGTCCTCATGCCGGTGGTGTTCCTCCTCTCCGCCATCGTGTCCGGTATCGCCTTGGTGTTGGTCCTCTACATGGTGACCACGATGGCGCGGGGCAAGCCGGTGAACATGCCGTGTCTCGACCGGCTGGCGCAGTTTCTGTTCTATGCGATCGTGATTGACTTGTCCCTCGAAATTCTCGACTTCATCCATCGCCTGTATGAGTCCGAGGAGTCCATCGAGATTCTCTCCCAGTTGATCGAGGGGAGACTGTTTCTGAGCCTGATTGTGCTCCAATTACTCCTCGGCACCTTGGTTCCGTTCGTGGTACTGGGTCTGACCACCCATTCCTTCCGGCCGAAGCCGCTGATCCAGGTGCCGGAGGAACTGCGGAGAATGTTGTTCCTGCTCTCGGCGATTCTGGTGCAGATCGGTATTTTCAGCATGCGCTTCAACGTGGTGATTGGGGGACAACTCTTCTCCAAGAGCCTGCGCGGCCTCACCGTCTACAAGGTCGAATTCCTGGGAATCGAGGGGTTGGCCTCTACCATCTTCTTGCTCCTTCTCCCCCTGTTCATCCTGTGGCTTCTGGTCAAGATCCTGCCACCGTGGGGAGAGGAACCGTGGAACCAGAAGCCGTCTGAGGTAGCCGCGATCCAGGGTTGAGTGGGATCGCTCCTTCGAGGACACCTCTGTACCTTCCCACTCGGCATACGAGATCCCGCCGCTTTCGAAGACGACCCGTGGCCAACTACCAGGGCGGGTCGATCTCACCTTCTTGGAAGAACATTCCGAAGAAAGGGTCATCCAGTGAATCGACTCCTCCGCGTATTCCTGATGGCCCTGCTGCTTGGAGGTTGCGAGATGCGACCATCCGTTGAGGTATTGCCTGATGCCTCCGCGATCGACCGTACGGCCCGCGCCCTGATGCAGCGCGAGCAGGTCCAAGGACTGGCTCTCGCGGTCATTGACAACGGAGCAGTGGTGCATGTGGCCGCGTACGGAATCCGGAACATCGCGGGCGATCCGCTCACGACGGAGACAGTGATGTATGGGGCGTCACTGACGAAGACCGCGTTTGCTTACATGGTGATGCAATTGGTGGACGAAGGGCGACTGGATCTCGATGTCTCAATTGCCGAGTTGCTCCCACGTCCGCTGCCGGCGTACGACGACTACCACGATCTGAGGAACGATGATCGTTGGAGGGCCTTGACCCTCCGGATTCTGCTGACCCATACCACGGGGTTCGCCAACTTTCGTTGGTTGGAAGATGATGGACGGTTGCGCTTCCATTACGAGCCCGGCGCTCGCTATGGGTATTCTGGGGAGGGCTTCTACATCGCCCAACTGGTCCTCGAAGAAGCACTGGGCCTCGATGTGGGGTTTGAGATGCAGACCCGCGTGTTCGATCGCTTTGACATGACCCGCACCAGCATGCAGTGGCGGCCAGACTTCCGGCCGAATCTGGCGGATGGGTTCCGGAGCGATGGCACTCCCGAGCCCCACGATGAACGGTCGAGCGTGAGCGCGGCCGGCTCGATGGACACGGATATCGAGGATCAGGCAAAGCTATGGGCGGGCATCGTGCAAGGTACGGGGGTGTCCCCGGCCTCCCGCACCGAAATGATGAGGCCACAACTGGCCATCACCTCGGTTCATCAGTTTCCCACGCTGGTTCCCGACACCAACCCCGCGAACGAGAGCATCGGATTGGCAGCGGGGCTGGGCCTGGTCATCTTTCAGGATGCCCGCGGGGAGATGTGGTTCAAGGGTGGGCACAACGACTGGACCGGCAACATGGTCATCTGTGTCGAGATCTCGAAGCGCTGCGTGGTCCTCCTCTCGAACGATGTCCGGAGCGAGCGGATCTACCCCGAACTGACCCGGGCGATTCTCGGCGAAACCAGAATGCCGTGGACCTGGGAATACGACTGGTACACACCATGACCTTCAAACGCATCCTGAAGTGGTTGGGTGGGGGCGCCCTTGCTGTCGTGGGCGTTCTCCTTCTTGGCATCGCGTTCGCGGTCGTGAGCTTCAATCGCGCCGCAGGACAGGTCTACCAGATCGAACCGCCGGGTATCCTGGCTACCACGGACTCGGCAGTCGTAGCTCGTGGACGGCACCTGGCGGAGTCGCTTGGTGGATGTCTGGGATGTCACGGCCCTGATCTGGCAGGGTCCCTCGTCGACGATCTCGGCGCCATCGGCGTCATGCGCGCACCAAACCTGACGTCGGGCACTGGGGGAGTAGGGGCGACCTACACCGATGGTCAACTCGCCAGGGCCATCCGGCACGGGATCCGGGCCGATGGTCGCAGTCTGATCTTCATGCCAACCCCGGAGTTCAACTGGTGGTCGGACAGCGACGTCGAGGCTGTGGTGTCCTTCGTGCGGAGCATGGCACCTGTGGACACCACCATCGAATCCACGGTGGTACGTCCGCTTGGCAAAGTGCTCAGCCAACTCGGGGTCATGGAACTCTTGAGCGCGAAGACCGTCGATCACAGTGTCCGGGAGGCGGCGCCAGTACCTGAAGCAACAGCTCGTTATGGAGCATTCCTCGCCAGAGGGTGCGCGGGTTGTCACGGTGAGACCTTCAGCGGCGGGAAGATCCCTGGGGCACCATCGACTCTCCCGATCCCGTCCAACCTCACTCCGCATGAGACCGGTTTGGGCAGTTGGACCAAAGAGCAGTTCTTCACCCTGCTCAACACGGGAATTCGCCCCGACGGTCGACGGCTCGCTGACTTCATGCCCATCGCGACGACCCGTGCCATGAATGAGACAGAAAAGAGCGCGCTGTGGGCCTACCTCAGGTCGGTGGAGCCCCGGGAGTTCGGAAACAGGTAACCCGCAAAGGGCAATCCGGGTTTGGCCCCGGGCGACCGCACCTCCCGCCGGAGGCTTCTGGGCCTATCTCACCTTGCCACGAAGCTTCTTGAAGATTTCGATGCCGTGGAGCAACTCCGAGTGTGTTAGACGGGTGTGACGATCTTGGGGTCGTTGGGCGCGTCAAGCCGATTCTGCGGTTGGCGCTGCGCCAAGATCCGTTCGGCGAAGTCGAGACGTTCCGCGAGTTCGGCGATCTGGCTGGCGTGCTCCGCATGCCGGAGTGCCTGACGGTCCTGCAGGGCGGCAAACCGGGTGTCGATCAACTCCTCGGCGTTGGTGATGCGCGAAGCCGCGTTCTGCAGACGTGCCAGGTCGTCCACCCCGATGTGCGAAGGCAGGGTGCGTGACCGGACCCCGAGAACGCCCAACAGCCACCGAGGGCCTCGCGCAATGAACCTGAGAGCCATCCCCGCATAGTGGAGTGGATTGAATGTTCGAGCCAGGGCGATCACGAGATCGCCATCGTACACGCCGATGGCCATATCCAAAACATCGAAGACCTCCTGCTCCACGCCGTCCGAGTAGTGGGCACTGAAGATGCGCTGGAGGACCTCGACCCGCCCCAAACTCACACCCGGATCGGTCGTCGGGGTGGTCCAGATCTGACCGCCAAGGCCGGCGGCACGGACGAACTCGATGACACGGGGCAACATCTGGTGAATACTCGACCGCGCCGCCCGCGTCCCCTCCCAGTCCGCCAGAACATCATCCGGATCCCTCTGTGACCGCTCGAAATACACCTCGACGAGATCTCGGAAGGTCCGAAGTTCTCGGGCGCGGTATCGGTTCGGGATGATCGTGAGTCGGTTGTGAGGTTTCATGACGCCTCCGCATACTGTGCGTTGTTCTCCGGTAGCCCAAAGTATACTAGCCGATGGGCTGGCGCGGGGCCCCCGCGTCGGATACACTGCCAGGCGTGAGTGCCGATCTGTTGGCTCCCGTGCGCAGCCCCTTCCGTGCTCTCGCGGTGACCTTCGTACCCGAGATCGCGGAGTCCTCGGCAGCAGAGTGGGACGCCTTGGGTCATATCGTCACGAACACCCTCCGATCCCGCCCACCACGGATTCAAAGGCAGATCCTCTTTTTCATTCGGCTGCTGGACCTCGTCTCGCTGCTCAGATTCGGGCGTCGTCTCGAAGCCCTGCATCCTGCCCGTCGGACGGCCTTCGTCGACGCTGTTGGGAAGGCCCCAATCCTCATGCTCCGACGCGGCGCCTGGGGACTCCGAACGCTCGTGATGATGGGGTACTACGCCCAGCCGGACATCCAGGCAGCGCTCGGCTATCGTGCGGATCCCAGGGGATGGGCGGCCCGAAGATGACATCCAGTCACTATGATGTCGTCATCGTGGGCGCCGGCGCCGGCGGGGGCACGGTCGCACAGATGCTCGCCCCTCTGGTCTCCCAAGGCAAGAAGGTGTTGGTACTCGAACAGGGCCCGCGCTTTCGCGACGAGGACTTTACGGGTCGCGAACTCGACATGGCCAATGAACTCTATGTGGACGGAGGCGGATTTCTGACCGCCGACGGTACGATGACGCTCGCCTTCGGTCGCGGGTACGGTGGCTCGACCATCGTCTATACGGGGACTTCTCTGATTGCTCCCGAGCGGGTCATTCGACAATGGAACGTCCCTGGTCTTCACTTCGACGACCTGGAACGGCGCAGTCGCAAGTACCTCACCGAAAACAACGTCCACTCTCTCGGTCCCGACGAGATCAATGACAACAATCGTCTCTTCGTCGAGGGGTGTAGGACCGCGGGTCTCCACGCCGAGCAGTTCCCGATCAATGTGCGCGGCTGCAAGGGGTCCAGTCTCTGCAATCTCGGCTGCCCCAATGCCGCCAAGCAGGGCACCAACCGCGTGCAACTCCCCAACGCCGAGCGTCAAGGCGTCGAGGTCGTCACTCGTGCCGAGGTTCTGAGCCTTGGCGAACGTTCCCTGCAGGTCCGTGTGAGTGCCAGGAAACCCGGCGAGAAGGGCACCGACTCCGAATGGCCAGCTGGAGATCACGAGATCCAGGCAAGCACCATCGTGCTCTCGGCTGGCTGTATCGGAACGACCGCCTTGCTCCTGCGTTCACGGCTGCCGGCACTGCCGCCCAGGGTTGGCATGGGATTCACATGCCATCCTGCCCACATCCTCGTTGCCGAGCATGCCCATCCCATCACCAATGATGTCGGGCACCCCAAGAGTTTCTTTGTGGACCGGGCGGAGGCGGAGGGATATGTCCTCGAAACCTGTATGTACTTCCCGTTCATTACGGCCAAGAACCTGACAGGCTTCGGGTCGGCGCACAGTACCTTGATGCGGGCGTTCCCACGTTTGCAAATGATTCTCGTACTCGCGTGTGACAAGGTCGTTCCGGACAACCGCATTACCGTCGACGCCAACGGCAAAGCACAGGTGCACTACCGCTTCACCCCGGAGGTCATCCGTTCGATGGTGCGCGCGACACGAAGCTCCGCACGGATCTTTTTCGCCGCAGGTGCTGTTCGTGTCCATGCCCCGTCGGCCGACCCCCCGCTCCTGGAAGCCACGGATGCCCACCGAATCGATGAGTTGATCCATGAGCGGCACTTTCTGCTGGGTCGTATCTCGGTCAGCGCGGCTCATCTGATGGGGGGGGCAGCGATGGGTCGAGACGTGAGTGACTCCGTGGTTGACTCGTGGGGACGCGTGCACGGCAGGCCATGGCTCCGCATCGCCGATGCCAGCCTATTCCCAGAGTCGCTCGAGATCAACCCCTACGTCACCGTGATGGCCCTCGCCGACCGAACGGCCGAGGGAGTTCTCCAGGACCTTCCGGAGATGAACCCCAATTGAGTGATCCACGATGAAGCATTCCGGCGGTGATCTCGTCGTCCGTGCCCTGGAGGACGAGGGCATCCAGCACACATTCGGTATTCCTGGGACCCACAACATTGAATTGTACGACGCGCTCGGCTCGTCCGGGGTCCGTCCGATCCTGGTGACCGACGAGCAGAGTGCCGGTTTCATGGCGGACGGGTACTGGCGCGCATCGGGGCGCCTGGGCTGCCTCAACCTCGTCCCTGGTGCTGGACTCACCCATGCGCTATCGGGTATCGCCGAGGCATTCATGGACGGCATCCCGATGCTGGTGCTCGGTTGTGGGATCCGCCAGGACGTGCGGATGGCCTATCAGCTGCATGACATCGATCAATTGGCCATCGCCGCCCCAGTGACCAAGGCGACCTTCCGACCGATGACCGGACAGGAGCTCTACCCCACGATCCGCAAGGCATGCGCAATCGCCAGGGCAGGGACCCCCGGTCCGGTCATGGTGGAAGTCCCGGTCAACCTCTACCTCACTCGTCACGAGGTCCAGGAGTCTGATTTCTGCGCCCCAGACCCATGGCATCCACCGGAGCTCACCGAGGAGGACCTCCAACGGGCGGCCAACTGGCTTACCGGGAAAACCGCCAGACCGCTGATCTACGTCGGAAACGGTGCCGCCGGTGCTGGTCAGGCACTGGTCGCACTGGCCGAGAGGTTGGGGGCGCCCGTTGCCACCACCATCCAGGGCAAGGGGGTCTTCCCCGAATCGCATCCCCTCTTTCTCTGGAACGGCTTTGGCAACAGCGCACCGCCGTTCGCGCGCCAGGTGGCTGCTGGGTGTGACCGTCTCCTCGCGATCGGCTGCCGCTTCAGCGAAGTCGGAACGGGAGGCTACGGGCTCACACTCCCAGGGCCAATGCTTCACGTGGATATCAATGCCGAGGTGCTGGGGCGGAACTTCCCGGCGGAGCTGGCGATTCACGCCGATGCGGGAGCGTTCGTGGGTGGGTTGCTGGAACAGTTGAGTGGCTCCCCTGAGGCCTCTCCCGGCGCCGCGCCCACGGCGCTCATTGCCGCCGGCCATTCGGAGGTCCGGAAACAGTGGGCGGCGCACCGGAGCGGGGATCGTGTATCACCTCCCCTCTTCCTGGACCGGCTCCATGAGGCGCTTGGCCCGGAAACCATCTTCACAACCGACAGCGGCAACGGGACCTTCCTCGCGATGGAGTGTCTCCGGCTCGAACGACCGGGGCGGTTCCTTGCGCCCGTGGACTACTCCTGCATGGGATACGCGATCCCTGCCGCCATCGGCGCCAAACTTGGGCGACCGGATGCGCCGGTGGTCGCCCTCGCCGGCGATGGTGCGCTGCTGATGACCGGGCTCGAGGCCCTCACCGCGGCCAGCGAAGGGATCGCGGTGGCGATCGTGGTCCTGCGGGACGAGGAACTGGCCCAAATTTCCCAGTTCCAGCGGACGGCCTTCAACCGCTCGGTGGCCAGCACACTGCCCGACTACGATCTCGCGAGTTTGGCCAGTGGACTTGGCATCGAGTACCTCGCTTGCAAGACCGACCCCGACCTTGACCCGACCCTCGCGCGAATGAGAGTGATCATTGCCGAGGGGCGACCGGTGATGATCGACGTGGCCGTGGACTATGGGCAGAAGACGTACTTTACCAAGGGAGTTGTGAAGACGATGCTCGGACGGCTACCATGGAAAGACCGGCTCCGGTTCGTCGGCCGGGCGCTGGCTCGACGCATCAGTTTGACGAAGTAGGCTCGCTCGCTGGGCCGCCGGACCCTGCTGACAGGCGTACCATCCGGTCACCATTATTCGCGTACCGCCAGAACACGAGTTCTCACCATGATCGATCGACTCAACTCCGCGCTGACCGACCGATATCTCATCGAGCGTGAGCTTGGCGAGGGAGGCATGGCCACCGTGTACCTCGCTGAGGACCTCCGTCATCACCGGAAGGTGGCCGTCAAGGTCCTCAAGCCGGAGTTGGCTGCGGTCGTCGGTGGCGAACGGTTTGTGGCGGAGATCGAGACGACTGCCCGGCTTCAACACCCGAACATCCTACCTCTTTTTGATTCCGGTGAAGCTGACGGCTTTCTCTTCTATGTCATGCCGCTGGTGGAAGGTGAAAGCCTTCGGGATCGGCTCAAACGGGAAAAGCAGCTTCCAGTGGCGGACGCGGTGCGCATCGCGACAGAGGTCGCCGAGGCACTCCATTCGGCACACCAGGCTGGTGTGGTCCATCGAGACATCAAGCCGGAAAACATCATGCTCAGCCAGGGGCGTCCGCTCGTGGCGGACTTCGGGATCGCGCTTGCCGTGAGCACCGCTGGGGGACATCGACTCACGGACACCGGACTCAGCCTCGGGACGCCGCACTACATGAGCCCGGAACAGGCGACCGGCGATCAGGTCATCGGTCCGCCCAGTGACATCTACTCACTCGGCTGCGTGTTGTATGAGATGCTGGTAGGTGACCCACCGTATTCCGGGAGTACGGCTCAGGCCATCCTTGGGAAGGTCATCACCAGCGACCCGGAGTCTGTGACGTCCCAGCGCCGGGCGGTGCCTCGACACGTCGATGCCGTCGTGGCGAGGGCTCTGGAGAAGCTCCCGGCAGACCGTTTCACTTCGGCGTTGGACTTCGCGGTGGCTCTGGCTGATGAAACCTTCCGCCACGGAACCGGCGCGCGAGGTGAGCAGCTGCCGGGGCGCACCAGGACCCTGGCCGTCGCCGGATGGGGGATGGCGGTCGTAGCGGGTGCGCTATGGCTCTTCTCCGCCTCTGAGACAACCCTACCCCTGCCGATACGGAAGCTCTCACTCGCGACGCTCGATGGGGACGGCCCGAGCGAGTGGTTCGCTCTGACCCCCGACGGGTCGGCCCTGGTCATATCGGATGCAGTTGGCAGGACCGGACGCTCGCTCTCTGTGCGCCGTCTGGACGATCTGGTCCGCATCCCAATCAAGGGTTCGGAGGGAGCCATCGACCCCGCGATTTCCCCCGATGGGCAAATGGTTGCGTTTGGCAGGTCGAACGGGGGCGGGTTGGTCGTCACCCCTCTCGTGGGGGGGTCCGTTCGCACGCTCGAGGCGGCAGGGATCGCGCAAGCACTGCGGTGGAACACCGATGGTTACATCTACTACGGGCGTGCCGATTCCATCTATCGCGTGCGCGCTACGGGAGGCGAGCCTGAGTTGGTCCTCACAGGCGACGGAGAAATGTTAGGCTACTATCAGCTCTTAGACGGTGGTCAACGGGCGGTGCTCTCGGTCCTGGGCGAACCGAACCGTCTTGAGATGATGGACGTCGAGTCGGGTGATCGCGTCATTCTCGCGGAAGGTATCCGAGGCTACGTCACCACGACCGGACACCTCATCTTTGCCCGTGGAGATGGAAATCTCTTCGCTGCCCCACTGGATGTGAAGCAAATGGAGCTCTCCGGAAGCCCGGTGCTCCTCGTGGAAGGAATTGGTACGCGCCTCGATTCCCGGGATGCATATTACACGCTCTCGGAATCCGGCGATCTGGTGTACTGGACATCCGCTAGAGCGGCTCGCGACGTGAGGGAGTTGATCTGGGTTGACCGCAAGGGCGGGGTCACCTCCGTGGACACGGCGTGGAGCGGAGAGTTCGAGTCCGTCGAACTTTCGCCGGACGGGACCCGGGCAGCGGTGACCGTCGGATTCCTCAACAACACCGAAATCTGGATCAAGGTGTTGGATGACGGGCCAGCCCGTCGTCTGACGAATTACCAGGGCATGAACCGTCGGCCGGTGTGGAGCCCGGACGGATCTTCTCTCGCCTTCATCTCCGACCGGGGAGGGCGGCGTGCCGCATACGTGGTTCCGGTAGACGGCATCGGCACCCCCGAACTGCTGTTCGAACACAAGGGAGAGGACGTCGACGAGGTCTTCTGGTCGTCCGACGGCAATTGGTTCATCTACCGGACCGGAACCAGCTCGGGCGCCCGTGACATCTACGCCCGGCGCCTCCGACCCGACACCGCCACCATCGCCGTTTCGGCGCAGCCTGGGGTAGACGAGAGTGCTCCTGTGCTGTCGCCGGATGGGCGTTGGGTTGCCTACGTCTCCGATCAGACGGGGGAGGCCCAAGTCTGGGTTCGCCCCTTCCCGGATGTCGACCGAGGTAGCCGACAGGTCTCGGTGGATCTGGGAATCGAACCGGTCTGGGCCAACGACGGAGAGGAACTGTTTCTCCGGTCTCGGCCTGGCTTTCTGTCTGTGGCGGTCCGGACTGGCAACGACTTCTCGAGCGGTGAGCTGCAGCGGCTCTTCGCGAATGGGGTTTCCATGCTTGCCGACCCTCATCGCGGGTATGCCTTCGACGGACGCACCGAGCGGTTCCTCATGATCCGAGTACTCCGTCGGGAAGAGACACCCGCCGAGTTGATCCTGGTCCAGAATTTCCTGGAAGAAGTAAAGGCCAGGGTCGGGAACTGAACGACCAGATCGCCAGCCTCGTCCCCAGCGTTGTGGTCCTCGGCGCCGCCGCCGTCGTGGCGCTTCTTCTGACTCGTGGGAGAGACTGGGCCGAGGAGAACCAGGCGGACCTGCGGGCTGTGGTTCAGATGGCCGCGGTCACGACCTTGATTCAGACGGTTCATTTCACGGAAGAGCTCTCAACGGGGCTCGACGAACGGCTACCGGCGCTGTTGGGTCTCCCTCCAATTCCACTCGGTGGCTTCGTCGTGTTCAACGTGGCATGGATCGTCATTTGGGGTCTCTCGGTCTTGGGCCTTGCCCGTCGGGTTCGAGTTTCGCTCTTCCCGCTCTGGTTCCTGGGAATCGCCTCCGCTGCCAACGGGGTCGCCCACCCGCTACTCGCGCTCCTGGCCGGCCAGTACTTTCCTGGCCTCGTGACCTCTCCGGTTGCCGGAGTGATGGGGGTCCTACTGTTCCGCCGCCTGCTCCGCATCACTCGGCGACTCGACGCGATGGCGGTGCCAGCGTGATTCGCTTGACACAAGACTCTTTGCTGGCGTTCGTCGGCGCCCAGTCTAACATGGTTCCTGTTTGCGCCCTAAAGGCTGGGGGCAGCGGACATCACCCTCTCAATAAGGAGCAATGATGGACAAGACCGTGTCTTGGATGCTTGAACTCCAGATTCAAACAGGACGGGAGGAGGACTTGAAGGATCTCATGTCGGAGATGGTCGAGGCGACTCAGGCGAATGAGCCTGGCACACTCAACTATGAGTGGAGCACCAGCTCCGATGGCCGGAGTTGCCACATCTTCGAGCGCTATGCGGATTCACCATCTGTAATGACCCACCTCGGCGCTTTCGGGCAAAAGTTCGCCGGCCGTTTTCTGGAGATTCTGGTGCCGACGCGCTTCACGGTCTATGGCGCGCCGGACGCGTCGGTCAAGGAAGCCCTGGCTGGTTTCAATCCCACCTACATGGAACCAGCGGCGGGATTCAGCCGATAGCGAAGGGCTCGGGAGGATGGACTATTGGGGCCACCCTTCCTGTGGCAATCCCGGCGTGATGCGAAGCGCATTGCGGAAATACACCTTCTTCAGCACCTCGTCTGGGAGATCGATTCCATAGAGCTTCCAGAAGGCATGGTACGGCCGATAGTAGTCGAAATAGTCGTCACGGGTCTCGAACACGCGCCAGTAGTACGGATACTCCTCCGGCTGGAAGGAGTCCTTACCGAACAGGATGCGATCCTGGAATCGAATGAAGAAGTCATGGGCAGCGCGCGGCTGCCGCCCGATGTCGTAGAGTACGGCTCCGACCTCGGTGTAGACGTTCGGGAGTTCATCCAGCAGCTTGCCCAGCCGGCCGAGGTCATTGGCGTGCCATCCCATGTGAGCGATGACGAAGGTGGTCTTGGGATTCCGGCGAAGCATGTTGTCGCGTTCGGTCATCAGCCGCTCGAACGCAGGGAATTGCTCGGGGGGATACCGCCGGTTGGGGAACAACCCCAACTCGAGCCATCGTTCGTTCGTGTAGTCGATCGGCTGCCAGAACTCCTGGGGGTCGGCGGTGTGAATGAACACCGGAATACCGAGACGAGCGCACGCCTGCCACACGGGATCGAGGATGGGATCATCGATCTGGAGACGTGTTCCGTCGGCCTTCCGGATCGACAGTCCCAGTCCTTTGGACACCTCCCCAACACCCACCGCGCCCGCGGCTACGTCGACCTCCAGTTGGGCTACAGCACGCTCGGCCCAGCCGGGCCCGACGTTCCGGAAATCGATTCGGGTCATCGCGCGTACCCGGTCCTTCATGCGTGGAGAATGGCGAACGGCGTTCACGGTCTCGGTGAGGTTGTCCCCCGAGAGCCCGTTTGCGGCTACCATCACTCGGACGTTGATGCCATCGAGAGCGTCCGCCAATTCTCCGAGGGCCCCCTCCGATGTGAGGCCTCTGGGATGACCATGAAAGTCGATGACGGGGTACTTCGCTCGGGGTACCTCGTGTTCGGTGACGATCAGCGTGGAACGTGGTCGGTAATCCACGATGCTGGGCGCTTCGAGTTCGGGCGCCATGCAGAGGCGGGGTCGGATCTCGGTGGTCCCCGCAGGACAAACCTGACCGGGTTCGATGGTCGTACCACGGGAACCCGGACGCTGGCCGGCGAGGGGTGTGGCCCAGAGGACCAGGACGGCGATGAGGCTTGGAAGTACGAATCGGGGCACGGAGCCTCCGGGCAGGGAGTGTCAGCCACCAGGCAGATGATACGAGTCGGATAATCTAGCCGTGTTGGGAACCCATGAAGAAGACCTTGGGATGGGCCATCACCCATCCATCCGGAGTCGGTCGGGGTAGTTGCCGCACAGACCGGTGACGCCGAGATCAGCGAGTTTGCGGGCCACGAGGGCGCTGTTGACGGTCCAGGCAATGACCTCGATTCCTAGGTCGTCAGCGCCGCGCATCAGTTCTTCATCGATGAAGGTCCATTCCTGCCAGAGTGTCCCCGCGCCGCTGGTGGTGACCGCTGTGAAGGGGTTTTCGGGCCGAGCGGACTGGAGAATACCCAGGTGAAGGGAAGGTTGGCGTTCGCCCAATCGGCGCACCAGCCGATGGTCGAAGCTATGTACAGCGACGAGTGATGGATCGGGTGCGGCGGAGAGGATGTCCAGGAAGAGTCTATCTTGCGCCTCGCCGATATGCTTTACCTCCACCCAGATCCGAAGCCCGGTTGCGGCGGCGAGTGCCTCGATCAATGTCGGGGCCTCCATATCGGTGCCAGCCAAGGCCGCCTGTGCCTCCCCCAGGCTCAGGTCGTGGATCGATCTCTCATCGGGGAGGAGGGGATCATGCCTGACCAAGAACCCGCCATCGAGACACCCATGCACGTCGATCTCGATACCGTCCGCGCCCATCTCCCGGGCCAACCGAATGGCCTCGAGCGTGTTTTCCCGGGCATGGCCCGAGGCGCCACGATGTGCGATCACGAGCGGGGAGTCTGTCATCAGTCGTCGCGTCACCGTGGAGTTCTGCACATCAGAACAATCGAGAAAAAGGATTATATCAACAGACCTAACATGCTATCAGTATGCCTTATAGGGTGTTTATCCACAACCCTCTAGCTCGTTCTCGTGGGCCCGTGTGGGCGACTGGGCTGCCAGAGACCTGGTGTCCTTGGGTCGGGGCCGTCCTGGGGGGCAGGTTAACAGACCTCGTCGCATTCCGTCCGATCCTGTGCCGATGACAGTGCCCAGACCCGCGGCCCACGAGAGCGATGCCACCCTCGTGGCAGCCTACCGATCCGGAGACGAGCGGGCCGCGGCGGAATTGGTCCGGCGCCATGGGTCCGCCCTAGCTCGGTACTTATACGCAAGTGGAGCTCCCAAGAGTGAAGTCGAGGACCTGGTACAGGAGACGTTCTTTCGAGCATTCCGGGCTGCGGGGAGTTGGCGCGGCGATGCGGAATTCCGGAGTTGGCTTCTCCGGATCGGCGGAAACCTGCGGCGGGACTGGTACCGACGCGAGCGAGGCCGACAGATGGTGTCCATCGTCGAGACCGACGCAGTGGACTCGGCCGATCCGGCGGGGGAAGCCATCGCGGGCGATCAGGAGGACCGTCTCCGGGACGAGGTTGGACGCCTGCCACGTCTCCAAAGAGAGGTGTTCCTCCTCCGGGCTCAGCAGGGGCTCGACTATCGAGAAATCGCCAAGACCTGCGGGACGACTCCCGGGGCCGCTCGAGTACATTATCACCATGCAGTCCAGAGGTTGAAGGAGATTCTCACATGACACATCTCTCCGATCGAATGCCCACGGTCGCTCATGGGCGAGAGACGTGGAGCCATGACGATCTCGCGCATCTGGAGGGCTGCGAGGCGTGCCAGAGCGAGTGGACTCTGATCGATCGTGCCACGCGACTCGGCAGTGACATCGAAGATCATTTCGATCTGGACGTCGTCACTGGTCGGGTCACCGAACGGATGGCTGACACCAGGCAAGGGCGCCGCTTCCGTTTCCAGCGCGCGCGTTGGTTTGTCCCCTTGGCGGCGGCCGCCTCGCTCGTGATCGTTTTCAGCCGAGGGCAACCCGCCGAGCCCGCGGTCGACACAGACGGATTGGCCGTCACGGTCCTGCTTCCCGAACTCGAGTTGTTGACGGAAGACGACCTGGAACTCGTCTTCGATGTCGTGCCGGCCACGGCGAACCCGCTCGAGCAGGGAATCCCAGGTGTCTCCGATCTCGGTGAAGAAGAACTCGAACGTTTGCTCCAGATTCTGGAGGGATGACATGACCCGCGTAATTCGAATCGGCTTCCTACTGATCGCGAGCACGATGGTGCTTTCGGCCTCGGTCGCTGCCCAGGCAGGGCAAGGACCACGGGCCGTTCGTCTCCGAGGGGAACTGGAGCGACGATTCGCAGAACAGGTCCAGCAGAATCTCGGTCTGACCGAGGAACAGGCGCCCAAGGTGAGTGCCATTCTCAGTCGTTTCGCCGAACAGCGCCGCGAAGCCGAACAGAGTGAACGCCTGCATCGTGTCGGCCTGGCCAGGCAACTTCGTCCTGGAATTGCCGCGAATGCCGATAGTGTCGCCGCGCATGTGGACGGAATCACCGCTGCCCGAGTGCGCTATGCCTTGTTGATGCAGGAAGAAATGACGGCGCTCGATGTCGTGCTGACACCGGTGCAACGAGGACAGTTCTTCATGCTTCGCGACCGCATTCTTCAGCGTGTCCAGGAATTGAGGGAACAGCGACGGCCACCCTCCTGATCCGGTAGGCTTGGGAGGCTGTGCGCCGCATGGAGCGACTCGAGCGACACGGGCAGTGGTTTTTCCGATGGCGCGGGTATCTACCCGTTCCGCTCCTGGCGGGGATCCTGGCCTGGGTGTATCTCAACGCCTCACCGAAACAGCTTCCCAACTCCCATCGCGGATGGGAGGTCTTATGTCTCGGTGTTGGTCTGATTGGCCTGGCGGGTAGAGCGTGGGTTTCCGGAGGCGTCCCGGTCGATACTTCCGGCCGCAATACCGACAGGCAACTGGCCGAACAACTCAACACCACCGGGCCCTACTCCCTGCTTCGGCATCCCTTGTACATCGGCAGTCTCGTCATGTGGATCGCCACGGCAATGTTCAGCCGATCACTCGTGTGTGTGGGAGCTACCGCGGTGTACTTCTGGTTCTGCTACAGGCGCATCATGATCGCCGAAGAGCGCTTCCTGCTCTCCAGGTTTGGTCCGGCCTATCTCGCATGGTCGTCCCGGACGCCTGTCGTGATCCCGGCCTTCTCGAAATGGCGCCCGGCAGATCTTCCGTACTCCTGGAGGATGGCGGTACGCCGTGAGAGCGCCGGGATGGTGAGTCTCGTGGCAGCGATGGGCCTGCTCAACCTGGCCGAGCAGACGAGTCGTTCGAGTGATCTCCGCATGGATCCGTTCTGGTTGGTTCTGGTGACGGGTACCGCAACCCTGTACATGGGTCTCCGGACCATCAGACGGTGGACCGGGTGGTTCCGCGTCCCAGGCCGCTGAACTCACACTTTCAGCGCAGTGGCATCAGATAGTCGGCGGCGCCTCACGTGCCTCGGGGACGATGAGGACATCCAGCTTCGCCCGATGAAGGACGGAACCAGCCACGCTTCCCAAGGCCACTCTCGCGAACCCGCTCAGTCCACGCGAACCCATCACGATCAGATCAGCCTCCCATTGCCGCGCGGTCTCCAGTAGGAGGGTTCGGGGGTCGGTCGCCTCGACGACGATTTGTATCTCCTCGGAAGACCAGAGGCCTTCAAGGGCCTGTTCCACTTCGCGTCGCCGATCGTCCAGTGATGCGGATGAGACATCAAAGTCCGCATCAACGGGCTTGATGAGATACGCGGGTGGCAGCCCGAGCCATTGATGTTCGAAAGCATGGACGACTCTGGGGGTTACACCCTCTGGGAGCATTCGCTTGACGAGGCGTGCCGCTGCTTGAGCTGGTTCTGAGAGATCGTATCCCAGGAGAACCTTGTCATAGCTGCTGCGTCCTACCCCGCACGCCACGAGCACCGGAAGACGGCCGTGACGGAGCAGCTTGCCCGCCGTAGAACCGATCAGGAGTTCACGCAGCGGATTGTGCCCCCTGCGGCCAACCGTGACGAGATCGGCACCATTGGTCTCGGCGATGCGCTCGATTTCTTCGGCCGGCACTCCACGCACCAGTCGCACTTTCACCTTCACATCCAAGCGTCGGGCGGCAACCAGGCGATCGCCAATGGTGGTTGCTGTCCGATCGAGTTCACGTTCCGCCCCCGATCGAATCAAGGACTCGACCGCGGGTTCGAAATGGCGTGG
Organism: Gemmatimonadota bacterium; assembly: GCA_003246755.1. Taxonomy (GTDB): domain Bacteria; phylum Gemmatimonadota; class Gemmatimonadetes; order Gemmatimonadales; family GWC2-71-9; genus SZUA-320. The sequence continues at coordinate 4,107 of QKDC01000124.1, read as the reverse complement.
GAGGACATGGGTGAGGATCAGAGTCGCGTCAGGCGCCAAGGCCAAGTCGGTGGCGCGCCAAACGGCCTGGTCACCGTCGGGGGAGAAGTCGGTGGCGACGACGACGACGTTCAGTCCGACGTCGGTCTGTACCCTCTCCTGGGTCAGATCCTGGGGTATGGTTGCTGGCATGTCGACCTCCGTGGAACTTGCCGATTCGTGATCGATCCGGCCCGATGTGGCGAAGCTAGTATCCCACGGTTGAATTGGTCGTGAAAGGAGTAGGAATCGCTGTTGAGCCGCCTCACTCGCGCCGTGACGCGGTTAGATTCCTGGTGGCCGGACAATGGAGGGTTTTGTGCGCAAAGTGAGTCTGATGGGTGCAGTCCTTCTCGGGTTGACGAGCGCCGCTCCAGCCGTCGCCCAAGTAACGGTCATCCGGGTACCGGTGACGGGGACCATCGAGAACGGTCTGGCGCCGTTCGTGGCTCGGGCCCTCCGAGAGGCCGCCGAACTCCCTGCCGCTGCGGTGATCCTCGACATCAACACCCCCGGCGGGCGTGTCGATGCGGCCGAGCGGATCGTCGACGCCATCCTGGCGTCGGAGGTGCCCGTCTATGCCTACGTCAACCCTCGGGCCTTCAGTGCAGGGGCGCTGATCGCGCTGGCAACGCGGCAAATCTATATGCGGGCAGGCGGTGTCATTGGGGCGGCGACGCCGGTCGACGGATCAGGAACCAAGGCTCCAGAGAAATACGTCGCAGCGATGCGAAGCGAATTCCGGGCCCTGGCGGAGCATCACGGGCTGGATCCCCTGATTGCCGAGGGGATGGTGGACGAGTCCCTCGACATCCCCGGCGTGAAGCCGGTCGGTCGCTTGCTCAGCCTGAGTACCGGGGAGGCGATTGACTATGGATTCGCGAAGGCCGAAGCCGAGTCGATGAGCGCCGTGCTCTCGGAAGTCGGCCTCGAGGACGCGATGGTGGTGGACGCAGTACCCAACTGGGCGGAGCTCGTCGTTCGGTTTCTCACCAATCCCGTCGTTTCGCCACTCCTGCTCTCGCTCGGCATGCTCGGCCTCATCTTCGAAATCAAGAGTGGTGCCTTCGGTCTCGGGGGCGCGATCAGCCTGGGTGCGCTCGGCCTCTTCTTTGGTTCCAGCATGGTTCTTGGGCTCGCCGGCTGGGAGGAGGTCCTCCTCCTGGGCCTGGGCCTCATCGCGATGGGCATCGAGGTATTTGTGATTCCGGGTTTCGGCGTGGCTGGGGTACTCGGCATAGGGCTGATCGGCGCCTCGGTTGTCCTCGCCATGGTGGGGAGTCTTCCCACTGGGGCAGACTTTCTGCAGGCCGGCCTCATCCTCGGAGCGAGTGTTCTCCTCACACTGGCGGTGATTTTCGGCTGGCTGCGTCATCTGCCAATGAGTTCTCGTTTTAGTGGTCTCTTCCTCAAGGCGAGCACCGACGCCGCCGAAGGATTCATCTCCGCACCAAACCGGGCGGAGCTCATCGGCTCTGAAGGGAAGGCCTTGACGGATCTCCGACCCTCCGGGGCGGCGACGATCAACAATGAGCGACTCGATGTCGTGACGGAGGGCGAATTCATCAAGGCTGGTACCACGATCACGGTGTTGCGCTCAGAAGGCTATCGACTCGTGGTCCGGGAAGTGTAGCGTCTGACTTCGACTGTGTCTTTGACTCTGTGAGGGTTTCGTGGATCCCAACGCTCTAGCTCCCGGTTTCTTCCTCGCGGTACTCGCTCTCGGGTTCCTCGCGCTGGTGGTGTTCTTCCGATTCATCCCACTTGGCCTCTGGATCACCGCCTTCGCGTCTGGTGTTCGAGTCAGTTTCGGTACGCTGTTCGGCATGCGGTTCCGCAAGGTGACACCTGCGCACATCGTGATTCCCTTGATCAACGCATTCAAAGCCGGGCTGGTGCTCTCGATCGATGCCCTCGAAGCGCACTACCTCGCTGGGGGAAGTGTCGATCGCGTCGTGCGTGCGCTGATCTCGGCCGATAAGGCGGGAATCCCGCTCGACTTCAAGCAAGCCGCGGCCATCGACCTGGCCGGGCGCGACGTCTTCGAGGCCGTGCAGGTCAGCGTCAATCCCAAGGTCATCACAACTCCGAAGGTTGCCGCCATGGCCAAGGACGGCATCCAATTGCTCGCGATGGCCCGCGTGACGGTGCGCGCCAACATCAACCGTCTCGTCGGCGGCGCCGGGGAAGAAACGATCCTCGCCCGAGTTGGTGAGGGCATCGTGAGCACCATCGGATCGGCTCAGAGCCACAAGGCGGTGCTCGAGAATCCGGATTCGATCTCGACAACCGTCTTGGCCAAGGGTCTTGATGCGGGTACGGCTTTCGAGATCCTGTCGATCGATATCGCCGACGTGGACGTCGGCAAGAACATCGGTGCCGAACTCCAAACCGATCAGGCGGAGGCCGATAAGCGGATCGCTCAGGCAAAGGCGGAAGAACGGCGGGCTCTCGCGGTGGCCGTCGAACAGGAGTACATCGCCGAGACCCAGAGGCAGCGGGCCAAGTTGATCGAAGCCGAGGCGACCATTCCGTTGGCCATGGCTGACGCGTTCCGGAGTGGTCGGCTCGGTGTGATGGACTACCAACGCTATCGCAACATCGAAGCCGACACCACGATGCGGAAATCGATCGCCGAAGGAGGGGAGGGCGCCCCGCCGAAGAGTGTGGACGGGTGATCGAATGCAGTTCGACGATCTCCTTACCCTGTTCATTCTGGTTGTGGGTGGCCTGAGCCTCCTCGGACGGAAGAATCGCCCTGCCACACGAAAACGCCCCGTTCGGCACGCCGAATCTGACGTGGAGGCGGAAGGGTTCATCGAAGATCCCTCTGGCCCAGCACCGGAGGCCGCAGGGTCACTCGGTGAACTGTTCCGTCAAATAACACTCGAGCAACAACGTCGGGCCGGCATCGCTCCTCGACATTCCCCGACGGCACTCCCATCAGCGGAAGACGTCGAGGATCGTGAGACGCTGGAGGTCGATCCTGTGATCTACGAGCGGAAGACGGTCGTGCGTGCTCCGCCCGTCGTGGTCAGTCTCGAAGAGACCGGGCGAGAAGCCGTGACACGTCGGCTCAAGGAAGCTGCCGCCCGGAACCGGGCGCTCAATGCGGCCGATCATCGCGCGTTCGACGCGCGGGTGCGCGCGGGGGCCCGACCTGCTACGGCCTCGCACCCAAGGCAGCTCAAACGCTCACCCATCCAAACAGCGGTCATCTGGAAGGAGATTCTCGATTACCCCGTCTCCCTCCGAGACGGGGGCCCGTTCGACTGATACCGTCTCGGACAGGCTGATAAGTCCCTCGCGACCTGGGGGGAGCGTGGTCAGAACCGAAGTTTGAGTCCGAGGGCTACTACCGGGTAGTACCGGAGCAGGGGCTCGTCATCGATGGTGCGGCGAATCTCCTCTTGCTCGAGCGCGATGTTGCGATCGAACTCGTCCTTCTCCAGACCCGTGAGATTGGTCTGACCCGTGAGTGTCACGGAGGGCTTTCCCGTCAGGGCCACGCCGACTTCGAAGGTGAAACCCACCTGCCCGCGCGTGCCAAACCCCAACCCGAGATAGGGCACAAGGTCCCGACCGTAGGCGGCTTGCACACGGACCTCCCCAACCTCGGCAGGTTGGTAGACCCGGCCGCCAATCTCGAGTGGTTCACTGAGGGTGGCCTTGGCCTCCGCCGAACTATGACTCCAGATCGCACCCCCCGTCAGCCGGAATGTTCCTCCGAAAGGATAGAGGTCCACCAGCGCACGAGCGTTTTCGAGGTCGGGACCGCCGTGGTATCGAACGCCATCGATCTCCTCTGTGAGACTGAATGACCACCGATAGTACCCGGCGCGGAGCGCGAGGGTTTCGGCGGTCAGGCCGAACTCGAGTCCCAGACCGATGGTCGAAACTGCCACTCCCAATTCAGGGCGCAGATCGCGTTCCTGGGTGTGGAGTTGTGAGGGTGCGAGAACCAGGGCGGTGACGGCGAAGGCGAAGATCTTTGTCCCAGGACGTGAAGGGTGATCCACAGGAGGCTCCGGTCAGGACGAGGTTGGCGCGTAACCACCATGTCCTTGCTTCAAGATTGGTGCCTTCGGG
>QKDC01000170.1 GCA_003246755.1 Gemmatimonadota bacterium | reverse complement strand
CTCGAAAAGGGCCCGGACCACCGGGTCCGTCGTGTGTTGATGCGTCGACTCTAACGCACCGCCTCCATCCTTTCACTCAGGCAAGCCCATGCGATTCCCCGGCCTCTTCTTCCTCACGATCGTCTGTGCCGCTTCCGTCCGAGCCCAGTCTCCGGAGACCCGCCACCTCACTGTCGACGACCTCTTTCGTCTCGAGGGTGTCTCCGACCCGCAGGTGAGCCCTGAGGGGGACTGGGTGGCTTATGTGGTGAGTACGACCTCGCTCGCGGACGAAAAATCGCTCAGCCGGATCTGGATGGTGCCCCTTGCCGGCGGCGATCCCATTCCCATGACCGCCCTAGGGTCTTCGGCCTCCTCGCCGCGTTGGAGCCCGGACGGGAAGTGGTTGGGTTTTCTCGCCTCGAGAAACGAGGGGAAGACGCAGGTTTGGACCCTGAACCGGTTGGGGGGAGAAGCGGTCCAACTCACTGACGTCAAACAGGGTGTAGGTGGATTCGAATGGTCACCCGATGGTGAGCATCTCGCACTCCTCGTTCGCGACCCCAGTCCCGAGGACCAGGGCGATTCGACTTGGATCGGCAGCGCCAACAAGACCCCACGACCCTGGGTGGTCGACCGACTCCAGTTCAAACGCGACTATGCAGGTTACCTCGACCGACTCCGTACCCACATCTACATCTTCGACCTCGCCACCAAGGCGACTCGCCAACTGACCTTCGGAGACTTCGACGATCGCAACCCAGTCTGGTCACCCGATGGCCGGCGCATCGCCTTCGAAAGCAATCGCGACGACGTGGACGGCAGCTACAACACCGACATCTGGATCGTGGCGAGTGGTGACACGACCAACGGCTCGACGACCAGACGGCTGACCAGCAACGAGGCTCAGGACGGTTCGCCGGCGTGGAGTCCGGACGGCCGGTGGATTGCCTATACCACCCAGCCTTCCACCGCGCCCGTCGCGCTGATCTACGATCCCACACAACTCGCGATCATACCGGCAGAGGGTGGCGCACCACGGTTCTTGACCCCATCCCTCGATAGAGACGTGAGTTCGCCGACATGGACCCTCGATGGTTCCGGTGTCTACGTTCGGATCACGGACAGCGGGGACAACCACCTCGGGCTCGTTGACGTTGTCACGGGGACGCTCACCCGGCCCGTCTCTGGCTCACGATCCCTCGGTGCCTTCGTTCTGGCACCGAACGGGACCCCCGTTGCTACGGTGTCGGAGCCCACCTTCCCGAGTGAAGTGTTCGTGGCGGAGGCCGGCGGCCTCAGGCAACTCACGCACACCAACAAGACCCTGCTCGACTCGCTACAACTCGCGGCGGTGCGAGACATTCAGGCTCGTAGCGCCGACGGGGTCGAAATCGAAGCGTTCCTATATACCCCACCTGACTACGAGCCGGGTCGACGCTACCCGACCCTGCTTCGGATCCATGGCGGGCCCGTGAGTCAATACACGCATAGCTTCAACTCGGAGGCACAACTCCTTTCGGCCCATGGGTACGTCGTGGTCACGGCCAATCCGCGCGGCTCGAACGGGTACGGGAAGGCCTTCTCCAGAGCAATCATGGCCGATTGGGGAAACAAGGACACCAAGGACGTGATCGCGGCGGTGGATGAGGCGATTCGATTGGGCTACGCCGACCCCGATCGGCTGGGCGTTGGGGGATGGTCGTATGGAGGGATTCTCACAAACTACGTCATCACGCAGTCGACCCGGTTCAAGGGGGCGGTTTCGGGGGCCAGTGAGGTTCTCTACACCTCCAACTACGGCCACGATCACTATCAGTATCTCTGGGAAATCGAACTGGGACTCCCTTGGGAGAATCAACGGGCATGGGACCGGATCTCCCCGTTCTGGTCGGTGGAGAAGATCACGACGCCGACCCTCTTCATGGGCGGAGAGAAGGACTGGAACGTCCCCATCCTCAACTCCGAGCAGATGTATCAGGCGATGAAACGCCTCGGAAAGACCACACAACTCGTGGTCTACCCGGGAGAACACCACGGGATTCGCAAGCCGAGCTATCAGAAAGACAGGTATCAGCGCTATCTGGATTGGTACGATCGGTACGTGAAAGGCGGGCAGTGACGCTTTCGTTGCTCGACCCCGGGCGTCACCTGGTGATCGCCCACCGAGGGGCCTCAGCGGATGCGCCAGAGAATACGATCGAGGCAATCGAACTCGCGGTCGAACAGGGCTGCGATGCCTTCGAATGTGATGTCCGGATCACCCGCGATGGCGTGCCGGTGCTCATGCACGACCCAACACTCACCCGGACGACAGGTCACGAAGGCGATGTCCGCCACCTCAGCCTGGACGAGGTGCAGGCGGTGGACGCCGGCTCGCAGTATGTGGACGCAGCCGAGGGGCATCCCTATCGAGAAAGGGGGATCAGGGTCCCTGTACTGCGCGAGGTCCTTCGATCGTTCCCAACAATACCTCTCATCATCGAGATCAAGGACCCGGAAGCACAAGGCGCCGTGGCCGAGTTACTGCTCGCCGAAGGTGCCGTCGATCGCTGTGTCGTGGCCTCTTTCAAGCCGCATGCTCTCGAAGCGTTTCGGCGACCGCCCTTCCTGGTGGGTGGAGATCGGCGGGAGATCTTGAAGCTCTACCTCAAAGGCCGGGTTGGCCTCCCCGTCACACCACGCGGATTGATGTTCGCCATTCCGGACTACTGGAAAGGCTTGGTCGAACTCCCACGCGTGAGTGTCGTCCGGGCGGCAAAGCGCCTGGGCTGTCCGGTTCACGTGTGGACGGTCGACGACCCGGCCCGTGCGCAAACGCTCTGTCGTCGAGGTGTCTCAGGGATCCTGACCAACCGACCGGGGGAGATCCGGGCAGCGTTGAAGAGTGCGGGGTTCTTATCGTAGGGGTGACGGAGCCCGACTCGGGTCGACCCAGACGCGAAGGCCGTTTCTCTGCAGCGTGACGACACCATCCGGCGGCACAGCCACATCGAGCACCCGGCCCGACTTGGTAAGCGCCGGGTACTGACGCCCAACGCGAGCCAGAAAGACCGACAACACACTCTCGGGGACTGCGAACCCATTGATCTTGATCGTCGTGAGGACGAATCGCACGACACCGGTCCCCATGCGTGAGACGATCTCGGCCTCGAGTGTCGTGGTGCTATCGGCGAAGTAGAGGAGCGGGCCGAAAAGACTCCGGGTCTCCGCAGGGAGATCCATGATCCGACTTCGGATCAGGATATGGCCCGTATCGGCCGCGACCAGGACGCCCATGGAGTCGGGGATCGGAATTGCTCCCAGCCGCGCCGCGAGGTAGCTCACCCAATCCGCCCCGCCCACCGTCCCCTCGGAGAGGCGGCGGGCAATGAACACCGAGTCCACGATGCCGTCGGCCCGCCAGATCCCGTCCATTGAAACCTGCTTCCACTCCAGCGGTGCAAGTGCGGTCGCCGGGGTGGGGCTGGACGAATTGGTCTGAGCCCAGAGAGGGGCGGCTGCGCCTCCGAGGAGCAGGAGCGCGATGTAATGGGCGGCAATTCTCATCGTGTGAAGTTGTGACCCCCTGTATGGTGCGGCAAGTCGCTTATCTTGTGCGCGTGATTACCATCGCCGAACGGACTACGCTCCTCGACCTCGACTACCTCGGCAATCCGGGCCACATCGCCACCTGTCTCCTGGAATCGGGTGAGGGCCTGGCCCTCGTCGATTCGGGACCGACCACTACCCTCGACCGGCTCGAGCAGGGGATTGCCTCGTTCGGCGCCACCCTGGAAGACGTCCGGGTCCTCCTGGTCACCCACATTCACCTCGATCATTCCGGGGCGGCGGGTGTACTGGCGAAACGGCTCCCGCGGCTCAAAGTGTATGTCCATGCGCAAGGGGCCAAACACCTGGTCAGCCCCGAGAAGCTCCTTCGAAGCGCCACGATGATCTACGGCGACGAGATGGACCGGCTGTGGGGGGAAGTACTGCCAGTTCCGGAAGACCAACTGCGGGTTCTGACGGGCGGAGAACGGCTCGACCTCGGCGAGCGCTCCGTGCGTGTAGCCTATACCCCCGGACACGCCAGGCATCACGTTGCCTACTTCGACGAGGGGAGCGGGATCGCGTTCACTGGTGATGTGCTGGGGGAACAACCCTTCGGGAGCACCATAGCGATCCCGGTGACACCCCCACCCGACATCGATGTCGAGGAGATGATCGCGAGCGCAGACCGGATCATGGAATGGCGGCCCGAGCGACTCTTCGTGACCCACTTCGGTCCTGTCGCAAATCCGACGGCATATGCCTCGGAACATGCGGAACGATTACTCGACTGGAGCAACCGCGTACGTGACTCTCTTTCCCAACCGGGCACCGACGAAGCTCGGGCCGCCGCCGTCGCGGACCAAATCATGCCGGAGATTAGCGCGGTGCTGCCTCCGGAATCCGCAAGCTACATCCCGCGCGAGACGCTGCTCGGCAACTGGGTGGGACTCGCCCGATATTGGCGAAAGAAAGCCGACGCCTAGTTCGCCCTCCGCGCCTTCAGTTCCTCCAGCCAATTGAGCACGAAGACCAGGTCAGCCCCCCCCTGTGCCTGAGGGACAGCGCTCATCAGGAATCGTTGCCCGTCCTTGGTAACCGAATAGCGAGGGTGTCCGACGTTCGCATCGAATGGTGCTACGTCGAAGAGTTGGGTCCGTGCAGTGACAGAGAATGTCGGGACCGTCGAAAGCTGTGCCGCGACGAGAACTCCAGGTCCGCCTTTGTAGAACAGTTCGTCACCCCGGGGTGACCAGACCGGCTCCTGGCCGTACCCCAGCGAGACCACCCATCGGGTCTCGTTGGTGTTGGGGAATGGTCGAACATAGACCTGGAGGGTACCGGATTCATTCGACACGTACGCCAGCCAACGCCCGTCAGGGGACAGGGCCGGCGACATCTCGTCGAATTGGTCGGAGGCGACGAGCGCCACTGGAATCGAGTCCGTCCCAGGACGGAACCCCAAGATGTCGTTCGAGTTGACTCCGTTGACGCGGACAACGAGCCATTTCCCGTCCGGTGACCAGAACCCCTCCTGCAATGGCTGCTCGAGGTGGAGCAGCAGCTCGGCGGCGGCACTGCCATCCGCTCGCTTCTGCCAGAGATCGAGTTGTCCGGAACGGTTGGAAACGAAGGTCACGAATTGCCCATCGGGCGACCAGGAAGGTCTGGTATTCAAGGCCCCCTCCAGGGTCAGCTTCGAAATGGGCCCCCGGTCGAGTTCCTTGACCCAGACGGAGGTACCGTTGTCCTCCGCCTGTGAAGCGGCCACGCGCCGCTCATCCGGAGACAGGGCAAACGCAAGAAAGTCAGAGGCCCAATCTGGATCCACGGGAGTTTGGGTACCCTGTCGGTCCACCCACATGAGGTTCTCAGAGCCGGAGGTTCCTCCCCCGCGCTGGTAAAGGAGCGTCCCGGTAGTGGAGAGGGCGAACCGGGCCTCACCATTCGACCCGACATTGACCCCAGTGAGGAGAGGGATGGCGGACCCGGTGACCTGCAAGCTGTTTTCATCGAACGGCGCGGCAAGGAGTGCACCATCGTTTCTGGCGAAGATGATGTGGCCCGAAGTGGCGTAGCGAGCAAAGACGCCTCGAAGCAGAACGCGCTTCTCACCCGTCGCAAGATCAAGCACCGCGATATCAGAGTCCTCGAGCAGGGTCCCTCGAACGATGGTGAAGAGCACTCCTTTGCCCCCCGGGAGCACATCCAGCCAGACGTGGCCCACCTCTCCCGCATCGCGATCCACCGTGGTTACCTGCTCCACCTCACCTCCACCACTCGGGACCCGCCTGAGTCCATCCCGACGATGGAAGTACACGTAGTCGCCTGGACCCCAGTCCCCACCCGCGGGGACGATCGAGTCTTCCGCGAGAGTGATCCGAGGGCCCCCAACGAGAGAGACCAGGTAAAGCCCCGACGGGTTGTTTCGGGTAAAGACTACCTCGGTCCCATCGGGAGAGAGAAAGGGGGAATCCCCACCGCTCGTCTCCGGGATCCGCTCGGCAGCCAGGGCGTCGAGCCTCCTGACCCAGAGGTCGACGTCCCCCTCCCCGGGTCCCACGTAGACCAGCTTCGACCCGTCGGCCGAGAGGGTGAAGAGTGTGCCTGCCTGCATGAGGATCTGTTGGTCTTCGGGGAACTTGACGTTGAAGCGCACGACTGGCGCAGGCGAGCTCGAGCCGAGAAACCCCGTGGCGAAGAGCCCAACCACCAGGAGAGCGACCGCTGCCACGCCAGAGGTGACGACAGCTACTCGCTTCCAGCGGCGGTTGGAGCCCGAGTCCGTGACGGGTGCATCCGTGCTGGTTGGTAGCCTGAACCCCGGGTTGGCGAGGGCTTCGGCGAACTGTGCGGCGGTGGCGAACCGATCGGCAGACGTCTTGGCCAACGCCTTTCGGACGGCTGCTTCCACATTGGGCGGCACCATCTGGCGCGTTTGCGTGATCGCCGCTGGGGTCTCGGTGAGCACCTTGGCGATGACGGCCTGCACCGACCCGCCCATGTGTGGTGGATCGCCCACCAGCATTTCATAGAGCAGACAACCCAGGGAATAGACATCGCTCCGGGCGTTGACTTCCCGGTCACCCGCCGCTTGCTCGGGGCTCATGTAGTGGGGCGTGCCAAGGGAAAGGCCGGTCTCGGTGAGGCGCGATCCTCCTGCAGCGCTCACGGCAAGCGCGATACCGAAGTCTGCAACGAGGGGTTTGCCACGCTGCAGCAGGATGTTCTCCGGCTTGATATCCCGGTGCACGATCCCCTGCTCGTGCGCGAAGTGCAACGCGTCGGCGACGTCCTTCGTGATCGCCACCGCCTCTTCCACGCCGAGCTGCTTTTCCCGGCTCATCTTCTGGCGCAGCGACTCGCCCTCGACGAAGGGCATCACGTAATACAGGAAGGTATCTGCCTCACCAGAGTCATAGAGTGGCAGAATGTTGGGGTGTTGCAGGTTCGCGGTGACCTTGATCTCGTTGAGGAAGCGTTCGCCGCCGAGAATGGCCGCCAGTTCAGGCCGGAGGACCTTGACCGCCACCTTGCGCTCGTGCTTGAGATCGTGTGCGAGATAGACCGTGGCCATGCCTCCCTCGCCGATGTGACTCTCGAGATCGTAGTGGTCGGCGAGGGCGGCCTTGACGCGGTCGAAAATCTGGGTCATTGAGTCACGCAGCTAAGGAAGGCTGGGTCTGTTTGGATTCGATGATACCCGATCGAATCATCATCACCGCGGAGTAGAGTACCACCACGACCACCAGCCAGCGCAAGGTAGTGAGCGGGAGCGACTTGACGATCAGCGCCCCCACCAGAACCGCAGGGATCCCTCCCAGGGTCAGGCCGAGGGCCGGACGGACACTGTAGCTCTTCTCCTTCATGAACTTCACGCCCGCGGTCGGCATGAGGAAGGCGCAGGAGCCCATCATGATGGGGAACGCAGCCCTCGGGTTCATACCGAGGAGGCTGATCATGATGAGGCAGGGGGCGTAAAGACCGACCCCGAGGGTCATCAGAGCCCCCAGCACAAAGTTCCCCACCAGGCCCACCAGTAGGAGACCTCCATCCAGTCCGATCGCCTCTCCACCCGGGAACACCGGCACGCCGCGCATCTCATCGAGATTCTTGATCACGAAGAGTGCGGCAGCAGCGAGCAGGGCAAGCCCCATCCCGAATTGGATGTTGCGGCGCGGCCAGTTGGCCACGACCCCCGCACCGAGCCTGGCACCGAGCACCGAGACCGCGATCAGGCCCGCCAAGGTCTTGAATTCCACTTCGACGATGGTGATGAAGATGAATGCCTCGGTGATGGCCGGGAGGGCATGGCCGATCGTAAGGGTACCTGGGATCCGTTCGTCGGGGACCATGCCCTTGAACTTGAACATCGCGGTGGTCGGGGCGTACGACCCAATGCCGAGCGTGTCGAAAAAGTTGGTGACCGCGCCAACGATGAGTTCGAGCGCGGAGGGTGGTCCGCCTCGAGTCCCTCGGATGTTGCGATGCCACTCACGGATGAACCAGAGCGTGCTCACGACGAGGGCACCGAGCAACAGTGTTTTGGGGCTGGGCATTACGCGATCTCCAAGGACGAGGACTGAACCTGCTGCCCGTTGGGATCCTCCACAACTTCGACGCCGAGCGTCGTGAGGAGGAAGGCATAATCGAGGGCAATTTCTTTGAGACGGTCGTATCGGCCCGATGCCCCGCCGTGCCCTGCTCCCATGTTGGTCACCAGGAGAAGTGGGTTGGCATCCGTCTTGAGCGTTCGGAGGCGGGCGACGTACTTGGCCGGCTCCCAGTACATCACCTGGCTGTCATTGAAGGCCGTCCGAACGAGCATCGGAGGGAAAGACCCCCGCTTGAGGTTGGTGTAGGGACAGTAGGCGCGCATCCAACGGAACTGCTCCTCCACCGTGGGATTGCCCCATTCCTCGTACTCCCCCACTGTCAGGGGCAGGGTCTCGTCCGACATCGTGTTGATCACGTCGACGAACGGCACATGGCTCATAACCACCCCGAAGAGCTCTGGACGGAGATTGACCACGGCACCCATGAGGAGCCCCCCGGCACTCCCTCCTTCGATAGCGAGCTGAGCAGGTGAGGTCCACCTGGTATCGACCAGATGTTCCGCCGCTGCAATGAAGTCGGTGAAGGTGTTCATCTTCCGCTCCATGCGGCCAGCATCGTGCCACGGCTTGCCCAACTCCCCACCACCACGGATATGGGCGATGGCAATCGCGAAACCCCGATCGAGGAGACTCAACCGATTGGAGGAGAAGCCGATCGGATACGGGATGCCGTACGACCCGTACCCCTCGAGGAGGAGGGGGGCGGTGCCGTTCTGTGGCCGGTCTCTCCGACTCACGATCGACACCGGAACGGCGGTCCCGTCTGGCGCGAGCGCTTCCGTTCTCAGACTTCGATACAGGGAGGGATCGTAACCACCGAGCACTTCGGTTTGCTTCCGGAGCACCGATTTCCCGGTGTCAACCTCGTAGTCGAACACAGAGTTCGGAGTCACGAGCGATTGGAAGTGGTAACGGAGGGTGCCGGTGTCGTACGTCAAGTTCGCTCCAACCGCTGCCTCGCACACCGCCTCGGGGAACGGGATGGGCTTGCTTTCACTCGAGTCTGTCATCACGAGGATTCGGGGGAGACCGTCCGTCCGCTCACTGAGTACGATGTGCCCCTTGAAGCTATCCACCCCTTCCAGCATCACCGCATCTCGGTGGGGGACGAGCTCCGACCAATTGCCGGATGTCGGGTCGGTGACCGGGGCCGAGACGAGACGGAAGTTCCTTCCGGTATCGTTGACCCGAATCAGGAACCGATCTTCCTGATGCGCGAGATCGTATTCACGGTCCGAGACACGGGGTGCCACCAGTCGCCATTCCCCCTCCGGGTTCGCGGCTTGCAGGAAACGGGCTTCACTCGTGGTATGGCTGCTGGCCATCAGGATCAGGTACATGCGGCTCCTGGTTAAGCCGACGTGCAGGCGAAATGCTTCGTCCTGCTCCTCGAACAGGAGTACGGGGTCACCGCCGAGTGGGTGCCGGTAGAGCCGATAGGGCCTCTTCGCATCGTCCTCCACGACGTAAAACAGTATGGGACGCTGGGTGGTCCCTCCCCAGGCCACTGAGGTGACGCGTTCCCGTTCGAATGAGTCCATCTGACCAGTCGCAAGATTCTTGACCTGAAGCCGGTACTCCCGGAAGCCCGTTTCATCGGTGGAGTAGGCGAGGAGGTTGCCGTCACTCGTGACGCTGAAGGCACCGAGTGCCATGAACGACTTGCCCTCGGCGAGCTGATTCAAATCAAGGAGGGTCTCCTCAGGGCCGTCCTCACTCCCGCGACGACGTGCATAGGTGCGATACTGCTTTCCCTCTTCCGTCCGGCTCAGATACCACCACTCGCCGTCCTGCGCGGGCACCGAGAGGTCGGTCTGCTTGATCCGGCCGAGCATCTCGTCATAGAGTCGCTGCTGGAGCCCGGCTGTAGGCCGCAGAAACGCCTCGGCGTAGGCGTTTTCGGCTTCGAGGTAGGATTTGACCTCGGGGTCTTCGCGATTTCGGAGCCAGGCGTAGGGGTCTTCGAACCGCTCGCCGTACCTCTCGATCACAAGCGGCCGTTTGTCCGCGATGGGTGCGGTCATCGGGTGGAGGACCTTGCCAGCGCCTTGTCGCTCCAATTCCACCAGAGGAGGCGTTCGGGTCGGGGTCGGGAGGTGCTCGCGTAGTACACGGCACAGCGAAAGACGTACAGCACACATCGATCCTGGTGGGTGCCACGCAGGTGAATCAACTGTTGGTACATCTGTTCAGGGTCTCGACCCTCAAGGGCCGTCACCGTATGGATCCCCAGATCGTGCAGGTCGGTTGCGAGACTGGGACCGATGCCCGGGATCGCCCTGAGTTCATCCTTGCGCGCTCGAGGCACCCTTCGTGAATTGACCTTGCTCTTCGGCATTCTGCCCTCTGTCGCGCGGTTAGAGGGTCTCCCGGGCCCAGAAGACGAAATCGGTTTCCGCCGGGGTGCCTCCACCCGCACGGACCAATGCCGCGATCTGTCCCCGGTGGTACCAGGAATGGCCGAAGAGCTGCGTCAGGGTGTCTTCAACCGTGCTGCGGAATCTGGGGCCTTCCGTACTGGTGTATTCCACGGACTTCGACAGGTCCTCTTCCGTGAGGTTCGTGAGATAGTCGTGCCATACTCTCGCCACGTCCACGGATTCCATCCTCAGTTCTTCCGAAGTCATTCCAGAGGGGAAGAAGTTTGCGGGAACCTCGTCCGTGGCGCCGAGGCGATGGAGCCAAAAGCGCCGAGCGACCAGGATATGGGCGAGGAGTTCGAGGCAACGCTGGTGCAACCCTTCCGCTCTTCCTCGCTCACCGATCGTCTCGACGGACTCAAGCACGGCCGCATGCATTTCGATCTCGTAGTGGTACCAACGATTGAAGCGCTGGAGCATTGGCATCGTAGGCTCTACCTTTCCCTGCCAGGCGTCCTTAGCTCAACTGGATAGAGCACCAGACTTCGGATCTGGGGGTTGGGGGTTCGAGTCCCTCAGGGCGCATCAGTAGATCTCTAAATCGCGGGCCGACACGACACGGCCTGGGTATCGGGGCGTGATCTCCGCGAGCAGTCCGGCATCGTCGGTTCCCCAATACAGTTGATGGTACAACACGAGGAGCCCCGGCCGCGCCCGAGTGGCGAGGTCGGCGAGTGCCCGGGTGGAGGTGTGGGCCGTGCGGTGGTAGGCCTGCCACTCTGGGGCGATGTGTTCAAAGCGGATTGCGGAATACACCTCGTGAACCAGGAGATCGCACCCATTGCAGGCGTCGACCACGGCCTCGCTCGGTCCGGTATCACCCGAGATCACCACGGTCCGATCTGCCGTCTCGAAACGGTACCCAAAACTCACGTTCCAGTCCGGATGCGGCACCAGGAATGCCTTCACGATGACGTTGCTGTCCTGATAGATCACACCCGTCGTGATCTCTTTCGCATCTACCTTCCAGCCCTCAGGTGTGTGTGGCTGCTTCCCGGTACTTCGCACTTGAATATCCTCACGAAAGGCCTCCTGGAGATGATCCACCAGTCGCGTGGTTCCAGGTGGCCCAAACACTCGGAGTGCCCCTGGACGTTCGGCGACCCAACCGGTGTGGATCACATCGGGGAGACCCACCGTATGATCGGAGTGCAAGTGCGTCAGAAACACGATGTCGAGGTTCTTCGCTTCGAGCGCCGGGATGTGATGACGCGCCGCTGCCGCGGCAGCCCGGCGAACCACACCAGGCCCAGCATCCACGAGATAGGCGGTGCCATTCACCACAACCGCGACCGCAGGACCGGAACGCTGCGGATCGGGATTTGGAGTGCCGGTCCCGAGCATCACGACGCGAGTTTCCGTACTCTGACCCCAGGCGAGCGCAGGAAGTGCGACGAGGAAACTCGCCGCCACGGTGAAGACGTATCGTTTCATCAATCTTCCAAGGTCATAGGCATCCTACCGTTCTCAATAAACCGGCCGGCCGAGAGCCTGGTATCGCTTCAAGACCGCGACCGCGTCGTCCCGGAGCACGCCGCGGATGATCTCCATGCCGCGGTCGCGAAGGTGTGCGTAGGAGGCATCGTTCACCGGACCCTCGTCGAAACCGAGAGCCTGGGCGTCGGCCTTCGTTGCGCCACACACAAGACGACTGACACCACTCCACATGGTGGCACCTAGACACATCGCACAGGGTTCGCAGGAAGTGATCAACTCCAACGCCGGGGCTCCATCGACCCCGAATTTGTGGACACCGAGTTCACGGTGTGCCAGCAGCAAGGCAACGATCTCGGCGTGAAATACGCTGTTCCGGAGCCGGACCACGCTGTTGACCCCGACCGAGACCAAGTCCCCCGTGTCCATCTTGAAGACGGCCGCTCCGAACGGGCCTCCACCGGGTTCGCGCTCCACATTCTCGGCTGCCAGTCGAACGACCAAGGCCATCTTGGACTCGGTTCCCCGGGTCCGGACCCCTGCGGGGATCACGTCGCGCACCCATGAGGGTAGGGACAGTTGCACCTCAAGGGGCAAGCTCACCTGGCCTCAATCCCCTCCCCGAGCACGTGCCTCTGCCACCATCTCCTTCACCTCGCGCATTAGCGTCGGACCGTGGTAGGGGATGCCGTCCTTGATGGTCCACTCGACCCCCCCGGTGTGGACAGTCTCGCCACGTTCAACGATGTCCACCCCGGTCGGGTAGAGCACCTTGAGGTTCTCGAGAGGGTTCCCGTTCACCACGATCAGATCGGCCAGGTGCCCGACCCTGACCCGACCCAGGCGAGTCTCTTCGCCGAGTATTCTCGCGTTGTTCCCTGTCACGTGCTGAATCACCTGAATGGGATGGAAGCCGGCCTCCTCGTGAAGTTCAAGTTCGCGGATCAGTCCGAACCCATACATCTGATAAATGAACCCAGCATCCTCCCCGGCACCGATCAAGCCCCCACGGCGCCCAAATTCGCGGAGGGCCTCCATCCAAATCCGGTAGTTTTCCTTCCAGAAGGCCTCGTCGGTCGAGGTCCACCCGAGGAAATATGATCCGTGGTTCGCGGGATCGGGGCGGAAATACTTCTCGAGGGTCGGGTGGAGATAGTCGTCGAACCACGGCTGGTTTTGCGCCCGGAGCAAGTCCCGACTGGCCTCATAGATCACGAGCGTCGGGTCCCAGGCCACGCCTCCGGCCACCATGGAGTCGAGAACCATGAGGAGTCGCTTGGGGTCTGCTTCGCGAAAGAGCCTCCCGGCGTATCGAAACCGATCGACCTCGTTGTTGTAGTTGTAGTCGGCAGGGAAGTTCTGGACACCGTCGAGAATGGCCGCATCGGGAACCCCATACCAATGTTCGATCGAGGTCGTGCCAAAGTGGATATCGTCCCAGGCATTGGTCTCTTCCACTCCGACGTGGTGGGCAACCCGGAGTCCCACCTTGTGCGCCTCGTCGAGCATCGCTGCCATGATGTCTCGGTCCAGACCTCCGATCTTGATCCCATCCACCCCCGCGTCCTTGAGTTCTCTGACCCTGATCCTCGACTCCTCGGGACTGTGCACCGGTCGGCGGCGATTGAACTGGTACCCTGCGTAGATGAACAGCCGAGGCGCCTCGAGCAGGCCCCGCTCACTCTGTGCTTTCAGCTCCAGAAACGGCATGGGATCAGAGCCGGAACTCACATCGCGGACCGTGGTGATTCCCGAGGCGAGCCAGAGTTTCATCTGGTAGGCCAGGGGCAACGGGAGTCCTCCGCGCGAATCCTGAATGTGTGCGTGCAGGTTGATGAGGCCCGGCAAGACAAACTTGCCGGAGGCGTCGATTTCAACAGGGGCCGTGGGGCGTCTGCCTTCGCCGCCACTCAGCGCCACCGGATCGAGAGGGACCATCTCGACAATCCGCCCCCCCTCGACCACGATGTCCCAGGGCCCGATCGCCGGTGTCCCGTTCCCCTCGACCACCATGGCGTTCCGGATCACCATTCGCTCGGGCCGCTGCCCATGGGTTGGGAGGCGCGGTGTCTGGGCCTCGACGGTCGGCGCCACAGAGCCCAACAGAACGAGCAGGCCGAACAAGGAAGACGGCAAAAGGTGTCGTGGCATGGCTACCTCTGGGCGAAAACGAAGGAGGTGTGGACGGCGTGAGGAAGATACGAACCCTCATGAGCGACCGCCACGCGTTGACCCCCCATTGAGATTGGGGTAACCTATCGCTGTCATTTTTGAGGCGTCCGATGCCCCGATACCTCCCCTGTTGGACACTCGGCTTCCTGCTCAGCGTGGGAGCCAGGGCCCACGCGCAAGGCCTCGCCGACCCGAAGGCGCTCTTCGCGTCGTTCGAGCCATTGGCCATCACGCTGACGGCCGACATGAAGGAAGCATTCAGCAACCGGGACACGACGAAGGTGGTGTGGGTACCCGCCACATTGACCGTGGACGGGGGGGCGGAAGGCCCCTCCAGTCCCATTCCGGTCGAACTCTCGACGAGAGGTCACTTCCGACTCAACCCGTCCAATTGCAAGACCCCACCCCTCCGCATCCGCTTCCAGGCGGCGGGAACCGAGAAAGGGATCTGGGCAGGCCAAACGTCGCTCAAGCTCATCACCCATTGTCGCGACAGGTACGATCAACTGGTCTTGCAAGAATACCTCGCCTACCGGATCTACAACCTCCTGACCGAGATGAGCCTTCTCCCTCGGCTTGCACGAGTCACCTATGCGAACACCCGCGACCCCGAGAAACCGGAGACCTACTGGGGGGTTTTTCTCGAGGATGATGATGACCTGGCAGATCGGGTAGGGGCGACGCTGGTCAAGCAATCGGGAGTCACATTCGAGATCGCCGATTCCACACAATCTGCCTTGATGGCCGTCTTCTTCTACATGATCGGGAACACCGACTGGTCACTCCCCTATCTCCACAACGTCAAAGTCCTCGAACGGCAACTGCGTTACTATCCCGTCCCCTATGATTTCGATTGGTCGGGCATCGTCAATCCACCCTACGCCAAGCCGGACCCACGGCTACGCATCCGTTCGGTGAGACAACGACTGTACCGCGGCCCTTGCTACTCCACCGCTTTGATGAATGCCACACTGACGAAAATTCTCGAGCAGAAGGATGCGATCCGCGCCGAATACGAATCCCTCCAGGGCATGGAAGAGAAAAAGCTGCGCGAGAGCCTCGAGTACCTTGACGAATTCTTCGACATCGCGGAAAATCCAGACAAGGCCAACCGCGAACTCAGGGGAGTATGCTCACGATGATTACCAAGATTCTCTGTACCCTGGCCACCCTCACGATTGCAGCGACGCCGCTCGCGTCTCAGGAAAAGGTGGTCGACCCCAAGGACGTGCAACCGCTCTTCCGAGACGACCGGACGATGGACATCACCATCCTGGCCGACTTCAAACAACTCTTCAAGGACCGCGACACCCTGAAGGAAGAGCTGATCCCGGCTCGCCTGATCTACGATGCCCCAGAGGGCGACCATGACACCATGACGGTGAACCTTGCCACCCGAGGCCACTCCAGGTTGCAGAAGCGGGTGTGTGATTTTCCGCCGATCAAGGTCTACTTCCCAGAGAAGGACAAGCGCCCACCCCTTTTCAAGGGGCAAGGCTCACTCAAGCTGGTCGTGACCTGCAAACCACGGCGCGATGACTATTCCCAGTATGTGCTTCAGGAATACATCATCTATCCGATTTACAACCTGTTCACCGACATGAGTCTCCGGGCGCGCCGAGTTAACGGGACCTACATCCAGGAAGACAAGGGTGACACGGTTGCCGTTTCACCGGCGTTTTGGGTGGAAGATGCGGACGATATGGCCAAGCGGAACGGCGGCACCCGATTCCGGCAGGCCGGCGTCCGGTACGGGGATGTCGAGGTCCAACCCATGGCCCTGCTCGGGGTCTTCAATTACATGCTCGGTAACACCGACTGGGCGCTTCAGGTCCTGCACAACGTCATCGTTGTCAAGATCGAGCCAGGATTCTATCACCCCGTCGGTTACGACTTCGATTTCTCGGGGATCATCAAGACACCCTATGCACTACCGGACCAGCGACTCGGCATCCGAAGCGTGCGAGACCGACTGTACCGGGGGGCCTGCTACGAGATGGAACAGTTCGCACCGATTATCGCGATGTTCAACGAAAAGAGGGATACGATATACGACATGTACCGGAACCTCGAGGGACTCGAAGAGAAGAAGCTCAAGGAGACTCTCGAATACCTTGATGACTTCTATGACGTGATCAATGACCCCAAGAAGGTCGACAGGGAGTTCCGCTACAACTGCAGTTAGGTGCCGTAGCGCTCCCGGAGGATGGCCACGTGGTGACCCTCGTGGCCCGCGATGAGATAGAGCAGGGCCCGGACCGACACGAAGGCATTGTTGGCTGGGCCCTGTCTCGCTTCCGACTCCATGGTCAGCGATCGGGCGAATGACAAGGTGGCGTTGCGCACCGTCTGGAACTCCTCGACGAGACTGCCAAGTGTCCGAGACGCCGTGTCCGCGTGGGCAGTCCACAGGTCATGGTCATATCCCGGCAACGGGGTCTGGTCTCCCCTGGCGAATCGCAGTGCCCTGTACGTGAAGACTCGCTCCGCATCGGCGACGTGGGCGACGACGTCCTTGACGCTCCACTTCCCCGGTGCATAGCGGTACTCCGCCTGCTCAGTAGTCAGGCCGTTCAGCATGGCCGCCGTGTCACCAGCTTGGCGCTCGAGGGTGTCAAGGAGATCGCCCTCGGGAACGAGGGCGACGTACTTGGCGAAGTATGGGTCGTGTTCGGAGGGTGCGGGACGGGCGAGCACGGCTGTTGTCATCGTGAACTCATGGACGGGGTTGAATTAATCTCGAAGTCGTTCGAACCGAAGATCGCGCACCCTCCCGGCAAAAATCCGAAGCCCCGTCACGCGTCCGCTGGGGGCACGCATGACACGGATCGGAGTCCCACCTACCCGGAACCCATCCTGATAGCCAGTGGTCAAGGCACGCATCGGAGTGGAGGGGCGGGACAGCCGAAGCGGAGCAGCACCGTACTCACCGTTCCGTCGACAATGGCGACGACGTAGAGACGGTCATACTCCCCATCGTCGATCGGTGTCCCAGGAACCCCACCCAAGGCCGCCACGAGTTGCGGGGTGGTATTGCTGTGCCCCACGACGAGGTGTCTACCCGGGATCGACCTGAGTTTCGCGGCAAAGGCGGAAAGGTCACGAGGATCGTAGCTGGTCACCGCGAGACCCGCAGCGGTGGCCAATGGCTGTGCCGTGTGCTGAGTGCGCAGGTAGTCCGTACTCCAGAGGTGCGTCACCCCGGCGTCATGAAGCATCCGAGCAAGGAGTGAGGCCCTCTCCTTTCCCACATTGCTCAGAGCCGGATCTCGACTGTCGTCGATCTTTTCGGCGTGTCGAACCAAGTACACGACGACGGCTTGCTCCTGTGCCATGAGTGGCGCAACGGACCCAAACAGCAGGGTGCAGACTGCCAGGACATGCGAAAAGCGGATGGGAGGTTTCATGGCTTGACCGTGGGATAGGAAATACCGAGCTGTTCCAGGTAGGTCGAGTACTTCTCGGAATCGAAGTAGAAGCGACGCATGGCCTCACGGTACTTGGCCATGATCTCCGTGTTCAACTCGGTCGCCGGCCGATCCTCGGCTGAAATGAACGGGATGTATTTCTGGTGTTTGGTCTGTTCCCGGAAGTAGGCCTTGGCACTGTCGACCAACGCCGGCGTAGCGATGATGTCGAGCAGCGTCATCGCCGTGGCCTTGGCCCCGGCGGTCGCCCCCTTGTGCGCGATCGGTGTCGCCATCGCCACCGCATTGGACCAGTGGTGACCTGGCAGACCTGGAACGTTCGATGGGAACTGGAGTGTGATCGTCGGCGTGACCCAGGAAATATCCCCAATGTCGTCCGAACCCCCACCACGGTTGTCGTCCGGGTCGATACCGCTGTCCAAGGGTTGGAGTTCCGTGGCGAGCCCCGTCTCTCGCGACCCCATTTCTTTCTGGATGGCGCGCGCCAGCGTTTGATCGTCGGCACTCCACATAGGCAAACCGACCGCGCGGATGTTCTTGTCCATCGCCTCGGCGATCGGCCGGTTGAAGTGGCGCGGCCATGCGGAACCGAGGATCCGTGTCGAGGCCAATGTCGTGTTGGTCATTCGCGCCGCGGCCTCGGCGATGGTCTGGCCGATCTCCTGGAGTTCCTTGATATGCGGGTAATCCGTCTCTCGGAGGTAATACCACACCGACGCCGTGCGCGGGACGACGTTGGGTTGGTCACCGGCATCCCGCAGGATGTAATGCACACGGTGTTGCGGTCGGAGATGCTCGCGCCGGTAGTTCCAGGCCACGTTGGTCAGTTCGACGGCGTCGAGCGCACTGCGACCACGCCAGGGGGCACCTGCGGAATGGGCCGTCTGACCGAGAAACGAGTACTCGAGACTCACGAGCCCGGAGCCCGAGGCATCACCGTAGGATGTCCCCAGGTTATCACCGACATGAGTGAAGATGGTGACGTCCACGTCGGAGAACATGCCGTCGCGCACGAAATACGCCTTGGTCGCCACCAGTTCCTCGGCGACACCAGGCCAGAGGATGAGTGTCCCCGCCAGGCCCTCACGTTCCATCAACTGCTTGACGGCAATCGCCGCGGTGACGATCACCGCTTGGCCCGAGTTGTGCCCCTCCCCATGCCCGGGTGCGCCCTCCACCAGCGGGTCATGATAGGCGACACCTGGTTTCTGGCTCGCCTTGGGAATCCCGTCGATGTCCGATCCAAGAGCGATGACGGGCTTCCCGGAGCCCCAGGTGGCCACCCACGCGGTCGGGATACCGGACACACCTTCCGTCACCGTGAATCCATGCTCCCGGAGCACCCCAACGAGATAGCGCGAGGTCTCAAACTCCTGAAACCCCAGTTCGCCGAAGCTGAAGATCTGATCCACCATTTGCTGGGTAAACGAGTGCATCGATTCCACCCTCGTCATCGCCTCGTTCTTCAATCGGGTGAGCTGCCGTTGGGACAGCGCACGTGGGGCCTGGCCGACCAGGGTGGGAGCCGCCGTGAGAACCCACAGGCTCAGGGTGAGCACGACACGCGAGAGGACGGAGGCGGGACGCATGGGACGGAACTCCTGGGTTGAGTAGACTGGCTCGAAGTTCGAAGAATACACTCGTCAGGAAGGACTGACGGGGGACTCACTTTCAAGGGCGGCGCGGGCAGCAACCATTTCGTCTCTGGCCTCCTGTGATACCGCGGGATATCTGAGATCGAGCGACTCCAAGCTCTTGACAATCGTCTCCGCAACGACGGTACGTGCGAACCATTTGTGGTCCGAAGGCACCACAATCCAAGGAGCCTCTGGAGTGCTCGTCTCCCGAACGACCTCCTCGTAGGCGCGCATGTAGTCATCCCAGTACTCGCGCTCGGTGACATCTGCCGCCGAAAACTTCCAGTGCTTCTCTGACGCTTCCATCCGGCTCAGGAATCGACGCTTCTGCTCGTCCTTCGAGATGTGAAGAAAGAACTTGCGGATAGCGACCCCATTTCGGTTGAGGTGACGCTCGAATGCCCGAATGTCTTCGAGGCGCTCCTTCCAGATATTCTCGGTCACACACCGATCCGGGATCCGCTGGTGGGCCAGGAACCCTGGGTGCACGCGTACGATGAGAACTTCTTCGTAGTGCGATCGATTAAAAATCCCGATACGCCCCCGTTCCGGCAGTGCGCGCGCGCAGCGCCAGAGGAAATCGTGGTCGAGTTCTTCCTTCGATGGGGCCTTGAAGGCATGGACCTGGCACCCTTGGGGGTTGACGCCGGACATCACGTGCTTGATGGTCCCGTCTTTCCCAGCGGCATCCATCGCCTGGAAGATGAAGAGTGCCGCCCACTTGTCCTGAGCATAGAGCTGGCTCTGCAGTTCGGTCAGTCGATTGATGGACGCCCTGAGCCGCTTCCGAGCCGCCTTCTTGTTTTCGAGCCCAGTAGTATCCGCCGGATCGACGTCGGCAAGCTGGAACCCTTTGCCGTCGACGACCAGATGTCTGGTGACGAGGTCCACTTGTGGCGGAGTTGCTGTCTCAGGATGGCGGCCGTCGTGGGCGGGCGGAGGGATCATGGTCGGTTCTTCTCTGGTTCAAGTAGCGGGCGCGGGCTCCGGGGTGGGTGACTGATCTGCCCTGAGACTCATTCGCCAGTCGAAGTATCCTCGGGTCGCAAGCACCAGAAACACCGCATAGAGAAACGAGGTCAAGTACAGCCCACGATAGATGAACATCCCGATGTA
The DNA here is from genome assembly GCA_003246755.1 of Gemmatimonadota bacterium. Classification (GTDB taxonomy): domain Bacteria; phylum Gemmatimonadota; class Gemmatimonadetes; order Gemmatimonadales; family GWC2-71-9; genus SZUA-320. Next base: position 11,247 of record QKDC01000170.1, on the reverse strand, counting down.
GGCCACGTCTGCCACGACCCACACGATCCAGTTCTCCAGATACTTGCGACTCATCATCCACTGCGCGATCAGACTGGTCACGGTCAGGGTCGAATCCATGTAAGGTACGGACGCATCGGTGGTGTTACCGAGAACGGTGCCGACTCCGTACGCCGCCGAGAGACCGATGAGTGGGAGGAGTAGGCCAAGATACCTCGGCGCGTGAGTCACCTTCAGCATCGTGCGACCCTCACCACCGAACAGCCAGTGATACCACCCATAGACAGAGATGCCGGCGTAGAAGACCTGCAGCCCCATGTCGGCGTAGAGCCGCTCTCGTTTGAAAATGAGGAAATACAGTGTGACGTTGACTAGCGCAGTGGGCCAGCTCCAGATGTTCTGACGGACACTGAGGTAGACGGACACGGCACCGAAGACGACCGCGACGACTTCCAACCAGGTCATCCGGTTAAGGAACTCGGTTGAGAAGCGTATCGTGGTGGGCGGCCAGGAATCGTCTCAGATAGGATCCGATGTGGTTCTCGGACTCGAAACCCGCGGCGATTGCCGCAGCATGCTCTTCTTCAGAGGACACCGAGCTGGGCGCTGCATAGTGCTGGAGATCGCGATAGACCCCCAAGGTGAACAGGTCCCAGGCGGCGCCGGTCTCTCTGGTGAAAATGAGGTTCTGGGGACGGCCGACCGCGGCGAGAAACTCATTCTCCATGCGCCGCTGGGTGAGGAGGGAATCGCGCTTCCCTGCCAGAGCAAGGAAGACCTCGAGGTGATAGAAGTCTGTTCCTCGAGTCCGCTCCTGAAATTCGAGTAGCGGAGGGCCTGCCACGAACAACTCCTCACGCCACGCCACCATGGGATCGGCCCGCCGGGACCATTCCTCCGACGTCATCCCGGCATCCGACGCGGCGCGATCGAGGCCGGCCTTTCGCTCAGACGAATAAAAGGCGGGAAGACTCGCCACCGGTTCGAGCAGGAGGAGATCCCAGTGATCCCCTTGGCTGTGTCTGGCAAGGAGGGGTTCGGGTTCGCCGTACGATCGCAAGACATCCAGCCGGAGCTTGAGATGGTCGATCAGGTCGAGCAAACGACCCGGTGCCGCCCTGACAAAGACCGCGCGATAGAGGTGGGGGTCCCCTTGCTGGGGGGTGGGTGGGGGTTCGAGGGCTCCTCCCAGCGAAAGGACCGTGAGGAGGCACGTGAACATCATGCCGAGTCTCCGTGGTCCAAGTCGGACTCAACGATAACCGCCGTGCCGTAGCACAGGACTTCGGTCACTCCCTGCATGACGTCCGTTGCATCGTAGCGAATCCCAATCACCGCGTTTGCACCATGCTGCTCGGCGTGCTGCAGCATCCGCTCGAAGGCTTCCGACCGGGCCTTGCTGCAGAGTTCGGTAAATAGCGAAATGTTGCCACCTCGAATGGTCTGCAGAGTGGCACCGATGAACCCGATGACGGATCGGGATCGCACGGTGATTCCCATGGCCACTCCCAGATTCTCGACGATCTGGTATCCGTCGAGCATGAATCCCGTGGTGGTCATTTCATGCGGGACGCGGCCGGGGGTGTGGGTCAGCGCTCTCGAACCGGCCATCGCTAGCGGCGCTTCTTGCGGCTGCGGCTTGCGGCGATTCCGGCCGCTACTGCCGCGACGCCGACGGCCACGGCCGCCCCGACCCTTGCCTTCTTCGACTTCCGTGCCTTCTTGGCGGCCTTCTTGGCTTGCTTCGCGAGCTTCCCTGCTTTGGTTTTGGCCGTGGTACCTGCGGACTTCATCGCCGACCCGACCTTTGTTGCGGCAGCACGCGCACGTGCCGTCCCCGCCCCGGCCTTAGCCGTGGTGGTTTTCTTCTTGGCGACTTTCTTCTTGGCGACCTTCTTCTTGGCCGCGGCCTTCTTTGCGCTCTTTGCCATGATTCCTCCTTGTGTGAACCCGGTCTCATCCCACACGGACGCGAGTACGATCCCGTCCCTACGAACCATACCCGACGGAGAGGCAATTGACCACGGTCATCGCCATCCCAAGCTCAGCGAAACAATCACACTCCTCGGCGCCCCGGGCTCGAACGCAAGTGCTTCCCCATCCACGATGTCGGGATTCAGGAACGCCGATCCGATGTAGTTGCGGTCGAGGAGATTGGTGACGGTCACGAATCCTCGAAGACCGAGCTCGCCACCCAACCGCAGGGTCCGATCGAAGGCGACGGTTGCCGAGAGGATGGCATGTCCCGGCACGGCCACGGTATTGGCGTCATCCGCCCAGTACTCCGTCGCGCCGCTGACATGGACCCGTGCTTGAAGTCCACTCGGAGCGCCGGGTGCCCACTGCAGCCCTGCCGCGTAGGTGAAGTCCGGGATCCCGACCACCTTGTTGTCGGCATAGTCGGCGAATGCACCGGAGTTCCCATAGTGTACCGAATCCACGACATAGTCGAGGTATCGGTAGTGGGCATAGGAAAAGGAACCGGTCAGCGTCACGCTGCCATGGTGGATTCTCCCACCCAGCTCGGCACCACCACGGCCGGCCTCGCCCGCGGTGAAGTAGAACCGACCACCGCGATACGGCACGATTTCGTTCCGCACGCTCGTGTAATAGAGCGCCATATCGTAAGAGAGAATCCAAGGATTCCGCGAATCACCAATCGCGGCGATGTGTTTCGTCCCGATTTCTATGGTCGTCGACAGAATCGGTTCGAGCAGTGGGTTGATCGCAAGCACCGAGTCCTGACCGAAGGTACCCGCCGGGTCGGTCTCATTCCCCGCCGGTGCCTCCACACCACCTCCAAGGTTGAGATAGATCGCGTGGGTGGGGGATCGTCGAAAGTTGAGACCCAGCTTCGGTGTCACGTGGGTGAACGAGCGGCTCCCCGACAGGCCCGCTTCCAGGAAATCCTCGGAGTAGTAGGTGATATCGTCGAACCGGGCTCCGAGACTCATTCCCCACCGTTCCCCGAAATTCAACTCCTCCTGGACGAAGACACCGAAATTGTTCGCGCCCTCCCGTTTGTTGGTCCGCAATTCGGTGCCCCGCTCCCCGGTCGATGAAAGCGAGTAGAAGAGAATGGCCCCATCCTGGTAGGCCTCGTCGGCGCCGACACTCAGGGAACCCGGTATCGACCCAAGGTGGTGGTTGTAGCGATACATGAGACTTCCGCCCACGTGATACCGGGTAAAGTCTCGGAAAGTCCCGCGCTCCGAGCGCTGGAGGAACTTGGGCTGCACGTAGATCGTCGCCCGTCCTTCATGGCGTTCTCCTTGATGGTGCTCGTACACCACTCCGAGCCTCCCCAAACGATTGTGACGGCGCTCATCGCGAGAGGCGTAGGTCGTATTCGCAGCATCCGGGGTTTGTTCGGCTTGAGTTCGGGTCAGCGGACCGGGGATCCGAAAGAAATTCGAGGTGCCGGATGCGAAGACACCAAGTTGGCCCGACCGTCCCAGGGGCGTGGTTACACCGAGATTGAGGAGCGTGCGCTCGCCATCCGAGTGCGCCCGGTGACCACCCGTCACGGTGCGGGTGAGAGTGAATCCCCCGATCCCGTCACCCAGGGGGGTACCAGCCTGGGCGAGGAAACGGCGAAGGCCATAACTACCGACCGATGACTCGAACATTCCATAGCTTGCGGTCGTGTTGCGGAGGGTCGAGACACTCACCACACCACCGGCGGCATTCCCCCAGGTTGCCGAGGCGTTCGATCGGATCACCTCGATGTCGGTCACCGCACCCAGATCCACGAGGTCGAAGGAGGTTCGGCCGTCGGGTTCGGTGTCCGGGAACCCGTCGGTGACGACCCGGACTCCCCTCGAGGTCCCTGAGTTCGAGCGATCCCCAGCTCCGCGCGACCCAAACCCGCGAATCGTGATCTTCACATCGGTGCCTCCATACCGCGTGGTGGCAATGACCCCGGGTACGAAACCAAGCGCCTGATCGAGCGAAAATCCGGAACCCCCAAACCAGTCCGCGGGTCTGATCGTGGTGATGGCGATCGGCTGCTCCATGAGTCCCCGGGTCGATCGTGTAGCAGTGGCCTTCACGTCGAGCGTGGGGAGTCGGACGACGCTCGAGTCTCGTCGGGGAAGGGTGTCTTGCTGTGCCTCCGCGCTCGGTACCCAGGAAAGGGCTAGCAGGAGTATGAGGGCTTGGCTTCGATGGAATCGTGGAATCGTCATCACTCCGGCACGCAATTAGGGTATCAAGTAGGGGAGATCCTAATAGACCACGGATGGCTGTGCCTCCTAGTACCCAGCCTCCCGATCGATCACCCAGTCGGGCATTTCTCCCCGCTCCAGGGCGTCGAGGCACTCCAGAAAGCCCTCGGCTGCGGCGCGCACGTCAGTCACCCCTGAGCAATGTGGCGAAATCACGACCCCCGGGTGCTCCCACAGGGGAGACGTGCTTGGAAGGGGCTCCGATTCAAAGACGTCGAGCGCAGCCCCGGAGAGCCACCCGCGATCGAGAGCGAGAGGCAGTGACGCTTCGTCGACGAGGGCCCCACGTGCCACATTGATCAGGTAAACACCGTCGCACATGGAGAGCATCTCGTCGTCCAACAGGTGCCACGATTCCTCCGTCAGGGGGGCAGCCAGGACCAACCACTGAGCCCCCTCGATGACGCTCGGGAACTCACTCCAGGGTGTCACGACCCTGAAGGGATCACGGGGCGCTCCGGAACGCGATACACCATCGACGACACAGTCCATTCGAGTGAAGGCGTCCGCGACGCCACGACCCACCTGACCGGTACCAACCACTACCACGCGACTTCCGGCCAATCGGTCTGGGATCCGGTTCGACCACACGCGAGCATCTTGTGCGATCCTGAACTCCCGGAGTCGCTGCGTCACCGCAAGAGCGCGCGCAACGCAGTACTCCCCTATCTGGGGCCCGAAATCTTCGGATGAACGGGTGAGGAGGATGTCCGGGGAGAGATCGGCACGAAAAAGGAAACGGTCGACCCCAGCTCCGGTCGAGTGAATCCAGCGCACTCCACCCCACGTGTGATGGTTCGGCTTCCGGAATCCGATGTAGACCTGAGCCCAATCGAGGTCTTCGACCGTCACCTCCGTGGTCTGTCGTGATCTCAGGTCCAGATCCGGACGGTGTTCGCGGAGGATCTCCACGATCCCTTCGTCTCGGGTGTAGGTCACGAGAACGCGTTCCGGGCTCCAGGGTTCTTGGTTGTCTCCAGGCATCGTCGTCACCGATTCGGGGCTTCGATCAAAACCGCGTCAGCCAAGTGAGTTTAATGAGTGCGGCGCGGTCTCCCTTCACCCAAAGCCCTGTCTCATTCCCGCGTTGTTCATTGTACACCAGAAAGAGGTCGCTTCCGGGCCGAAAGGTATAGGCGATCCGCAGGTTCGAGGTGATCCTGTTGTCCAGGCTGTTGTACTGCACCAGCGCGTTGGCGACCAGTCGGGTCGACGCGGCGCCGGTCAGACGCAGGGTACCGATGTCGGCGGAGAAGGCGCCTCCAGGTAGATCGACCTCGTTTCGCTTGTAGCCCAGAGAGAGGGCGAGGTTGGGGGAGGGCGCAAGCGACACTTTCCCCTCCACCGACTTGGTCGTCCCCCCATAGTTCCCATTGATCGACCCGTCGAACTCCAAGACCACGTTCCTGGTCGCACTGGTACGGGCGAACCAGCCCAGCAAATAGGAATCGTATTGGCCCTCAGGCACGTCCACCCGGTCCTCGATGTCAAAACTCTCGTCAATGGTTGTACGTCCTGGGGCGTAGTAGACACTCACACCCTCGCCGGACTGCCACTTGGGCCCAACGGACATGCCCGCTTGCCAATCGAGAAGGTGTCCATCCGTATCGGTCGTCGTCTGGCCCCAGGTATACACATCGATGACCCGCAGCCCAAGACCACGGGGTCTGGGACTCAGGCGGAGGAGAACGTCCGCCCGAGAAATATCTGTCCGGGTGATGAAACCGAGATCGGCGGTCGCATCGGGGCTGATGTAGAGATACGAGGTTGTCAGCCCGATGCGGTCGCGTTCCCAGGTGAATGCCGCTCGGCCCGCCACACCGTCTCCCTCTCCGTCGCTGGTGGAGGTACCTGCCACGAACCCTTGGACATTGGCGGTCGGAGACGGCCAGAACGACCAGTCCAAGCCACCGGCGAGATTCCAGGCCTCGGACGACCGGCGGTCAGTCAGCATCCCTCCGAGGTACCCAGTGCCTCCGACGTCCCGTTTCACTCGAATGACGGCGTTGTTCGTGCGAGGTTGGTCAAAGGCCTCATCGGTCACCACGTTGAGAACCCCAACGGTCTGACCCCCAGTCCTCCCGGTGAGTCGCGCGCCACCGATGATGGGAACTTCTCCATCCTCGTGAACCCCGATGGTCCGCGAGAAGAAGAGCAAGAACGGCGGGGGCTCGAAAGAGTCACCTCGGTTACCGAATTCGAAGATCCCGGCGTTCTCCAGAAAGAACTCTCGCTTCTCCGGAAAGAAGAGACTGAACCGGGTCAGGTTGACCTGCTCGTCGTCGGCCTCGACTTGAGCAAAATCGGTATTTGCCGTCACGTCGAGGAGAAGACCCGGTGAGACTTCCCACTTCAGATCCATTCCTGCTTCCACGGTCCCACGGGTATCGGCCACAAGATCGTCATCGACGTCGCGCCGGTAGCCAGCGAGCAGATAGGGTTTCGCCTCGAGATTGACCCCGAGTCGCGGAAGCCCGTGGAGGCCGGTCACATGGCCCGATTGGCTCACCCGGTGAAACCCGCCCTCGTTGCGCGACCACCCAGACCACAGCGTCTCTTCCCGCTTCCGGGCGATGTAGCGGACGACATTGATCCCCCAGACCCCATCGCCGCCACTCGGGTATCGGAGCGACCGAAAGGGGATTGCGAACTCAGCCGTCCATCCATCGCCCTGCCGACTCGAGGCAACCTCCCAGATCCCTCGCCAATCGATGTTGAACTCTCGCCCCTCGTCGGTGAGTAACGCTTCGAATTCGGCACCATTGGCGTTCGTGGCGAAGACGAATGCACTCCGGTGATCGTGAAACGGATCGAGTTGAATGGCGACGACATCGTCGCCAGCGTAGTCGATTCCAATACGAAACTCCGGGGACCGGAGCAGTCGGTCCCGTTGCAGAATGCGATGCACGATCCGCTGAGGAGAGCGATCCTGTGCGGAAACGGCGATATAGAGGGTGGTGGCGTCGTAAGCGACTTGAAATGTCGTGGTCTCGCTGGCCGCAGAGCCCATGTCCGGCTCCCGTTGGCGAAATCCTGCAGCCGCCGGGGCCACCTGCCAGATGGGCTCCGTCAGCAATCCATCCATCTTGATGGAGGGGGCGTCGGACGGTATGCGCGACGCCACCACGCTCGGCGGCTCAGACCCAGACTGAGCCGTGACGCGACCCACTCCGAGCATCCCCACCAGCCATATGGCCTTCACCGCTCGCATGGCACGCATGACACCCCGACTCGCGACGCTCGCAATTCCACTGGTGACCTGACGATTCGTCTGAATGGACCGCGCGGAACCTATTCCCGGCCCGCCCAGGCTGCCAGTCAGCGGACTTCACCTTGCGGGGACCCTAGGCCAACACTACGGTAGTGCATGTCGTGCGATCGAGTTTCCGAGCTTCGATGACCGTTGCGCTCCTCACGGTTGCGGGCCTGGCTGTGGTGGTCACGGTCATCTATAACAGCCTCGCGCGGTTGCGGCTTCTGGCAACCAACGCCTGGGCCGACATCGATGTCCAACTCAAACGCCGTCACGACTTGATCCCACGATTGGTGGCAACGGTCGAGGGCCATTCGGGGTACGAGAGACGGACACTCGAGGCCGTCGTGCAAGCCCGATCCAGAGCGATCGCCGCGGGCAGCCCTCGAGATGCCGGTACTGCGGAGGGTGAACTCGGTGGCGCCGTGCGGGGTATCCTGGCTGTTGCCGAGGCCTATCCGGACCTGACGGCCCAGGAGAGTTTCCTCGAACTGCAGCGGACACTGACCGACATCGAAGACCAGATCCAAAACGCGCGCCGTTATTACAACGCGGTCATCCGAGACCTCAATACGCGCATCGCGCAGTTTCCGACGAACCTGGTGGCACGCGCCACCGGGTTCGGCCCTGGCGAATTCTTCGGTGTGGGGGACGATGACGAACGTACCGTTCCCCAGATCGAACTCGGAGGGACGGGATCATGACCCGAATCGCTATCGCCGCTCTCCTGTTCCTCTGGGCGTTGCCCGCCCCCGCCTTGGGGCAGCGCTCTCTCGTGATCGAGCGGTTCGACGCGGCGATCACCGTCAATCGCGACGGCACCATTGATGTCACCGAAACGATCACCCCGCGCTTCACGGGTTCCTGGAACGGGATCTACCGGACCATCCCCGTCGTTTACCGCACGCCGCAGGGCTTCAACTGGACGATCCGCCTGGACCTGGAGAGCGTGACCGATGGGAGCGGCCAGTCGCTCCGTTACGAAGCGGGTCGCGAGCGCCACTACATCAAGTACAAGGTTTGGGTGCCGGGAGCGATGAATACAACCCGCACCGTGGTCCTCAAGTACAAGGCGACGAACGCGCTCCGGTTCTTCGAGGAGCATGACGAGTTGTACTGGAATGTGACGGGAGACGAATGGGAAGTGCCGATCGAGGCGGCAACTGCGCTCATCACATTGCCGCGGGGTGTGGAGGGTGTGCGAGCGATCGCCTTCAATGGCGCCTACCGTTCGGGGTCTCAGGACGCGATCGTGACCATCGATGACAACACGGTTCGGATCGAGATGCCGCACGCCCTGGCGTTCCGGGAGGGATTGACCGGCGTCGTTGGTTGGAATCCATTTGGCCACCCGCCGGGCCCACCAGCCGTCGCCGGGGGCCAAGCGCAACCGGTCTCCGAACCGACTCGACTCGTCGAGCGGCCATCCGTGACCGCCAAGACCAGCGGTTTTCTCCTCAACAACTGGCCCCTCCTCCTGCCGATTCTCGCCTTCTTCGGCATGTACTCACTTTGGAAGCAACGAGGTCGTGACCCGGAGCCCTTGCCCGTCGCGGTAAGATACGAACCCCCGGAGGGGTTGACCCCCGCCGAAGCGGGGACCCTGATCGATAACTCGGCGGACATGAGAGACATCACGGCCACCCTGGTCAACTTGGCCGTCCAGGGGCATATCCGCATCGAAGAACGGAAGAAGGACCGGTTCCTCGGCCTGGTGACAGACGATGAGTACGCCTTCCTCCGGAATCGTGACGTGTCGGCCCAACACCTCCCCCGCCATGAGCGCCGGGTCCTGGACAGCGTGTTCGACGCAGGCCAGAGCGAAGTCGAGCTTTCCGACCTCGAACACGAGTTCTACACCTATTTACCCAAGATCAAGGGCGACATCTTCAAGCAACTCATCGACGCCGGTTACTACGCCTCTCGCCCTGACAAGGTCCAGGGAATGTGGGTGGGTATCGGAATCGCGTTGGGCGTCGGCATCGCGGTCGGAGGAGGAGCCCTCGCTTCGAAACTCCTCCTCACATCGGTGCCATTCGTCATCGCGGGGATCCTGGTCGGCCTGATCGTCATCGGGTTTGGGACTGTCATGCCCGCACGCACCGTCAAGGGAGCCCGCACACGGGAGCAATGTCTGGGATTCGAGGAGTTCCTCCGGCGGGTGGAATCCGAGCACTACGCCCATGTGGTCAAGACCCCGGAGATGTTCGAGGGGTTCCTGCCGTATGCGATGGCGTTTGGCGTAGAGAAGAAGTGGGCGAAGGCGTTCGAGGGTATCTACCTGGAACCACCGCAGTGGTATGTGGGCTCGAATTTCTCTGCATTCAACGTGCATGACTTCTCCTCTCGGATGGGATCGATGTCGACCAAGGTGGCGAGTACCATGTCCTCGGGACCCCGTAGCTCAGGCGGATCGGGTTTCAGTGGTGGTGGCGGATTCTCGGGCGGTGGTGGTGGCGGCGGCGGTGGTGGGGGCTTCTAATCCACGGTGACCCCTATCGGCCTCCATGCCGGCACAGTACGTTCTCCCCAAATTCCATATCCTCACAACAGGAGAGTCGTATGAAGAAGTTCCATGTCGCCATGATGGCGGCCGCCGCTGGCTGTTTGTGGGTGTCCCCCGCGTTGGCCCAGGATAGTCCACCCAACTTCCACGTCGTCACTGTCAGCACGTTCAGGGTCCCGCTGGGCCCCGACCGCGGCAAGGTGCTGGAATACCTGCGCAACTGGATGGTCCCACCAGCCAAAATCAACCCCAAAGTGCTGTCGTATCGTGTGGTGCAGCACTGGTATGGTTCCAACGCTGGTGACATGGCAATCATCGCCGAGTATGCCGATCTCGCTGACTTGTCCGCCGAGTGCGCACCATGTACCGCGTGGTTCGAAGAGCATTTCCCGAAAGAGGGCACTCCCGAGCGTGAGGCGGTTGATGAACTCGCGAGCCTGTTCTTCAAGTACTACGGCTCTCACCAAGACCAGATCTACTCCGCCGACATGTCCCTCGCCAAGCCCTAGGCTGGGTTGCGGAACAGCACTCCCTCTGTCACGCTGTCCTGTGTGATGGAGGGGGTTTCCTCATCAGAAAGGTCCCGGTTTTGGCGTGACCATGGGCAAAGGACGTCTCGAAGCCTTCAGTGATGGCGTATTGGCGATCATCATCACAATCACCGTCCTCGAAATGAGAGCTCCGGAGGGCGCTGGTCTTGGCGACCTTCGCTCTGTGCTTCCAGTGTTCATGAGCTATGTGCTGAGCTTCCTCTATCTAGCGATCTACTGGAACAACCACCATCACATGCTCCAGGTCACCAGGCGTGTGAATGGCTCAATCCTGTGGGCCAATTTGCATCTCTTGTTCTGGCTTTCTCTCGTTCCGTTCGTCACGGGTTGGATGGGCGAAAACCATTTCGCCACGATCCCCACGGCACTCTATGGGGTGGTTCTCTTGGCGGCGGCAATCGCGTACAGGATTCTCCAACGAGCGATCATCATCGAAGAGGGGCCGGACTCTCTGATGGGAAAGGCCATCGGTCGCGATGTGAAGGGCAATCTCTCGCCCCTTATCTATGTCGTTGCCATCGCCAGCGCGTTGCTGTCACCCTGGATCGCGGGGGCACTCTACCTGCTGGTCGCCTTGATCTGGCTCGTTCCCGATCGAAGAATCGAACGCGCGCTTGCAGCGGTGGGGGACGAGGTGTGAGCGCATGACACCATGGAGGAACCCATGCGATACTACTCTCCTGTGCTCACCCTGGTTCTCTGCAGCATGGTCGCCGGATGCGCGCCGGGTCC